>DASRGX010000157.1:0-11400 GCA_035650835.1 Rudaea sp. | reverse complement strand
ACTCTGCGGTCTCAATACGTCGGTGCAGCAGGTGTTCGACGTCGCCGGCTTCTCGAAGCTGTTCACGATTTTTCCGGACCGCGCCAGCGCGATGCGCGCGCTCGGTCAAGCCCCAGCGCCGAAGCCCGTGGTCAGCGACGTGGCCAAGCGCGCCGCCGAGCTCATCGGCTCGGGCAAAAGCTCGGGCGCGCCGCATCCGCAAGCCGCCGAGCTCGCGCGGGCCGCGGCGCAGCTGCTCGGCGTGAAGGCGGCGGCACCGAAACCGGCGCCCGCCAAACCCGTTCCCGTGCCGAAGGTGCAGGCGCCGCCGGCGCCCGAGCCCCCGCCGCCGCCGGCACCCGGAGTCATCGGCAAGCTGCGCGGTCTGTTCGGCGGCAAGCGCTGATCAGCGCGTGCGGTCGCGCGAGAGCGCGATCAACGTCAGATCGTCGCTTTGCGGCTCGCCCGCGGTGAACCGGGCGATGTCGGCCAGCAGCCCGTCGAGCACGTCCTGGGCGCTGCCGTTGCTCTCGCGCAGCGAGCCAATGACGCGCTCTTTTCCAAAAAGTTCATTTTTATCATTGTGCGCTTCGTCGAGCCCGTCGGTGTAGAACAGTACGCAGCATCCGGGTGCGAGCGCCGCCGTATATTCGTGGAACGTCGTGTCGGACATCGCGCCGAGCGGCAGCGCCCCGGGCTCGGCGAGCTCGCTGACGTTGCCTTCGGGCGTGCGCAGCAGCGGCGCCGGGTGACCCGCGCAGGCGAACGTGAGGATGCCCGATTCCGGCTCGATCATCGCTGCGAGCATCGTCACGAACATGCCGGGCTCGAGCTCCTGGTAGAGCTTGCGGTTGAGTCCGCCGAGCAGCTCCACGGGGCCTGCCAGATGCCGCGCCATCGTGCGCACCTGCACGCTGAGGCGCGCCATGTACAAGGCGCCCGAGATCGATTTTCCCGAGACGTCTGCGATGACGATGCCATGGCGGCCGTCGCGGTAGCTGAAGAAATCGTAGTGATCGCCGCCGATCACGCGCGCGGCCGAATAGCTGTCCGCGATGCGGTAGCCTGGCAGTACGGGCGGCGACTGCGGCAGGAACCGCTGCTGGATGCGCCGCGCCAACGCGAGATCGTGCGCTTCTATCGCGCGCTCCGGCGACTGCGCTTGCTGTGCGGCGATCATCCACGCGAGCTGGCCGGCCACGCCGAAAAACAGCTCCTGATCGGCGGCTCGCCATGCATCCGCTTCGTCGCTTTCGAGATACAGCGCGCCGAACACGTCGTTGCCGAGTCGTAGCGGCATGCCGAGCAGGCTCGTCGGCAGATCCTGCGCGCCGAGCCTGGACGCGAGCGCGTCGTGGCTCACTGCGTCGCTCACATTGATGCCGTGCTGAATGCGCAGCGCTTCGCTCAGGAACGCTTCTGCCTGCGCGAACGGTGGCGGCGCATCGGCCGCATTGCGCTCGGCGATCGGAATAAGGTGCTCGCCGGCCGCCAGGCGGCTGTAGACTGCTGCGCGCGAAATCTTCGGGAACGCAGCGATCATGATCTCGAGCGCGCTCGCGAGCTGCTCGCGCAGCGGCGCCTCGCGGTAGGCGAGCGCTCCCAGATCGTGGCACATCTTGAGGCGGGCCAGGAGTTCGCGCAGCCCCGGCGCTTCGGGCATCGCCGCCGCTGCCAGCCGCTTCACTTCGACCGACGAGCGCGCACGCGTCGCATTGTCGAGCGGTGCCTCGGGTGGACGTGCGGCGGAGCGTTCGCTCGCTTCGGCGCGGAAGATCGCTTTGATCTCGCCGAACTCGAGCTCGTCGCCGTCGCCGATGCGGACGGCCTCGGTGATGCGTTGGCCGCGTACGCGAGTACCGTTCGCGCTGTCCTGGTCGCGCAGCTCGTAGCCTTGCTCCGTGTTGCGAATCAGGGCGTGGCGGCGCGAGACGGTCGGGTGGTTCAATCTCACTTCGGAAAACTGGCCGCGCCCGACCACGGCGTTGTCCGCGAAGCTGAAGACCTGTCCGGCAAGAACGCCGGAGGTGACGATCAGACTCGGCATGAGGGCATGCGTGCGTTCACGGCGCCGCGAGTTTGGCACAAACGAACGTGCGCGACACGTCGAAAAAGAAAAAGGCCGGATGATCGAAGATCACCCGGCCTACAAGCGCTGCGGAATTCGAGGGGAGGGAGCTCGCGCAGCGGTGTTTTTTTGTGCCCTGTTATTACTTGGCCGGCGTGGCAGCCTTCTTCACGGCGGTGACCTGCTTGTTGAACGTGTCGTTCGCGGCTTCGAAGCTGCCCTTGGCAAGCTGGCCGAGCGCTTCGGACGTCTTGAGGCTGACGCCCATGACTTCCTGACCGTTCGCATAGAACTTCTCGGTCGTTTCCTTGACCAGGTTGACGCCCTTCGGCCAGATGGCCTTCAGGCCGTCGAAATCGCGCACTTCGGCGGCTTCGGACCAGAACTCGACCGCGGCGGAAACGCGGTTTTCCAGCGTCTTCAGCTGCAGCGACGTGATGCGCTCGAAACCTTCGACGGTGAGACCGTGGGCCTTCAGCGCGGTATCGGCGAAGCTCTTGCTCAGCGCCAGAACTTGCGAATTGATCTGCTCGTACATGGTAGTGCCCTCGCGGGATCTGTTGGGAGTGTGAGGGAAACTATACGCGAAAACTTTGTGCAATGCAACATGATGCTGCCTGAGCCGGCGAATGGCTCATAAATCGATGAAAATATTAACGAAATGTTTCAACACTATCACGGAAGAGCTTGGCAGCGCTGCCGTGTTTTGTGCAGTTGCGCTACGACTTCGGGCCGGTATACGAGCACCCGGACGTGCACGTTTCATGGATGACGATCCGGCTCAGCGCCGGCAGCGACGGCTTGAGAGCCGTCCAGATCCAAACCGCCAGCAGTTCGCTCGTCGGGTTTTCGAGGCCGGGGATATCGTTCAGATAGCGATGGTCGAGCCGCTCGAAGATTGGCGCGAACGCGGCTTTGATGTCGGCGAAATCCATGATCCAGCCGAGCTCCGCGCTCGGCTCGCCCGCGACGTGCACGTCGATGCGGAACGAATGTCCGTGCAGGCGCGCGCACTTGTGCCCGGTCGGCACGTTCGGCAGCCGGTGGGCCGCCTCGATCGTGAAGGTCTTGAAGATTTCCATCGGAGCTCGCGATGGCGCAGGAGTGGTGGCAATGGGTGGGCTCGAACCACCGACCTCAGCATTATGAGTGCCGCGCTCTAACCGCCTGAGCTACATTGCCACGCGGACCGGGCTTCCCCGCAAGGGGGCGTGATTGTTCGTATTGTACTGCCGCCTGTCAAGCCGCAGGTAGGGCGAAAGGGCGGCGCACGCCTTGCTTACGTTGCGGCCGCTGTGGAAAAATTCCCTTGTGCGGCTTTGGAGTTAGGTGTGATCGATCCTGACGGCTATCGTCCGAACGTAGGCATCATCTTGCTACGCGAAGACGGCCAGGTGTTCTGGGCAAGGCGAGCGTTTCGCGACGGCTGGCAATTCCCGCAAGGCGGAATGCGCAGCGACGAGACGCCCGTCGAAGCGATGTACCGCGAGCTCCACGAAGAGACGGGCTTGGGTCCCGAACACGTCGAGGTGCTCGGGATGACGCCGGGCTGGTTGCGCTATCGCCTGCCACGCCGTTATCTGCGCCACAACGAAAAGCCGCTGTGCATCGGCCAGAAACAGGTATGGTTCCTGCTGCGTTTTCTCGGCGACGAATCGCAGGTGCGACTCGACCTCACCGAAAAGCCTGAATTCGATCTTTGGCGCTGGGTCGATTTCTGGTATCCCGCAGCGCATGTCGTTTCGTTCAAGCGCTCGGTATATGCGCGGGCCTTGCGACACCTCGCTCCGTTCGCCGAGGCCTTTTGCCGCTTGCCGATCGTCGAGATGCGCAACGGCGATCTCGCGATCGACGCATACTGAGCCTGTTCGCTGCCGTTCCGTTAGGCTGGCGGGAATTGTCATAACCTCGCGTATACGCCCCGCAACGACGTTGCGGGGAGAGCGCTCGTGAACAAGATCCTGCTGGCGCATCTTTCGGATCGCCTCAGACTGGCAAGGAGTGCCGCGAGACTCTCTCAAGCGGAATTGGCGCATCGGCTCGGGGTGACGCCGAGTGCCGTCGCACAATGGGAAAAGGTGACGGGCACTCGTCCCGGCATTGCTCGCTTGCGTGCCATCGCCGTCGCGACGTGCACCAATTTCCACTGGCTCGCCACGGGCGACGGCGCGCCGGCAGCGCCTATTGGCGAGGGAGCCACATCGGTGAACCTGCGCACCTTCGCACGCGATGAGCAGGAAGAAGCGCTGCTCGACTTTTTCCGGCGGCTTAGGCCGAGCGCGCGCGGCGCGCTGTGCCGCCTGCTCGAAGAGATAGTGCGCAACGGCCATGCGTGATCGGCCCGTCGGTGGCGCGCAGCGCCCCGCCTCGACGTATCTCTTGACGAGCCACGAAAGGTGATCGTTATGCGAACGTGTCTGACATCGCGTCGAATCCTGAGTGCCATGGGTCTGTATGCGGCGTTGGCAGCGCAGTTTTCGAGCGCGGCAGACGGCCAGCCCGACCACACGTTCGGTCATGCGGGTCACGCGATTATCGCGTACGGTGCCCCGGCACTCGGCGCGTCCGCGGCGACGGCACTCGCATTCGATCGCAACGGCAATGTTCTCCTGAGCGGCCCGGTACGCATGAGCGGCAATTACGATGCGATCGGCCTCGTTCGTCTCGATCGTTCCGGCCAAGAATTTCCTGGGCAAATCGGCTTGCGCATCGTAGATGTCACATCGTTCCCGTATGGGCAAGGCACGTTGCCGGTGTTCACATCCAAGCTTGTCGGTTCCAGCCCGTCGAATGGCACCATCGTCGTCGGCGTCGACAACTCGACCACGCCGAACAACAACTACGAGGTTGCGACGGACGCCGCCGGATCGATCGATACCACATTCGGCGGGAGCGGGTACGGTTACCAAGTACAAGCGGGATTCCCGGAGCGTCCGGGCGCGGCGCTTCGCCGCGACGGCGGCATCCTGTTGATCGGGCAGCGTTCGCCCGTCGGCATCTATGCTGCCGTGTTGATGCCTGACGGAAAGGGTCTCGAGCGCTTCGGCCAGTACTCGAACAACACGGTCGGAATCATCGTATGGAAGCTCACGAACGCAGTAATCGAACAGGCAATCGACGTTCCCGACGATACCGATCCCACGGCACCCGCCATTTTCGCCTGCGGTAGTGCGGAAGACGCCTCAGGCACGAATACCGTATCGATACTCGCGGCCTTCGACGAGCAAGGCGATCCCGCACCGGCGTTCTCGACGCAGCTTCCAATCGACGACGCCGCTGGATCGGAGCCTAGCAGCTCTTGCGAGAGCGTGGCGATCGACGCCGAACGCCGTGTGATCGTGAGCGGTTATCGTCGCTCGAGCGACGCGAGTTCGGGCAGCTACTACGTTGCGCGCCTCGGGACGGACGGCCATTCCGATCCCTCGTTCGGCACCGGCGGCATCGTTTTCGGGCGTATCGATGGCGCATCGGCGTCCAGCGCGAGTTCCGTCGCACTGCAAAACGACGGCAAGGTCGTCCTTGGCGTCAATGCGACGGATTCTGCCGGCAACTCACAAGCGTACCTGCTGCGCCTCTCGCCTGCAGGAACGGTCGACGCAGATTTCGGCAACGCGGGTTTGGTGACGGTCAAGTACCGTGACGGACCGGAAGTATCGAACCGCGTCTCGGCGCTGGGCGTTCAGAGCGAGCGCATCGTCGCGGCCGGCAGTTCGATCGCGGCAGGCGCGGACGTCGCGGACATGGCCGCAGCGGCGTTCGATGTCGATGTCCTCTACAAAGACGGGTTCGATTCGCTCCCTTGAGTACGGCCCCGCGGGAGGACTTCGCGCGGGGGTAGTGGTCGCAGTTGACAATCATTCTCATTTGCACTTAAATGCGCATTAGGTTTCCCAGGGCCTGCCATGTACGTTTGTCTTTGCAATGGCGTTACCGAGCGCGCGATCCGCGAGGCCGCGGCGGAGGGCGTGCGGAGCCTTCCCGAGCTGCAGCGCCGTACGGGCTGCGCCTCGACGTGCGGCAGCTGCGCCGATCTCGCCGAACAGGTGCTGCGCGAATCGATCGCGCGGCAAGCGTTTTCGATCCCAGTGCTCGCTGCCGCCTAGCGGCCTTCGCCTGCTCCCGATTCCGCGTTTCCCCGCCCACGCCGGTATAGTGGGTAGCGCCATCTCGCACCCGGAGAGAAGTCCATGAAGGGCGATGCCGAAGTCATCCGTCATCTCAATCGCGTGCTGTTCAACGAACTCACGGCGATCAACCAATATTTCCTGCACGCGAAGATGTACGGGAACTGGGGCTACAAAGAGCTCGCCGAGCACGAGCACAAGGAATCCATCGACGAGATGAAGCACGCGGACCGGCTCATCGAGCGGATTCTGTTCCTCGAAGGGCTGCCGAACCTGCAGGCGCTCGGCAAACTCTTGATCGGCGAGTCGCCGAAGGAGGCGATCGAGTGCGATCTCAGGCTCGAGATGGCCGCGCATCCGGATCTGAAAGCCGCGATCGCGCACTGCGAATCCTGCGGCGACTACGTGAGCCGCGAACTGTTCGAGAGCATCCTCGCATCCGAGGAGGAGCACATCGACTGGCTCGAGACCCAGCTCGGGCTCATCGCGCAGCTCGGCGAGGTCAACTACCTGCAGACCAAGATCGCAAGCTGATCGAACTCAACGCAGGCTGCCGGCCAGAAGCGCGTTGAGCTCCGCCGTGACGCGCTGGAACGTGCGCTTGACCTCGGTGACGAGAACGGCCGCATCGCCGCTCGTCAGCGTGCCGCTGCGCGCGCCGTGCTCGAGGCGTTTGGCGAGTTCGGAAAGCGCCATCGCACCGAGGTTCGCGCTCGTCGACTTGAGCGAATGCGAAGGCGCTATGAGCCCATCGATGCTGCCGCGCGCCACCGACTGCTCGAGCGCGGCGAGCGCTTTGGGCGTGTCTTCGAGGTAGACGCGCACGAGATCGGTGAATTCGTCGCCCATGACATCGAGCAGGTCGCGCACGACTTCGGCGTCGAGGACCCGCTCCTGCGTCGGGGACGTTGCAGCCGCCGCAGGCGGCGCCGGCGAGGGGCGCGTTGGAGCCGCAACGGCAGGCGCCGTTGCGGGGGGCGTCGGCGCAGCGGCGGGTTTCGAAACAGGCACGGCTGCGGCCAGCGTCTTCGCACCGGCCGGCAGCCACTTGCGCAGCATCTGTTCGAGCAGCGCGCGATTGAGCGGCTTGGACATGTAGTCGTCCATGCCGGCCTTCAGGCATTTGTCGCGGTCGCCGGCCATCGCGTTTGCGGTCATCGCGATGATCGGGATGCGTTTGACACCCGCGGTTTCTTTCTGACGCCGGATGCGCGTAGCCGTATAGCCGTCCATGACCGGCATCTGGCAGTCCATGAGCACGGCATCGAACGGCTGCTGGTCGATGAGATCGAGTGCTTCCTTGCCGTTCTCGGCGATCGCGAAGCTCACGCCGACCAGACCGAGCAGCCGCTGCGCGACTTGCCGGTTGACTGGATTGTCTTCCACGAGCAGCACGTGTCCGGCCACCGGCGCGGCCGTAGCGGCGGCGACCGGCTCCTCGATGTGGACCTGGGGCTGTGCCTCGATGTCGCGCGCCGGGAACAGGCTGACGGGTGGGTGCTCGGCCACGCCGAGCAGCCTCAGCAACGTCGATCTCAGCTCGCCTTCGGTATATTGGCGCGCGAGCGCGGCCGCGCGCGGTTCGGAAGCGAGCTCGGCCGGCGCCGGCTCGTCGCCCAGCACGAGCAGGAATTGCACGCGCTCGAGGCTGGGGTCGCGCGCGATGTTGCGGATCAGGCCCATCGCACCGCTGCCGGGCAACGCTGCCGCATCCATCACGAACACGTCGTAGGTCCAGCTTTCGCCCATGCTGGCCGACGACCGCAGCTTGCTCAGCGCATCGCTGGCGGAAGCCGCTTGCAGGAACGACATGCCCCATCCGTTGAAATAGCCGCTCATGCGGCGCATGACGGTTTGGTCGCTGCTCAGGATCAGCGTGCGCGCGCCGGTGAGATCGCGGCGCCCCCCGGCGACATCGCCGAGCGCTTTGAGGAACGGCACGCTGAACCAGAACATCGATCCTTTGCCGAGCTCCGAGCGCACGCCGATCTTGCCGTTCATCAGATCGACGATGCGCTTGCAGATCACGAGACCGAGGCCGGTGCCGCCGTGGATGCGTGTCGTCGAAGCGTCGGCTTGCGAGAACGGCTGGAACAGCTTCGCGGCGGCGTCGGGCGCGATGCCGACGCCGGTGTCCTTCACCGCAAAGAGGATCTCGAAATGCGAGCGCGTTTCGCTGCGTTTGCTCACGTGGATCGACACGCTGCCGCGTTCGGTGAATTTGATCGCGTTGCTCACGAGATTCGTGAGCACCTGACGCAGGCGCACCGGATCGCCACGCACGGCCAGGCGCACCGAAGGTTCGATGGTGACCGCGAACTTGATGCCCTTCGCTTCCGCGCTCTTTTCCAGCAGCCGGCGCACCGAATCGACGACCTCGCGCAGATTGAGACCGACCGTCTCGAGCTCGAGCTTGTTCGCTTCGATCTTGGAGTAGTCGAGAATGTCGTCGACGATGCGCAGGAGCTCGCGCGCCGATTTGTAGGCGGTTTGCAGATATTCCTGCTGGTCCACCGAGAGCTTCGTCGAAAGCAGGATGTCGAGCAGCGGGATGATGCCGTTCAGCGGCGTGCGGATCTCGTGACTCATCGTCGCGAGGAATTCGCTCTTGGCCATCATCGCGGCCTCGGCCTCGAGCTTCGCCTGAAGCAGCTCGCGCTGCACGTTGCGCAACTTTTCGAGTTCGGCTTGCATCGCCGCGGGCGCGGTCGCTGCGGCTGCAGCCGCCGGCGCAGCGGCGGCCGCCGTCTGCGGCGCCGGCTGCGGCAGCAGCACGGGCGACGTCGCGTACGCGCGCCAGCCCACCCAGCCGCCGAGCGCCGCGAGGATCAGCAGCGGCGCGATCCACACGGCTTGTTCGGGCGGCAGCACGAATGGCGCGCCGAGCGCCACGGCGACGACGATGCCGAGACTCAGGCGCACGATCCACGGTGCGATGGCGTGCAGGCGGTGCAGCGAATCGTCGATGCGCGTGCTCATCGTCTATACGGTAGCGTGGAAGTCGAAACTCATGTCCTGCCCTGCCTGTTGGACGAAATCGCCTTGGATGTAGTCGACGCCCATCGTCCACAACTGCGAAGCGCTTTGCGCGTCCTCGATGCGCGGCGCGATGATCCGGCTGCCGCGTTCATGCGCATGCTCGATGAGCTCGCGCAGCTGTTCGCGCAGGTTGGAATCGCGTAGACCGTCGCCCAGGTAGCGCGGCGCGAGCTTGACGTACGCGGTGGGCAGGTGCTGGAGCAACTGGAACGTGGTCTGGTTGGCCTCGAACGAAGACAGAGCAAGATTCACGCCGAGGTCGCGCAGCGCACCCATGAACGCGGTGAGCTCGCGCATGTGCGCGATCGCTTCGCTGACGCGGAACTCGAGCACGAGCTGCTCGCCGGCAAGCCGCCGCGTCTCGAGCAGCTGCCGCAGCCAACCGACACGCTGCGGATCGCAAGCGGCCTCGATGGCCTGGCTCACGAACAGCCGCACCGGACGGCGCTGGCGTGCGCGCTCGGCGAGCACGAGCAGGCAGTGCGCGACCACCCAGCGATCGATGTCGCCGAGCAGGCCCGCGCGCTCGGCCACGGGCAGGATGTCGGTCGCGGTATACAATTTCCCGCCGTCGCCGCGCAGGCGCAGCAGGGCTTGGAACTGTTCCTCGTTGCCGCCCTGGAGATCGACGATGGGCTGGAACAGGAGCTGGAAATCCTCGGCTTTCAGTGCGGCCCGGATCAGCTTCTCGAGCGCCTCGTCGGCGTTGCTCAAGGCCTTGCGCACGACGTGGAACACGCCGATGTTGCCCTGTCCCGGTGCGCGCGCATCGGACATTGCGCGTTCGGCGGCATTGAGCATCGCCCCTGCGTCGCCGAGCCCGGCCGAGAACGGACAGATGCCGAACGACAAGCCGACCGCCACCGTCTTGCCTTCGTGCTCGAAGACCTGCTTGGCGGTGCGGTCGCGCAGGTCGGCGGCGAGATGCCGCAGCGCCGCTTCGTCGCCGCCGTGGCAGAGCAGGGCGAAGCTCGTGTCGCCATAACGCGCGGCGAAATCGCCGCCTTCGATATGCGACACGACGAAGGCGCCGACCTGACCGAGCAAGGCATCGAACACGATGAGACCGACGCGTTCGCGGATTTGGCCCGCGCCGTCGATTTCGATATAGATCAGCCCGCCGCCGTGCTCGGAAGGTTCCTCGCGCGCGAGCAGCGCATTCAGCTGGTCGAGCACATAGGCGCGTTCGTAAAGTCCCGTGACGGGATCGCGCGGGTTTTGCGCCTTTGCGCGGCGGCCGAGCTGGCGCGCGCGGCGTGCGCGGTTCGTGACCGCGGAAATCAGGTGTTTCGGCCTGATCGGCTTGGACAGGAAATCGTCGCCGCCGGCGTTGAGCGCTTCGAAGTGCTTTTCCTCGTCGTGCTCGCCCGACAGGAACACGATCGGCGTCGTGATGAACGCCTCGCGTTCGCGGATGATCGAGGTCAGCTCCATGCCGTCGCAGTTCGGCATGTAGAGATCCATGAGAATGAGCTCGGGCTTGAACTCGTCGAGCTGGTCGAGCGCGGCGAGCGGATCGGTCACGGCGCACGTGCTCATGCCTGCCTTGCGCAGGATCGATTCGGCGAAGAGCGCCTGCGAGCGGTCGTCCTCGACGATCAGAACGCGGTAGGGATCGGCGGCTTCGGCTTCGAGCAATTCGCCGATGCGCGTCATGACGTCGGCCGATTGCGCGGGCAGGCTGATGAACGCATCGGCGCCGGCACGCATCGCGCGAAGGCGTACTGCCAGATCGGCCGAATTCGAGAACGTCATGAGCGCGAGCCGGTGGCTGAGCCGCGCGCGCGCCGCTTTGACGAGTTCGCCGATCGTGTCGAGCGCGTCCTGGAACGGTGCATCGACGATCACGAGATGTGGCGCCACGGCAGCCAGCATCTCCTTGAGTTCGGCGACGCTGTCGAGCAGCGTGAGCTCGAAGCTTGCCGCCTCGATCTTCTGGTCGACTTCGCACGCGAGCGGATTGCCGTCGCTCAGATGGTAGACCTTGCGCAGCGTCGATGCGGGGGCGCGTGCGACGGTCTCCACCGGCGGCGCGACGGGCGCCGGCGCAGGGGTAGGGACGGCGGCTGCCGGCGCGGGCGCTGTCGGAGTGGCCGGCGGACGGGTTGGTGCGGTGGCTGGTGCGGGAGCCGCGGCGGGCGCGGCGGGCGCGGCGGCGACGAGCGGCTTCGGCGGCGGTGCCGCCGGAGC
>DASRGX010000156.1:0-24430 GCA_035650835.1 Rudaea sp. | reverse complement strand
CGTTGCGCAGCGACAGCAGGCGTTCGAACAAGCGCCGGGCCTCCTCGTAGCGGCCGAGCAGCGTGTAGTTGTCGACGAGCCAGAAACTGCAGGCGAGGAACACGCCCTCGGTGGCGGTGTCGATGCCGTCGACGCCGCTTTCGGTACGGTAGCGCCTGACGAAACCGCCTTCGAGGAGATCCTCTTCGATCGCGGCCACGGTGCCGCGGATGCGCGGATCGGAGATCGGCAGAAAGCCCACGAGCGGCAACAGCAGCAGGCTCGCGTCGAGCTCCTGCGAGCCGTAGGATTGCACGAACGTGCCGCGCTTGGCGTCGTAGGCCGATGCGCAGATCTCGGCGTGCAGCTGATCGCGCAGACGCGTCCAGCGTTCGGCATCGCCGACGAGACCGAATTCGGCCACGCTGCGCACCGCCCTGTCGAGCGCGACCCAGGCCATCACCTTCGAATGCGTGAAGTGCCGCAGCGGACCGCGGATTTCCCAGATCCCCGCGTCCGGCTGCTGCCAGACTTCCGTGACGCGCTCGATGAGCGCCGTTTCGATGTCCCAGGCCGCAGTGCGCGGCACGAGATTCTTGCTGCGCGCCATGAACAGCGAATCGACGACTTCGCCGTAGATGTCGAGCTGGAACTGCTCGTGTGCCGCGTTGCCGACGCGAACGGGCCGCGAATTCTCGTAGCCGCCGAGCCAGGGCAGGGCATACTCGAGCAGATGGCGCCGGCCGAGCGAGTCGTACATCGTCTGCACTTGCGACGGGCTGCCGGCCACCGCGCGGACGAGCCAATCGCGCCAGCGCCGCGCTTCGTCGACGAAGCCGGCTTCCATGAGCGCATAGAGGGTGAACGTGGAGTCGCGCAGCCAGCAGTAGCGGTAGTCCCAATTGCGCTGCCCGCCCAGCTGCTCCGGCAGCGAGGTCGTCGCCGCGGCGAGAATGCCGCCTGTTTCATGATGTGTGAGCGCTTTGAGCGTGATCAGCGAGCGCATGACCGCGTCTTTCCACGGTCCTTCGATGCGGCAGCGGCCGCTCCATGCGAGCCAGTTGCGCGCGACCGTTTCGACTTCGGCCCGGGCGTCGAACGGCGGCGGGACATCGCGGTACGAGACGCTCCAGCTCAACGCAAACGCGACCTCCTCGCCGGCGCGCACGTCGAATTCGGCGACCGTCGTGAAATCCTCGCCGTGCGTCTCGACGTCGCTCGCGAGGACCAGGCGCTGCGGTCCAGCGACGAACGACAGGCGTCCATCGTCGAGCCGCGACACCCAGGGCACGACCGCGCCGTAGTCGAAGCGCACGATGAGATCCATGCGCATGCGCACGTGGCCGGCCGTCCCTTGCACGATACGAATGAGGTCCGAGCGTCCGCCGTTGCGGCGCATGCAGTCGACGAGCGTCACCGATCCTTCGGCGGTCGCGAACGCCGTCTCGAGTACGAGCGTGCCGGGCCGGTAATGCCGCTCGCGACGCGCGCTCCCGAGCGGCGCGATGCGCCACAGCCCGTTGTCGCGCGTGCCCAGCAGCGCCGCGAAGCAGGCCGGCGATTCGACGCGCGGCCAGCACAGCCAATCGATCGTACCGTCGCTGCCGACGAGGGCGACCGTCTCGCAATTGCCGACGATCGCATACTCCTCAAGGCGCATGTCGATCGAAATCGATGACCACTTTGATGTCGTTGGGTTGCTCGGCGAACGCTTCCTGCCACCGGCCGAGCGGAACGCGCCGGCTGATCAGGCCTTCGAGCCAGTGGCGGTCCGCACGCATGAGCGCGCTCGCGGCGGCGGCGTAGTGCCGGCGATTGGCGTTGACGCTGCCGAAAATCACGCCGTTCTCGAGCACAAGTTCGCGGTTGATCATGCCGACGTCGACGGCGATACGGCGCCCGCCGCTCGATACGCCGGTCAAGCACAGGATGCCGTCGGGTGCGAGCCGCATCGCCGCGTCGATGACCACGGCCGAGGCGCCAGTGCATTCGACGATCACATCGGGATTCAGGCCGATCTCCGCGAGCTCGCCCGTGTGGTAGTGCGCGCCGAGCGCGCGCACGAGCGCCGGTTTCGCTCCTTTGGCGTGACGATCGAACACGTGCACTTCGAGACCGCGCTGTACGCCGAGCAACGCGGCCAGCAGGCCGATCGGTCCCGCGCCGGTCACGAGCGCCGTACGCGGCGTGAGGCGGGCGCGCGCACCGATGCGTTCGATCTGCTCCCAGGCTTTCGCGACCACGCTCGTCGGTTCGAGCAGTACGCCCACGCGGCGCAGCGTCGGCGGCAGCGCGACGAGGAACGACGGCCGCACGAGATACCGCTGCGAGGCGTACCCGTGGCGATCCTTGATGCCGCGTTCGGTGTATTTTCCATTTTTACACATATCCCATTCGTCGCGTGCGCAAGCGGCGCAAGGCACCGGATCCGGACGGCGCACGATGCCGACGACGAGATCGCCGGGCCGCAGCGACGAGCCTTCCGGCGCGTGCAGCACTTCGCCGAGCGACTCGTGGCCGATGATGAGATGGCGCTCGCCGGGCGGCGCGCTGCCGTATTTGCCGGCGAGGATCTCGCGATCCGTGCCGCAGACGCCGATATCGAGCGCACGCACCAGCGCGTATCCGTCCGCCTGCGCGTTTAGCTTCGGTGCGGGGACTTCGCTGAGTTCCTGCGAGCCCGCCTGCTCTGGCACGACGGTCAGGGCGAACATCGTGGTGTTTCCCGTCGGGACCGGCCGGACCGCATGCGGCCGTGGCGGAAGCGCCCAATCGTTGTTTCGGTTGGCAGGGCTTATGGGCATCGCTCCATGGACGGCAGCAGGGACCATGCCACAGCACTCCGGCGCCAACGCTAGCGTTTACGGCCGCGGCCGCCAGCCTTGCATTGCATTTTGCCCGCCGCATACGGCTGGGCGTTGCGAATTCCGCGGTGCCCGCATCGCTCGTCGGCGCGCGGTGCGGGCCGCCTCGATCGCCCGGCATGGCACGTTGCGTGCTGTCGCGATTGGCCCGGGCGCGAGGAGCGCTGCGGACCGCGGAGCGCGAACTCCGCGCAAGGAGGAAGCAAGAATGCGAGGCATCCACCGGAGTACGCGATCGGCGCTCGTCGCCGTTTTCGCGTTGGCGGCGGCGTCTGCACAGGCGCAGATCGGCGGCACGAGCGAACCCAAAACGGCTGCGGAGAGCCCAGACGCCGAATTCGTGCAGCAAGCCGCTCGTGCCGGCATGGCGGGCGTGGAGCTCAGCCGGCTCGCCGAGCGCGCAGCTGCGTCTCCCGACGTGCGCCGCTTCGCCGCACAAACGATACGCGATCGCGACGCGAGC
This sequence comes from Rudaea sp., assembly GCA_035650835.1. Classification (GTDB taxonomy): domain Bacteria; phylum Pseudomonadota; class Gammaproteobacteria; order Xanthomonadales; family Rhodanobacteraceae; genus Rudaea. Next base: position 21,124 of record DASRGX010000156.1, on the reverse strand, counting down.
GATCGCGAGCTCAACACCATCGCTACGCACGAGAACATCGCGCCTGCGAAGGAGCTCGATCGCGACGATGCGCGGGTCTACGACAGGCTCGCGGCGCTGCACGGACCCGAGCTCGATCGGGCGTACATGGAGGCCATGCGTGTCGAGCACGAGCGGCTGCTCGATCTTTACCGCAGCTCGCAGGGCACGGTGAGCACGGACGAGCTGCGCGCCTACATCAGGAAAACGCTGCCCGCCATCGAAGCGCGCTTGCGCGCGGCGCAGCATGTGAAAACCGGGTAACCGAACGCGCGGGGCGATCGCGCGCTCGTGCGCGCGTCGGATCGTGCACCAGAAAAAACGAGGAGAGTCGATATGGCGCGCACCAATGCGAAACCACGACGTACGCGGCCACTCGCGCAGGCGCAGACGCGCCATACCGTCGCGCGTCAGCGCCGCATCCAGCGCAACACCGAAAAAGCCGATGCGCGCAAGAAAACCCAGGCGCGCGAGAAAAAGAAGGCGCCGATACAGGCCGGGGCGCGCGCGCAGCCCGAAAACCCGCTGCCTCGCCAGCACCAACGCAAACCGGGATCGGAGCGTGATCTCTCGCCGCGTCCGCGCTTCCAGGCACCGGCATACCTCGGTAGCGAAAAGCTCAAAGACCGCGTCGCCTTGATCACGGGCGGCGATTCCGGCATCGGCCGCGCGGTGGCCGTGCTGTTCGCGCGCGAGGGCGCCCGAGTCGCGATCGTGTACTTGAGCGAACGCGAAGACGCCGAAGAAACGCGCCGCTACGTCGAGGACGAAGGTTCCGAATGCCTGCTCATCGAGGGCGACGTGCGCGACCCGGAATTCTGCGAAGCCGCGGTGGAACGCACGATCGGCGAATTCGGCAAGCTCGACATCCTCGTCAACAACGCGGCGTACCAGCAGCATGCGGGATCGATCGAAGAGCTCAGTTTCGACCAGTTCGACCTCACGCTCAAAACCAACATCTACGGTTACTTCAACATGGCGAAGGCCGCCGTGCCGTACCTGCCGTACGGCGGCTGCATCGTGAACACCGGATCGGAAACGGGACTGCTCGGCAACAAGGAACTGCTCGATTATTCGACCACGAAAGGCGCGATCCATGCCTTCACGCGCTCGCTCGCGAGCAGCCTGCTCGAGCGCGGCATCCGCGTGAACGCGGTAGCGCCCGGCCCGGTCTGGACCCCGCTCAATCCGGCCGACCGGCCTGCCGAACAGGTCCAGTCGTTCGGCCAGCAAGCGGACATGCAGCGGCCGGCGCAGCCCGAGGAGATCTCGCCCGCCTACGTGTTCCTGGCCGCGCAAGCGTGCTCGAGCTACATGACCGGTGTGGTCGTGCCGATCATCGGCGGCGTGGTCCCGGGGGCTTGACGCGGATGAGTCTGCACGCGACGCGGCCGAGTCCGTCTGTAAAAATACACAATGATAATTTGTGGATTTACGCGACGTGCGGTTGCGTCCGTCGCGGAGCGGCGTAGTACGGTGGTTTTCCAGTCAAATTTTCCATGGAGCTACAAACATTACACAGGCGAGACAGCGCCGAAACCGCACAGGACCGCGATTTCCGGCACGGCAGCGCACGCCTTCGCTCCACTCGCGCGCGGCACGGCAATTGCTGTAGCGCCCGTCAGTTCATCCGCGCAGCGACGGCTGTTGCGCCAAGACAGGAGCGTCGAATGAAAACCAACATCAGGAAGTTGCCCGTGAAGCGTGCGGTCGTGACCGGCGGCGCGGGATTTCTCGGCAGTCATTTGTGCTCGCGCCTGCTGCGCGAGGGATACAGCGTCGTAGCGATCGACAATCTCGCGAGCGGCAGCGCGCAAAACATCGAGCCGCTGCGTCGCTACGACACGTTCAAATTCATCCGCCACGACATCACGGTGCCGATCGACGTCGAGGCCGACTACATTTTCAATCTCGCGTGCTGCGCCTCGCCGCAGCACTATCAGCGCGATCCGGAAAAGACGGTGCGTACCTGCACCGAGGGTGCCGTCAACATGCTGCACCTGGCCGAGCGCTACGGAGCGCGCGTCTTCCAAGCCTCGACGAGCGAGGTCTACGGCGAGCCCGAAGTGCATCCGCAGCGCGAATCGTATCGCGGCGCGGTGAGTCCGATCGGACCGCGCGCCTGCTACGACGAAGGCAAGCGCTGCGCAGAGGCGCTGTTCTTCGACTATCACCGTCTGCACGGCGTCGAGATAAAAGTCGCGCGCATTTTCAACACGTACGGACCGCAGATGCAGCTCGACGATGGACGTGTTGTATCGAACTTCATCGTGCAGGCGCTGCGCAACGAGCCGCTCTCGATCCACGGCGACGGCAGTCAGACGCGCTCGTTCTGCTACGTCGACGATCTCATCGAGGGCATCATGCGCCTCATGATGAGCGCGGCCACGCTCACCGGGCCCATGAATTTGGGCAACCCGACGGAGGTCACCGTGCGCGAACTCGCCGAGCGCATCATCGCGCTCACGGGTTCGCGTTCGCGCCTCGTGCACCGGCCGATGCCGCTCGACGACCCGACGCGCCGCCGGCCCGACATCTCGCTCGCGCGCATGGCGCTCGATTGGGAGCCGCGCACGCCGCTCGCCGAAGGTCTCGCGCTCACGACGAAATGGTTCGAGCAGGCGCTCGCCGCGGAACGCGACGCCGAGCCCATGCTCGAGCTGCGCGGAGGCGCCGCGTGAACGCCGTCGCGATGGACCGCGGCGTGTCCTCGGGACACGTCCTCATCACCGGCGGCGCGGGCTTCGTCGGCTCGCATCTCGCCGACGAACTGCTGGCCGCCGGCTATCGCGTCCGCGTGCTCGACAATCTGGGCGTGCAGGTGCACGGCACGTCGATTTCGCGGCCCGCTTACCTGTCGAGCGACGTCGAGCTCATTCGCGGCGACGTGCGCGACCCGCTCGCCGTCACGCGCGCGCTGCGCGGCGTCGACGCCGTATTCCACTTCGCGGCCGCCGTCGGCGTCGGCCAGAGCATGTACGAGATCGAACGCTACACCGACGTCAACAATCGCGGCACGGCCGTGCTGTTGCAGGCGCTCACCAATGCGCCAGTGCAGCGGCTCGTGATCGCCTCGAGCATGAGCATCTACGGCGAAGGCCTGTATCGCAACGCAGCGGGCGCGATCGTCAACCCGCCCGAGCGCTCGCTGGAACGGCTGCGCGCAGGCGAATGGGAACTTGCGCTCGACGGTTCGCCGCTCACGCCTCTGCCCACGCCCGAAACGAAGACGCCGTGCCCCTCGTCGGTGTATGCGCTGTCGAAATACGACCAGGAACGCCTCGGTTTGCTGATCGGTCAGGCGTACGGCATGTCCACGGTGGCGCTGCGTTTCTTCAATATCTACGGCACGCGGCAGGCGCTGTCGAACCCGTACACAGGGGTGCTGGCGATCTTCGCCGCGCGTTATTTGAACCGCAAGCCGCCGCTCATTTTCGAGGACGGCTGCCAACGCCGCGATTTCGTCAGCGTGCGCGATGTCGCGCGCGCGTGCCGGCTGGCGCTGACCACGCCGGATATCGGCGGCTCGGTGTTCAACATCGGCAGCGGCCGCTCGATGAGCGTTTCCGAGATCGCCCAGGAAATGGCTAACGCGCTCGGTATCGACGACCTGCCGCCGGTGATCACGCGCAAATATCGCGTCGGCGACATCCGCCACTGCTTCGCGGACACGACGCTCGCCGCGAAGGTGCTCGGCTACTCGCCCACCGTCACGCTTGCCGAAGGGCTCGCCGAGCTTGTCGAGTGGATCTCGGGCCAGAACGCGTTCGACCGCGTCGAAGCCGCGAGTGCGGAACTCGCCCGCCGAGGACTGCAATTGTGAGCGGCGCAGTGCTCATCACGGGCGGCGCCGGTTTCGTCGGCACGAATTTGGCTGCGCGCCTCGTCGCGGCGGGGCGGCCCGTGATCGTGTTCGACAATCTCGCTCGCGCAGGCGCCGAGCAGAATTTGCGCTGGCTGCGCGAGACGTGCGCCAAGCATCTGCGCGTGCGCATCGGCGATACGCGCGACGCGGCCGCGCTGGTCGAGGCCGTCGCGGAAGCCGCCCAGGTATACCACTTCGCCGCGCAAGTGGCGGTCACCTCGAGCCTCGAGGACCCGATCGCCGATTTCGAAGTGAATCTGCGCGGCACCCTGAATCTGCTCGAGGCGATCCGCCATTCGCCGCAGCGGCCGCCCGTGGTGTTCACCTCGACGAACAAAGTATACGGTGCGCTGACCGACGTCGAGCTCGAGACCGGCGAAACGCGCTACCGTCCTGTCGATCCGCGGTTGCGCGCGAGCGGCGTCGCCGAGTCGCGCCCGCTCGATTTCCACAGCCCATACGGCTGTTCGAAAGGCGGCGCGGACCAGTACATGCTCGACTACGCGCGCAGCTTTGGCATCGACGCCGTCGTGCTGCGCATGAGCTGCATCTACGGTCCGCATCAGTTCGGCAACGAGGATCAGGGCTGGGTCGCGCATTTCCTGATCCGTGCCCTGGAACGGCGCACGATCACGCTTTACGGCGACGGCCGGCAGGTACGCGACGTTTTATACATCGACGATCTCGTCGATGCGCTGCTCGTCTGCCAGGAGCGCATCGCGCAGCTCGGCGGACACGCGTTCAACATCGGCGGAGGACCGGCGAACACCGTGAGTCTCATCGAGCTTCTCGAACGCATAGGCAAGCTCACGGGGCGTGTGCCCGCCGTGACGCACGCACCTTGGCGCGTCGGCGACCAGCGCTATTACGTGTCCGATACCCACGCGTTCCATGTGGCGACCGGATGGCGTCCGCGCGTCTCCGTCGCCGACGGTGTGGCGCGGCTTTGCAACTGGCTTGCGGCGCAGCGCCGTCCGCACGAGGCGGTCGCGCAGATCGCCGGGAGCGCTGCCGCATGACGACGATGCGCGCTGCGGTATTCCAGGGCGACGGCCGAATCGCAGTGGAACGTCTGCCGGTGCCCGCGCCCGCCGCGGGCGAAGTGTGTGTGCGTCTCGAAGGTTGCGGCGTGTGTGCGTCGAATCTTCCGGTTTGGGCGGGCAAACCGTGGTTTTCCTATCCGCTTGCGCCGGGCGCTCCCGGTCACGAAGGGTGGGGCGAGATCGTCGCGATCGGCGATGACGTCGCCGATTGGCGCGTCGGCGAACGCGTGGCGCTGCTGTCGGACAAGGCCTATGCCGAATACGACATCGCGCGCGCCGACGCGCTGACGCGATTGCCCGAACGCTGCGACGGTCTGCCGCTGCCAGGCGAGCCGCTAGCGTGCGCGATGAACATTTTCCGGCGCAGCGACATCGTCGCGGGACAACGCGTCGCCGTCGTCGGCGCCGGCTTCATCGGCGCGCTGCTGATCCAGCTTGCGGCCAGCGCGGGCGCCGAAGTCATCGCACTCGGACGCCGCCGCTATGCGCTCGATGTGGCGCTCCTCTGCGGCGCCGCGCAGGCGATTCCGTGCGACGACGTGCATGCCGCGATCGGCACCGCCATGGAATCGACCGGCGGCGCGGGCTGCCCGCGTGTGATCGAGGCGGCCGGCGAACAGGCGTCGCTCGATGTCGCGAGCGCGATCGCGGCCGAAGGCGGGAAGCTCATCATCGCCGGCTACCACCAAGACGGTCCGCGTCAGGTGAACATGCAGCAGTGGAACTGGCGCGGGCTCGACGTCATCAATGCGCACGAGCGCGATCCCGCCGTCGTGGCGCGAGGCCTGCGCGAAGCGGCCGCGGCGGTTGCCGACGGGCGGCTCGAACCGTTCCCGCTCCTCACGCATCAATACGGCCTCGATGAGCTCGATCGAGCGTTCGCGACGATGCTCGAACGGCCGCCGGGCTTCATGAAAGCGACGGTCGTCCTGTGAACGCGCAACTCGAGCCATCGCCGCGTCCGCGGCTCGGGTTCCTCGGCGTCGGCTGGATCGGCCGCCAGCGCATGCAGGCGCTGGCCGAGAGCGGCGTCGCCGACGTCGTTGCGATCGCCGACCCGCACGAGGAGACACGCACAGCGGCGCTGCGTTGCGCGCCGGGCGCGTCTGCGTCGGCCGATCTCGACGCATTGCTCGACGCCGATCTCGACGGCATCGTCATCGCCACGCCGAGCGGTGCGCATGCGGAGCAGGCCATCGCCGCGCTCGAGCGCGGGCTCGCGGTGTTCTGTCAGAAGCCGCTCACGCGCACCGCCGCGGAAGCGGAGCGCGTGATCGCCGCCGCGCGCGCGAACGATCGGCTCGTCGGCGTCGACTTCAGCTACCGCTTCGTCGCCGGCGTGTCCACTTTGCGCACAATGATACAAGGCGGCGAGCTCGGCGAGCTCTATGCGATCGATCTCGCGTTCCACAACGCCTACGGGCCGGACAAGCAGTGGTTCTACGACATCGCGCAATCGGGCGGCGGCTGCGTGATGGACTTAGGCACACATCTCGTCGATCTCGCGATGTGGACGAGCGGTTCCGGCGGGTGTCACGAGCTCGATGCGAAACTCGCGGCGTTCGGCAAACCGCTCGCGCCGCCGATCGGATGCGTCGAGGACTACGCCAGCGCGCAGTGGCGGCTCGATTCCGGAGCTAGCGTACGCATGAGCTGCTCGTGGCGCCTGCCTGCCGGCTGCGACGCGTTCATCGAGGCGAGTTTCTACGGCACGCGCGGCGGGGCTGCGCTGCGCAATGTCGGCGGCTCCTTCTACGATTTTGCGATCGAGCGGTTCGACGGCACGCGCCGCGAACGCGTCGCCGGACCGCCGGATGCATGGGGCGGGCGCGCGCTCGTGCACTGGGCCGAGCGGCTCGCCGCCGGCGAGCGTTTCGACCCGGAGGCGGGCCGCTACGTGGAGGTCGCCCGCACCTTGGACCGCATCTATGGCCGTTGAAGCCGCCAGCATGATCGCTGCGTTGCGGCCGCCCGCCGCGCGCCAGCGTATCCTCATGACCGGCGATACCGTCGGCGGAGTCTGGCAGTACGCGCTCGAGCTGGCGGGTGCCTTGACTGCGCGCGGGCACGAAGTGGCGTTCGCCACGATGGGACGTCTGCCCGATCGCGTCCAGCGCCGCGAAGCGGCGGCCATCGCCGGGCTCGAGTTGTATCCGAGCGAATACAAATTGCTCTGGATGCCGGAGTCCACGGCCGACGTACACGCTGCCGGCGAGTGGCTAATGGGCCTCGCCGCGGACGTGCAGCCCACGGTCGTGCATCTCAACGATTTCGGCCATGCCCATCTACCGTGGCCGGCGCCGGTGCTGTTGGTCGCGCACTCGTGCGTACTGTCGTGGTGGTATGCGGTGCACGGCGCGCCCGCGCCCGAAGCCTGGGCGGAATACGCGCGCACTGTCGCCGCAGCTCTCGCGGCGGCCAATCTCGTCGTCGCGCCGACGCATGCGATGCTCGCGGCGCTCGAAAGGCACTACGGCCGGCTGCGCGGCGCACGCATCATCCCCAATGCGCGCGGTACGGGAGCTGGCGATCGCGTGAAAGAGCGCATCGTGTTCTCGGCCGGCCGTGTGGGTGACGCGGGCAAGAACATGGAGACGCTCGCGCGCGCCGCCGCGCGGCTGTCGTGGCCGGTCTGCATCGCCGGCGATCCGCGCCGCGCGGACGGCAGCGAAGTCGCGCTCGACAACGTCACCATGCTCGGCCGGCTGAGCAGCGCCGAGGTGCGGCGGTGGTTCGCGCGGGCGCCGATCTATGCGCTGCCTGCTCGCTATGAGCCGTTCGGCCTTTCCGTGCTCGAGGCAGCACAGGCCGCTTGCGCGCTCGTGCTCGGCGATATCGAGAGCCTACGCGAGAACTGGCACGGCGCCGCCGTGTTCGTACCCCCGGCGGACGAGCTCGCGCTCGTGCGCGCCATCGAGCGATTGATCGGCGACGCGGCATTGCGCGCCGATTTCGCCGCCCGTGCGCGCCTGCGCGCCGAGCGCTTTGCGCCCGCGACGATGGCCGACGCTTACGTGCGTGCCTATGCCGACATTTTGATCGAGCGGCAGCTCGAGGTGCTGCCGGCTGCTTAGGGAGCCACGGCTCCCGTCGTTCTTTCCAGGAGTTCATCGATGAAATTCGTGCTGTTCTATCATTCGCTCGTATCGGATTGGAATCACGGCAACGCGCATTTCCTGCGCGGCGTGGCGAGCGAGCTCGTCGCGCGCGGCCATGTCGTGAAAATCTACGAGCCGGTCAACGGCTGGAGCCGCGGCAACCTCGTCGCCGATCATGGCCACGCGCCGGTGCGCGAATTCGAGGCGCGCTTCCCGAAGCTGCGTAGCTACACCTACGATACCGAGCTCATCGATCTCGACACGGCGCTCGACGGCGCCGACGTGGCAATCGTGCATGAATGGAATCCGCCCGAGCTCATCGCGCGCATCGGCCGGCATCGGCGCACGAATCGCTACACGCTGCTGTTCCACGACACGCATCACCGGTCGGTGACGGCTCCGGAGGAGATGGCTCGCTACGATTTCCGCGACTACGACGGCGTGCTCGCTTTCGGCGAGGCCGTGCGTCAGCGCTACCTCGACGAGGCGTGGTGCACGAACGTCTGGACCTGGCACGAAGCGGCGGACGTGCGCATGTTCCGGCCGCGCGGCGACATGCGTCCGGAGGGCGATCTCGTCTGGGTCGGCAACTGGGGCGACGGCGAACGCGCCCACGAACTCGCCGAATTCCTCATCGAGCCCGTGCGGCAGCTGCGGCTCTCGGCGTGCATCCACGGCGTGCGCTATCCGATGGCGGCGCTCGCGGAACTGCGGCGTGTCGGCATCGACTACCGCGGCTGGCTGCCGAACTGGCGCGTCCCCGAGACCTTCGCGCGCTTCCGCGCGACGGTGCACGTGCCGCGCGCGCCGTACGTGCGGGCGCTGCCCGGAGTTCCGACGATCCGCGTCTTCGAAGCGCTCGCGTGCGGCATCCCGCTCGTCTGCGCGCCGTGGTCGGATGCCGAAGGATTGTTCACGCCGGGCGCGGACTATCTCGTCGCGGCGGACGGCCCCGACATGCAACGCAAGCTGCGCGCCGTGCTCGACGATCCGGCGCTCGCGATGGACCTCGCCACGCACGGCGTGCGCACCATTCATGCGCGTCACACGTGCGCACATCGTGCGCGCGAACTTCTCGATATCGTCGGCTCGCTGCGCGCGCCAGGCTCGACATGGCGCGAGGGCCGGCAGGACGTCGCGTATGCCTGAAGCACTTTCCATCGCTTTCTTCGGCTCGAGCCTGCTGTCGTCGTATTGGAACGGCGCAGCGACGTATTATCGCGGCATCGTGCGCGCGCTCCATCGCCGCGGACATCGTGTCACGTTCTACGAGCCCGATGCATTCGATCGCCAGGCGCATCGCGACATCGCGCCTCCCGAATGGGCGCATGTCGTCGTCTATCCGGGCGACGACGCGGGCGCGCTCGCAGCGCTCGAGCGCGCCGCAGGCGCCGACGTGGTGGTCAAGGCGAGCGGGATCGGCGTGGCCGATGCGCTGCTCGAACGCGAAGTGCTCAGGCTCAAGCGCGACGGCGCCATCGTCGCGTTCTGGGACGTCGACGCACCCGCGACGCTCGAGCGCATCGAGGCCGATCCGGCGGATGCGTTCCGCGCGCTGATTCCTTCCTACGACCTCGTGTTCACCTATGGCGGCGGTCCGCGCGTCGTCGCCGCGTATCGGCGATTCGGCGCGCGCGACTGCGTGCCGATCTACAACGCGCTCGATCCCGATGTGCATCATCCTGCCAATGCCGATCCACGCTTCGCTGCGGATCTCGGCTTCCTCGGCAATCGCCTGCCCGATCGCGAAGCGCGCGTCGACGAGTTCTTCTTCGCTGCCGCGCGACGTACGCCCGAGCGCACCTTCGTACTCGGCGGCGCAGGCTGGGACGACGCGGTGCCCGGCAACGTGCGCCGTCTCGGACACGTGTCGACGAACGACCACAATGCATTCAATTCCAGCGTGCGCATGGTGCTCAACATCAATCGCGAAAGCATGGCGCGTTTCGGCTGGTCGCCGCCGACGCGCGTCTTCGAAGCGGGTGGGGCGGGCGCGTGCTTGATCGTGGACGCCTGGGAAGGCATCGAGGAGTTCCTCGATCCGGGTCGCGAAGTGCTCGTCGCCCGCAACGGCGCGGAAGTCGCGCACTACGTCGAAGCCATCGATGCCGCGCACGCACGGCGCATCGGCGAGCGTGCGCGTGCACGACTCATCGCACAGCACACGTATGCGCAGCGCGCGCTCGAGATCGAGCATGTGCTGCGCGGCCGCACGTTGGCGGCGGCATGACAGGGAGGAGGCGATGACCGCATCGCTCGACATCGTAGTGCTGGGTCTCGCGTTGCGCTCGTCGTGGGGCAACGGTCATGCGACGACCTATCGTGCGCTGCTGCGCGCCTTGCGGCGACGCGGCCATCGCGTGCGCTTTCTCGAGCGCGACGTGCCATGGTACGCGGACAATCAGGACGCGCCCGAGGATCTCGCCGAATGCATCGCGGTGTATCGCGGGCCGGAGGATCTCATCGATCTTTACGCCGAGGACGTGGCGAACGCGGATCTCGTGATCGTCGGTTCGTACGTGCCCGACGGCGCGGCGGTAGGCGCATGGGTGCAGTCGACCGCTCACCATGCGACGGCGTTTTACGACATCGACACGCCCGTGACGCTGGCCAAACTGGCCGCGGGGCGCTGCGAATATCTGGAGGCGCCGCTGATTCCGCGGTTCGACCTCTATCTGTCGTTCACGGGCGGGCCGGTGCTCGACGTGCTCGAATCGCGCTACGGCGCGCATGCGCTGCCGTTCTATTGTGCCGTCGATCCGACGCGCTACGCGCCCGAGAACGCGGTGGCGCGCTGGGACTTGGGGTACATGGGAACGTACAGCGACGATCGCCAGCCCGCGGTCGAACGCCTGTTGCTTGCGCCCGCACGCGAGTGGCCGCAGGGTAGATTCGTCGTCGCGGGCGCCCAGTATCCCGATTCCGTCGAGTGGCCGCGAAACGTCGCGCGCATCGAGCATCTCGGCCCGGCGGCGCACCGCAGCTTCTACAACCGCCAGTTGTATACGCTAAACGTCACGCGCGCGGATATGGTCGCGGCGGGCTGGTCGCCGAGCGTGCGTCTGTTCGAAGCGGCGGCTTGCGCTACGCCGGTCGTCTCCGATCCTTGGGACGGGCTCGACAGTTTTTTCGTGCCGGGACGGGAGATTCTCATCGCACGCCATGCCGGTGACGTGCTCGACATTCTGTGCACGATGCCCGAAGAGCGCCGCCGCGAGATCGGCGCGGCCGCGCGCCGGCGCGTGCTCGCCGAACATACGGGCGAGCACCGGGCCGAGACGCTGGAGCGCTATCTGGACGATATCGCACCGCGTCGTTACGTCGTCCGACCGCAAAGGAGTACCTACCATGACAGTCCAGCATGAAGCCCACGAGACCACCGACCACGAAGAGATCCGCCGCTGGACCGAAGCGCGCGGGGGCCATCCGGCCACGGTGAAGGGCACGGAAGAACGCGGCGAGCACGCGGGCGTGCTGCGCATCGCCTTCACCGACGGCGACAATCTCGAGCAGATCGACTGGGACGACTTTTTCGAGAAATTCGACGAAGCGCATCTCGCATTCCTCTATCAGGAGCGCACGAAAGACGGCAAGCCGAGCCGGTTTTTCAAATTCGTCGAGCGTCATTGAAGATGAGTTCGCTCGCTCCGGCGCCGCGCAGGGAGACGGGTCTCGAGGCCGAGATCGCTGCGCTCGCGCCCTGGTTCCACAACTTGCATCTGCCTGACGGCACCCAGACCGCGCCCGGCCATCCGCTCGGCGACTTCCCCGCGTTCAAATGGCGCGAGATCGCGCCGCACGTGCCGCGCGATCTGACGGGCTGGCGCGTGCTCGATATCGGCTGCAACGCAGGTTACTACACGTTCGAGCTCGCCGCGCGCGGCGCGCATGTGGTCGCCATCGACGTCGACGAGCATTATCTGCGTCAAGCGCGCTGGGCCGCCGCACAGTTCGGCATGGTCGACGACGCGATCGAGTTCCGTCGCATGCAAATTTACGATTTGATCCGCGAACCTGGGCGTTACGACCTCGTCTGGTTCATGGGCGTGCTCTATCATTTGCGTCATCCGCTGCTCGCGCTCGACATCGTGCGGCGCAAGACCTCACGCCTCGTGGTGGTGCAGACCATGACCATGCCGGGCGACGAGGTCTGCGATGTGCCCGAGGACATCGGCCTCGACGAGCGCGAGCGTTTCCTCGATCGCGGCTGGCCGAAGATGGCGTTCATCGAAAAGCGCCTGCGCGAAGACGTCACGAATTGGTGGGCGCCGAACCACGCCTGCGTGGAGGCGCTGCTGCGCGCGAGCGGCTTCGAAGTCCGCGAGCGCATCGCCGACGAATGCTATTTGTGCGCGGTCGGCAGCGAACCCTCCGGCGTCGAGGGCAGGATGATCGAAGAAGAGCTGCGCGCCGCGACCGGCACGTAGCGGGAGTTCGCATGAGGCGCAAGCGACTCACGTTTCGCGAAGGATTCCGCGTCGGTTTCGCGAATGCGCGCGCGCAATGCGCCGAAATGGTGATTCCGCGCGGCGGCGCCGAAGGCGGCCCTGACAATCGCCATGTCGGTGCCGACCAATGGCTGTTCGTCGTCGCAGGCACCGGTACGGCGAAAATCGAAGGCCGGCGCGTCGCACTCGCGCCCGGCGTGCTGCTGCTCATAGAACGCGGCGAGCGTCACGAGATCCGCAATACCGGACGCGGCCTTCTGCGCACGCTCAATATCTATGTGCCGCCGGCTTACGATGCGCGCGGCGAGCCGCTGCCGCGTGGCCGGAAGACTCGCGCTTGAGCGCCCGCATACGGATCGGGATCTCCGGTTGGCTTTACGGCTCGTGGCGCGGTGTATTTTACCCGAGCGGACTCGTTCAGAGACGCGAGCTCGAATTCGCTTCGCGCCGCTTCGCTTCGATCGAAATCAACGGCTCGTTCTACTCGCTGCAACATCCCGACAGCTGGGAGCGCTGGCATGCGGAAACGCCAGCGGGATTCGTGTTCGCGGTCAAGTGTCCGCGCTACATCAGCCATCTGCGACGGCTCAAGGACGTCGAAGCGCCGCTCGCGAACTTCTTCGCGTCGGGCGTGCTCCTGCTAGGCCGCAAGCTCGGTCCGCTGCTTTGGCAGTTTCCTCCGCACTTGCGTTTCGACGCGGCCCGCTGGGAGCGTTTTCTCGGGCTCTTGCCGCGCTCCATGGCCGAGGCGGCCGCGTGCGCGCGCGGCCACGACAAACGGCTGCGGCATGCGGCAATTCCCGAGCGTCTGCCGAAGCGCCGCCTGCGTTATGCAGTCGAGATCCGGCACGAGAGTTTCTGCTGCGAAGAATTCGTCGCCTTGCTGCGACACCATAACGTCGCCCTCGTCGTGGCCGACACGGCGCGCAAATTTCCCTATCTCGAGGACGTCACCGCCGATTTCGTCTACCTGCGTCTGCACGGCGCGGAGGAGCTCTACACGAGCGGATACGACGACGACGCGTTGCGCATGTGGAAGCGCCGCATCGAGTGCTGGGCCGCCGGCGGCGAGCCGCGCAACGCACAACGCGCAGCGCCCGCCAGGCCTGCGCGTCGCCGGGCCCATCGCGACGTCTACTGCTATTTCGACAACGACGCCAAAGTGCACGCCCCGTTCGATGCGCAGCGCCTTTCGGCGATGCTCGGGCTTGCTTCGAACGACATGCCGTACGAAGAACGCGGACGCAGTTGAGAAAGATATACCCAGCTCTTTTTGCCTTTTCCCGTAGTTCCTGTTTCCGCGTCTGGCACACGCCATGCACCCGCGCATCGCGTGCACAAAAATCGGAGTTCCTACATGGACAAGAAACTGAACGGTAAGACGGTGGCGATTCTCGCGACTGACGGATTCGAACAGGCCGAGCTCGAGGCGCCGAAGAGCGCGCTCGAACAAGCCGGTGCCGAAGTCGACGTCATCGCGCCGAAATCCGGGGAAATTCAAGGTTTCAAGCATCACGACAAAGGCAGCAAGATCAAAGTCGATCGCGCGCTCGACGAAGTCAGCGCCAAGGATTACGACGCGCTGGTGCTGCCGGGCGGAGTGTTCAATCCCGACGAACTCCGCACCAACCAAAAAGCCGTGAATTTCGTGCGCGATTTCTTCACCGACCACAAGCCGGTCGGCGCCATCTGCCACGGTCCGTGGACGTTGATCGAAGCGGGCGTCATCGAGGGACGGAAGCTCACCTCCGTGAAGAGCATACGCACGGATTTGCGCAATGCGGGCGCGAACGTCGTGGATGAAGAAGTCGTCGTCGACGATGGCCTCGTCAGCAGCCGCACGCCGGACGACTTGCCCGCGTTCTGCGCCAAGCTCGTCGAGGAAATCGGCGAGGGACGACATGCTCGCCAGGGCTTGGGTGCGCGGCGCATGGCAGGCTGACCTTTCGCCGCATCGGTGGCGTCAACCGGCGTCGGTGATCTCCGGATCGCCGACCTGGTCGTCGCCGATCAAGCCGAGCTCGCGATACCGCAGCAGACGGTTGTAGATCGTCTTCGCCGTGATGCCGAGAGCGCGTGCAGCCTGCCGTTTGTTGTTGCCGTGATAGGCGAGCGTCTTGAGCAGCATTTCGCGCTCGATATCGTCGAACGTCATGCCGACGTGGAAACGTACGGAGCCGTCGTTGTCTTCGGTGGGCCGGAACAGCTGGTCCGCTTGCGGACGGATCAGATCGTCGTTCGCCAGGATGTAGAGCCGCTGCACGGCGTGTCGCAGCTCGCGCACGTTGCCCGGCCAAGGACGCGACAGCAGTTGACGCAGCGCTTCGGGCGAAAAAAGCCGCTGCGTCTTGTAGCGCTCGTTGAGCCGATCCAGAAAGTGCTGCGCGAGCATCGGGATGTCGATGCGACGCTCGCACAATGTGGGCACGGAAAGGGGGAATTCGACGAGGCGGTAATAAAGATCGGAACGCAGCACCCCGGCGGCGACCGCCTGTTGCGGATCGCGGTTCGTCGCAGCGATGACGCGCACGTCGATGGGGATCTCGCGCGAGCCGCCGACGCGCGTCAGCGAGCGGCTTTCGAGCACGCGCAACAAGTATACTTGCAGCGCGGGCGGCATTTCGGTGATCTCGTCGAGGAACAACGTGCCGCCTTCGGCCTGTTCGAAGTACCCGGCGTGCGACTGCAAGGCGCCCGTGAACGAGCCGCGTTCATGGCCGAACAACTGGCTGCTCATGAGATCGGGCGCGATCGCACCGCAATTGACCGGCACGAAGCGGCCCGTGCGGCCGCTCAGATCGTGCACGGCGCGCGCGACGAGCTCCTTGCCCGTGCCGCTTTCGCCTTGGATCAGCACGCTCACGTCGAGCGGCGCGACACGGCGTATCCTGTCGAACAGCTCCTGCATGAGCGGGTGCTGCCCCAGCATGCCGGCGAATTGCGGGACGGCGATTGGGTGACGTGTCTGCGCGCGCAGGTAAGCCCTCTCGAGCAGCGCCGCCAGCGCGCCCGTGGCGACCGGCTTGAGCAAGTATTCGACCACCGGCGAACGCACGGCGCGCACCGCGCTCTCGACCGTGGGATTGCCGGTGACTATGGCGATTTGTCCGTGCGCCGTCAGGTCGATGTCGTCGAGGAGGTCGAAGCCGTTGCCGTCCGGCAGATTGATGTCGATCATCATGAGATCGAACTGCTCGTCGCGCGTGAGACGGCGTGCTTCGCGCAGCGTCGTGGCCTGGGTTGCTGCGCAGTGCGACAATTCCGCGAAGTTCGCTGCGACGAGCTGGAATTCCGTATTGTCGTCGACGATAAGTACGTTGCCTACTGGCTCCTGCAAAGTCATGCTCGTCTCCGTCCGATATTTCGCGCGTCCTGATATCGAGTTCGGGAACTCCGATATTGCGAATGAGGCAATATAGCAAATTTGTCCGGCATGTATTGGCTTTGAGTGTTTTCCGCTGATTTGCGCACGTTTGTTTTAAGCGTTCCTTCAGCTTGCCATTTCGCGCCACCGAATCTTGTGTGCGAAAAGCGCGGTGCACTGCGGCCGCCGTGCAAAATCTCGGTGCGGCCGCCATGAGGTCGGGCAAAACGCAAGGCGCGGCGTCAAGCTCGCGCTATTTCTTTACCTGGGCGACCATCCATTGCACCGCCGCCTTCACTTGATCGTCCGAGAGCGCCGGATTGCCGCCGCGCGGCGGCATCGTGCCGGTCTTGCCCTGGAAACCGTTGATCGCGTGATTGAACAGCACGTCCAGTCCTTGCGAGACGCGCGGTCCCCAGGCGGATGCATCTCCCACCTTCGGGGCGCCGAGCACGCCTGTTTCGTGGCAGGCGTGGCAGAGGTTGTCGAAAATCGTTTTGCCGTCTTTGGTGCCGCCATAGGCGACCGCGCCGGCCGCCGCACTGCGCGCGCGTTCCTGTGCCGCGAGGGCGGCGGCGCGCCCCGTCTCGCCCGCGTAAACCGCGCCGACCGGAGCGATGCGCGCCAATGTGCTCTGCTTCTCGTCCGGCGCCGCGGGCGGCGGGTGGTGCCCATAGATCCAAAACGCAAAACCCAGCAGGAACAGCGCTACGACGTGCAGGCCGGCAACGACTATCGCAAACTGCTTGAGGAACTGGCGGTCGGTCGCGGAGAGCGGATTCATGCGCCGCGGCCGCTCATCGTAGCGGCGGACGGCGCACGCGGCCGAAGATCAGCGAGAGCACGAACAGCACGAGGAATACGAAGAAGATGAGTTGCGCGATGCTGGCCGAGGTTCCGGCGATACCGGTGAATCCAAGCGCCGCGGCGATCAACGCGATGACGAGAAAAATCAATGTCCATGCGAGCATGACGATCCTCCTTGAGATGACGCACTCTTGAGCTAGCAGGCGCCGTGCCATGCGCGTACGTGCACGTTCGCCCGCGCCCTGCGGAATCGCTGCCCTCGAGGTGAAAAATTTCCCGCAAAAAAACGGCTTGGGATCGTGCGCGCGACCGGCGGGATCATGCATGCCTGCACGATTCCGCCGCGCGGCCCTGCCGGCGCCGGTAGGCCGATAAGACGTGCTTTCCGCCGCGACGATGGCACACCCGTTGCTCACCCGTCGAAGCTGCTGAATTTGGGTAATCACGCACGTGCGACGGACATGTCGACCAGCAGCTAACAGCGTCCGTCCCACGCGCCTCCGACAGCCGAGGTAGTTTTCCCATGACCACTCGAGAGCAAAACCAGCCGCGCCCGCGTGGCTTCGCATCGTTGGACGAACGCAGACAGAAGGAGATCGCAAGCCGCGGCGGTCGCGCGGCGCACGCAAACGGCACGGCTCACAAGTTTTCCTCCGAAGAGGCCAGACTCGCTGGTCGCAAAGGAGGCGAGACGGTGAGCGGAAACCGCGAGCACATGGCCATGATTGGCCGCCGCGGCGGCGAGGCGCGTCATGCGCGTCGGGCCGCATCGCGGGTGCAGTCCGTACCGAACGAGCAGAACGGCGGTCACGCGCAGGGTGCCGGCGAAGAGAAAAAGAGCAGCGGCTTGCACTGAGCGGCTCGAGGAAGGTGCCGCCGTGCGCCTTCCTCCGCCGTCACGCGGCGCGGTACAACGTGCTCAGGAAGCCCCATTCCGCATCGAGCCACTGTCCGGCGCCTTCGAAGCCCGCGCCGCCGGTCAGTTCGGCGAGTTCGGAAAACGTATATTTGTGACTGCTTTCGGTGTGGATCGTCTCGCCTTCGCGCAGGAACACCGACAGCGATGCGGGCGCGGGAAACGTGATCGTCTGGGCGCACAGCGAGCGCAAGTGCATTTCCACGTCGTGGCTGGTTTCGTCGTAGATCGCGCTGTGGCGAAAGTGGCCGAGCTCGAAATTCGTGCCGAGCTCGCGGTTCATGCGCACGAGCAGATTGAGGTTGAACGCGGCCGTGACGCCGAGGGGGTCGGCGTAGGCCGTGATCAGGCGTGCCGCGGGCTTGCGCAGATCGGCGCCGAGCAACAGGAAATCGCCGGGTTTCAGCGTATCGCGCACGGCGCGCAGAAAGTTCGCGCTTTCGCCGAGCCCGAAATTGCCGATCGAGCTGCCGAGAAACAAGACCAGCAGCGCGCCTCGCTCGGCACGGCGGCGCGTCGCGCGTGCTAGGCCGTCGAGATATTCGGCTTCGATGCCATGGACGTCGAGACCGGGCAGCGCCCCGAGCTCGCGCTGCGACATGGCGAGGGCGGCACTCGACAGCTCCACGCTGAAATACGCGATCGGTCCTTGCCGCAGCAGCGGCTCGAGCACCGTTCCCGTCTTGCTTGCGCTGCCGCTTCCGAGCTCGACTACGGTCTTGGCGCGCGTGCGCAGCGCGATGTCGGGCGCGTGCGTCTCGAGCAAGCGCCGTTCGGCGCGATACAAACCGTATTCGGGCAGCCGCGTGATCGCCTCGAACAGCGCCGAGCCCATGTCGTCATAGAGGTACTTGGGCGGCAGAGCTTTCTGTCCGATGCGCGTGAGTCCCGTGCGCACATCCATGCCGAACGGCGTCAGCTCGCGTTCGACGCGGAATTCTTCGGCGCTCGAAAGTCGTATCACATCAATTCCTCACGCATCGGAAGCCGGCGTAGACGTAGGGATAGTGCGGTTGGAACCAGTTGCGGAAGGAACGTCTCAGCATGCATGCCGCCGTGAACGGCGAGCCGCCTTTGAGCACGTAGTGATGCTCGTCGAAGAAATCGCGGGAATAACCGGGATAGAACGTGAACGCGCGAAATCCGGGAAACGGGGCGAACGGTGTGGACGTCCATTCCCAGCCGTTGCCGAGCAGGCCCGAGATGCCGAACGCGCTGTCGCCGGCGCGGTGCGCATCGACGGCGCACGGCTCGTCGGCGGAAAAATCGAAATTGCCGTGACGCGCGGCGGGCAGCGCGTGGCCCCATGGATACGGGCGCTCCGTTCCCATGTGCGTACCGAACGCGGCGCGGTGCCACTGCGCCTCGGTGGGCAGAGACGCGCCGACGAAGCGGGCGTAAGCGCTCGCTTCGGCATGGCTAACGTAGACCGGCCAGTCGAGCGGCAGCGGGACGAGCGCCTCGGTCGTGCGGAAGTACCAGGCTCCGTCGACGTGCGCCCACGATGTCGGATGCACGATTTCTTCGCTGCGCCGCCAGTCCCAATCCGACGGCGACCAGTAGCGCGAGTCGTAGTAGCCGCCGGCGGACATGAATTCGAGGAATTCGCCGTTCGTGACCATGTACTTGGACATCTCGAAATCGCGCACCGTCACATCGTGCGCATCGAATTCGTTGTCCCATCCGAAGGCGTGCCAGCCGCTGCGCGGCGCGCCGAGTTCGACGCGCCCGCCCGGGATGCGGACCATGCGCATCGCGGGAGGCTCGCCCGCAGGAGCATCGTTGCGCCGCGCGCGATCGCCGCGCGCCTGGCTCAGCATGTAGGCGAGCGTCTCGGCGTGCATGAGGCGGTGTTCGATCGCGGCCTCGAGCAGGAACTCGAGCGGGGCATCGACGCCGTCGGCCGGATCTCTGAACGGATCGGCGCCGAGCGCCGCGTCGAGCGTACGGCGCACGTTGCGCCGGTAGGCGATCACGTGGTCGGATGTCGGCCAATCGTGCGGCATGTCGTGCGGCTTGCGGCCGTCGATGGGATCGATGCCGAACGCGAATAGGGCATCGAGCTCGGCATGCGTGCGCTCGAGCCCCAGCCGCTCGTGCAGCAGGTTCCAATCGAAGGCTTCGAGGTGTCCGAGATAGAACACGAAGCGGTGGCGTTCGGGAATCGGCCGCTGATAAAGCCGCCCCGGGCCGACACGCTCGATGAGCGCATCCGTGCGCCGTCGTGCTTCGGTGAGACGTTGCAGCAGCCTGAGCTTCGGCCTGTCGACGTACGCGACGGATTCCATAATTCCTAGATCTTCCTCGTGGACGGGAGTCCGTGCGCCCCTATCGTGTCGACGAACTCTGTCGCGGTCGGTGCAACCGATATGCCAGTGGATGCGCGCCCGCAAGCTGTTTCGGCGAATCGCCGTGATTCTCTTTCGGAGCGTTCGCACAAGCGTTTTTCCGGACGCCGGAGCTTCCAACGATCGCTGAGAAGAAGCTCTGCGCCGAGGGTGAGCGCCGATGCGAGATTGATCGGGGCGGGCTCCTGCAAGCTGCACGGGATTGGCAGAGCGATCGTGCTACTTGCACGATCGCGCGCCGGCGCTCGTCATGTGCCGTTGCCCAGCGCACGTCCGGGCTGGGCACGCATGCGGGCGCGCGCGGCGCTCGGCAGGCGTTCCGGTAGGTGCGCGCGTATCTGCGCCGCATCTTGCTTTGTAAGGTTCTTGTCGAGTTCCGCGGCGATCAACTCATGCCAGGCGTGATGATCGCCGATGCGGTGCAAGGCGCCGAGGAATGCAGGCGGCGCCACCAGCACGAGATGTTCGTAGCGATGCTCGGCGAGGCCGTGATCGAGCTCCGCGGCGATCTGCCGCGCGAACTGCTCGGCGGCGTGTTCTTGCGGGGAGGTCGTGGGCTCCATCGCGTGTCGAGCGCTATTGCTGCTTTCGAACGTGCGCTGCGGACGATCGCTCACGAGTTCGCGACCCGGCGTGCGGCCTTCGGGATTGACGAGGTCCTCGATCTCTTCGAGGCCACGACCGTCCGGCGAGAGCGCGAACAAACGCGCACGATCGCTGTCGGCGACGACGATCCAAGTTTCGTTCATGGCGGCCTCCTGCTGGTTACGCGCTCGCATGCATCGATTTTGCCGTTCGCTCATTCGGTGTCGGCGCGCGTGCCGTAGAGCTCGACGACGAGTGCGGTCAACGCGAGCGAGATCAGCACGGCCGCGAACACCGCATGCGCGGTTTTTGCGGACACCGCAAGCGCGAGCAGGCCCACGCCGATCACCGGCAGCGAATTGCCGAGGTAGCAAGCGATCAAGTAGCTCGACAGCACTTCCGCACGTCGATCGCCCGGCGCGATTTCATTGACGGCCGAGAGACTTCCACGGTAGCCGAGCGCCATCGCCGCACCCGCGACGAGACTCGCGCCGACGAGAATCGGCAGCGACTTAAGCGTTTCGGCCATGACGAGCAGCACGAGACCGGGCAGATACAGCGCGAGTGCGCTCAGCACCGCGCTGCGGCTGTGCCAGCCCGCGGTCAGCGCCGACGTGAGGCTCGCGGCGACG
>DASRGX010000155.1:0-4065 GCA_035650835.1 Rudaea sp. | reverse complement strand
CGTTCCTGTTCACGCTCAAGCTCGAGCACGCTTACACGGCCGACGAGCTGCGCGCGATCATGCCGGAGTACCGGCGCGTGATGGCCAAGGCCAAAGGCGAAGCTTTCGCCGACAGCATGGTCAAGCGCGCCGAAGCGATGCTCGCCCGCGGCTGAACGCTCGCCGGCCTCGAAATAACGCTGCGTGAACGCAAGGGCTCGCCACTTGCGCTATGCTTGCGTCGCTTTTTCGCAACAGGTGCGCGCATGCCGAGCGGAACGGTGCTGGTGGTGGACGACGAGCCGGACATCCGCTCGACGGTCAAGGAAATCCTCGAAGACGAAGGCTATGCGGTGACGCTGGCCGAGAACGCCGCGTCCGCGCGCGAAGCGCGCCAGCGCGTGCGTCCGGACGTGGTCCTGCTCGACATCTGGATGCCCGACGTCGATGGCATCAGCCTGCTGCGCGAGTGGGCAGACGGGGGAGGCTTGAGCTGTCCCGTCATCATGATGTCGGGCCACGGCACGGTCGAGACCGCCGTCGAGGCGACGCGGCTCGGCGCCTGGGATTTCGTCGAGAAGCCCATCTCGCTCGCGAAGCTCTTGCTGACCATCGAGCGGGCGCGCGAGGCGAATCGCCTCAAACGCGAGAACGAGGGCTTGCGCCAGCACCTGACGGTGCCGATCGAACCGATCGGCGCGAGCAAAGCGATGACCGCGCTGCGCGCGCAACTCGAGAAGCTCGCCCAGCACGACACATGGATCCTGATCCAGGGCGAGCCCGGCACGGGCAAGGAATCGATCGCGCGCTGGCTGCACGAGCATGGACCGCGCCGCGACCGCAATTTCGTCGCCGTCGCGCCGGCCAGCATCCCGCGCGAGCACCTCGTGGCCGCGCTGTTCGGTGCCGAGAGCGCCGAAGGCATCCAGCAAGGCCTGCTCGAGCAGGCCAACGGCGGCACCTTGTTCCTCGACGCCGTCGAGGAGCTCGACGCCGAGCTGCAGCAGCGCTTGGCGAGCGTGCTGCAACGCCGGGCGCTCGTGCGCAGCGGCGGACGCGGACCGGCTACGCTCGATCTGCGCGTGATCGCGGCGACGTCGCAGAATCTCGAAGCGCACGTGCGCAACGGCCGGTTTCGCGAGGAGCTCTACTATCTGCTCAACGTGGTGCCGCTCAGTGTGCCGCCGTTGCGCGAGCGCAGCGAGGACATTCCGGACCTGCTGCGTCTCTACGGCGATTTCTTCGCGCAGCGCGACAAGCTCCCTTACCGGCATTTTCCGATCGCGGTGCAGAACCGACTGCGCAACTACACGTGGCCGGGCAACATCCGCGAGCTGCGCAATCTCGTGCAGCGGCTGCTCATCATGGGCAATACGCCGAACGTGGCGCTCGAGGAGATCGAAGCCACGTTGAGCGGCGTCGCGGCGCCGGCGCAGGAGATCCGCGTCGAGGGTGCGGCGATCGATTTCGACCTGCCGCTTCGCGACGCACGCGAACAGTTCGAGCGCATTTATCTATTGCGCCAACTCCAGCAGGTCGGCGGCAGCGTCGGCAAGCTCGCCAAGGCGGTCGGCATGGAACGGACACATCTCTACCGCAAACTGCGCGATCTCGGCGTCGATGTGAAGGCGATCGGCCGCGAGGACTAGACCCGGGCCGAGCGTCGCGCCCCCAAAGGCGCGAACTCGAGCGTTTCGACGCCGCGGAGCCGCGCTTCGCCGTGTCCTCCGCCGACGAATTTCGTATACACTTCCACAAATGGAAAAGGAGCAATCATGAGCGTCAAGAACAAGGCCGCCCTGATCACGGGTGCCGCGAGCGGTATCGGCAAGCGCATCGCCGAAGTGCTGGCCGACAACGGCGCCCACATCGCGGTGGCGGACATCAACCAGGCCGCGGCCGAGGCCGCCGCCGCTGAAATCCGCTCGCGCGGCGTCAAGGCGACCGCGGTGGTCATGGACGTGACCGACGAAAAAGGCGTCGACGCCGGCGTGGACAAGATCGTCAAAGATCTCGGCAGCGTCGACATCCTCGTCTCGAACGCCGGTATCCAGATCGTCAATCCGCTCGAGAATTTCAGCTACGCGGATTGGAAGAAGCTCATGGCGATCCACGTCGACGGCGCGTTCCTGACCACGCGTGCGTGCCTCAAGCGCATGTACACCGCGGGCAACGGCGGCTCGATCATCTACATGGGTTCGGTGCACTCGAAGGAAGCGTCGAAGCTCAAGGCGCCGTACGTCGCGGCCAAGCATGCGCTGATCGGCCTCGCCAAGGTCGTGGCCAAGGAAGGTGCGGCGCACAAGGTGCGCGCGAACGTGATCTGCCCGGGCTTCGTGCGCACGCCGCTCGTCGAGAAGCAGATTCCCGAGCAGGCCAAGGAATTCGGCATTTCCGAGGCCGAGGTCGTCAAGAACATCATGCTGAAGGAGACGGTGGACGGCGAATTCACCACGGTCGACGACGTGGCGCAGTGCGCGCTGTTCTTCGCGGGCTTCGACAGCAACGCGCTGACCGGGCAATCGATCGTCGTCAGCCACGGCTGGTTCATGCAGTGAAGTCGCGAACGAAACCGCGCCCGGCGAAAGCTCCGCACGCGCCGGCGACCGCGCGACGTGAAAAAGTGTACAAAGCGCCAGCCGCCGCGGCGGGTGAGTACGAAACCATCGTGCTGGTGCTGCAGGGCGGCGGTGCGCTCGGCGCGTATCAGTGCGGCGTCTACGAAGGTCTGCACGAGGCGGGCCTGAGGCCGGACTGGTTCGCCGGGATCTCGATCGGCGCGATCAACGCGGCCGTTCTTGCCGGCAACGCTCCCGAACGCCGCGTGGAGCGTCTGCGCGAGCTCTGGGAGACGATCGCCACGCCGGCGTTGCCCTTGCCGCGCGAGGTGTTCGATTGGCAGCGCGCCTGGCTCGATGCACTGCCGAAATCGGGAGCGCTCAGCGCGCTCGCCAACTCGCTCGACGCGGCGAACGCATTGGTCCACGGTCAGACCGGTTTCTTCGTGCCGCGCCTGCCGCCGCCGTACGCCACGCTCGCGACGGGCGCAGCGGCGACCAGCTTCTACAGCACCGCACCGCTCAAGCAGACGCTCGAGCGCCTCGTCGATTTCGACCGCATCAACGCCGGAGCGGTGCGTTTTTCGGTCGGCGCCGTCAACGTGCGCACGGGCAATTTCGTCTACTTCGACAATCGCACGACGCGCATCCGCGCCGAGCACGTCATGGCGTCGGGCGCGCTGCCGCCGGCGTTCGCTGCGGTCGAGATCGACGGCGAGTTCTACTGGGACGGCGGCGTCGTTTCGAATACGCCGCTCGAATACGTGATCGAAAGCGGCCCGCGCCGCGATATGCTCGCCTTGCAAGTGGATTTGTGGAGCGCCCGCGGCGCCGTGCCGAAGACGCTCGGCGACGTCTACGAACGGCACAAGGACATCCAGTACTCGAGCCGCACGCGCCGCGGTACCGACACCGCCGCCGAGCGCCAGCGGCTGCGCCTCGCGCTCGGCCGGCTGGCGCAGCACCTGCCGGGCAAGCGCCTGCCGCCCGCGCTCGCTGCCGAGCTCGAGCCCTGGACGTGCACGAAGCTCCTCAATGTCGTGCATCTGATCTACCAGGCGAAGTCCTACGAAGAGGAATACAAGGACTACGCGTTCGGCCCCTTGAGCATGCGCGAGCACTGGGCCGCCGGACTCGCGGACATGCGTCGCACCGCAGCGTGCCCGGCCTATTTCGCGCCACCGCCGCGTGACCTCGGCGTCGTCACGCACGATATCCACCGCGCATGAGCGGCGACGCCGTCGAGCGCCTGCGCGGTCTGTGCGGCGGCCCGCGCGACGGTGCGTTGTTGCGCATGTCGCTTGCGAACGCGCTGCTCGCGCGCGGCGATATATCGGCCGCGGTCGAGGAGCTCGAGCGCGCGCTCGCGTTCGACCCGGATTATTCGGCGGCGTGGAAGCTGCTCGGCAAGACGCTCGCGGCGTCCGACACTGCTGCTGCCGCCGCCGCTTACCGTTCGGGATTCGCCGCCGCACAGCGGCGCGGTGACAAGCAAGCCGAGAAGGAAATGGCAGTGTTCCTGCGGCGC
>DASRGX010000154.1:0-3806 GCA_035650835.1 Rudaea sp. | reverse complement strand
CGTTTCGACCTGCGCCAATTCACCGGCGCTCGCGTATTTCAAGTACGTTTCCGCTGTGAGGGTGTTCGCGAAGCCGACGAGATCCGGCCCCGCGAAGGTCGCAACCGCGTTCGTTGTCGTCGCCGTGAGCGACGATCCGTTCGCCGTCAGCTGCGCGGAGGCGGCAGACGAACACCCGCACCATGCGGCGGCGATCACCAAGCGCGTGACGTACGGTCGAAGACGCCGGCCCTCGCGCATTTTACTGAAGCGTGAGCAGGACGAGAATCTCGCCCTTTCCGCTCGGCAGCGCTTCGAGCGCCTTGCCCAGCACCGTGCCAGGCCGGTGCATCGCATTCTTCCCGGCGCCCGCGGGCTTCGATCGCATCGCGTAGCCGGTGGTCGGACTCGTGACGAGCAGATCGCCGATACGGATCGCGCCGTAGCGCGCATCCGCTTTCACCCGCACGCGTCCGCTCTGCGCCACCATCGCGCGATCGTCGCGCCGTTCGCCGAGCACGAGCCCCGGCTGCCGCGACACCGCGCCGGCGACGCGCGTGTCGTACGCCCTCGTCGCCGCCGTGACGCGGTTCGGCGACGCCGGATCCACGATCACGACCGTGCCCGCCTCGAGCGGGAACGCCGTGTCGACCCATTCGGCGACGTCCTGGTATTTCGCGCCGATGTTGCCGTCCACCGTGACGTCGCCCGCGACCTGCAGCTTCGACGCTGGCGCCGACGTGCCGATCCCGACGTTGCCGTTGGTGGCGACGGCGAACTTCGAGCTGCCGCCCAGGAGGAAGTTGATGCTGCCTCCCGACGCGATGTTGTTGATCCGGTATTCGTGCGTGACGTTGCTGAAGCCCTGGAACTGCGCGAGCGCACCATTTTGGTCGTAGAACAGCATGCCGGACGCTGCGTTCACGTTGCCGCTCAGGTTTTGCACCGCAAGACCAGTGAACGCGCCGAACTGATCGTTGAACGAGATGTGCAGGTAGTCGGCCGGCGTCGCCGTGCCGATGCCGATGCGCGGGCCGAACTGGACGACCGTCGAGTCGCCAAGGTTGGCAGCGTCAGTGAACACCCCGAGATGGCCGGCCGTGCCAAAGGTGGAGGTCGAGGCGCCGCCGGCTGCCGTCGCACTGCCGCTGCCCGTTGCGGCATCGACGGTCGCGACCCCGCGAGCCGGTCGCAGCGCCGCCGGCTCGGCGAGCGCGTACGCCGACGCGGGGCGGCCACCGAGCGTGTCAGCGTCGATCGCCTTCAGCGCGTATGGCACGCTCAGAAGCTGCACGCGCGCCTGCTCCGGTTCGCCGGCGCGATGGAAACGCACCCCCAGCCAGCGGGGTTCGCCTGCCGTGAACAGGTCGACCGGCAGGCCGTCGGCGGTCGACGATCCAACGAGCACGTTGAAGCGGCCTCCGGAACCGATCGCGATGTTCTGCGTCTCCTCCCACATCGGCGTGCCGCCGATCTCGTCGTGGTAGATTGACAGCGTCGCGAGTTGGACCGGCGCCGGTGGCAGTCCGTCGGCCGGTCGAAACTCGCCGGAGAACCACATCAGCCGCGGCACCGCGGTGACGACGGTTCCGCCTGGTGCCGATTGCGCCTGCACAGACCGAATCACGCCGACTACTAGCAACATCGCAACCACACACAACCGATTTGCGTTGCGCATCGTTCATCTCCAGATGAGAGCGCGAGTACTGCCGGCGAATATTCACTTGACCGACACGCGACGGAAACGCGACCAGCTAACGACACGGAACGGCCGCGCGAGAAGAGCGTCAGACTACGGCAGCATCCGCATTCGATTCAAGAAGAAGTAGTGTCGAATCGAAAGTCGCCGCCGATCGAGACTTCGTACCGTTCGCTTTCGCTCAGATCACACGCTCGGATGCACGGTTGCCGGATCGGCAGTGGTTCGCGTTCTTTCGGCTTGAAATTCGCGGTCCTCTCCAATAAGAAGATCCTGACGCGAACTACAGCCACGGCGACTCGTACCGAGAGGCTGCACGCGTCAGGCCCCTCCCTAGATGACGCGCACTCATCGCCGCGCCTGCTCGGACGAGTTCCCGCCGGACATGACACGCGCCTCGGTGCTTCACGTCGATGAATTCGCGGTGACAGGCTCCAGTCCAGTGTTCGGCCGGCGAGCTTTGCTCGTTTTGCTTTCCGCATTCGCGATTTCGATGCCTGCCGTCGCGGCCACGCCGGTCGGGGTCTTCGAATCGATTGACGCAAACGGTGTGGTGGTGGGATGGGCGCAGGATCCGGACGCGCCGTCCACCGCAATTGCCGTTCACATTTATATGAACGCGCCGGCTGGCCAGGGCGGGATCTTCGTCGCCGCCACGGTCGCCGGCTATACACGACAGGACGTCGGTGCCCACGGATTTCGGTACCCGATCGCGCCAATTGGGCGCGACGGGCTGCCGCACGCCTTCTACGTTTACGGGATTGACACCGACGGGCAGCCCGGGCACAACGTCCTGTTAAGCGGGTCACCGATCAATGCGACCCTCGCGTCGACGCGGGTGTTCATTTCAAACGGCACGATGACGGTTGGTCTCGAGCCACGATGCGGCGGCACGGTGGTCAGCATCGTAGTGTCCGGCTCAGAGAATCTCGTCAACAATGGCGACTGCACCGGTAAACAAGTTCAAATCGGGCTCTATGACGGCGCTGCGATGTACGACGGGTGCGCCGGTTGTACCGGCACCTGGGGATGGGATCCCGTCCAAGGCGGCGACAGATTTGGCTTTGGCAGCCCGGTCACATCGTCCGCGGTTACTGCCACCTCGGCGTACACATTGACGCGGCCGTATCAGTGGAATCCGTCCGATAAGGGCGGAGCACCAGGCCAGCCGGTCGCCTCGGATACAACACTCGAGCACTGGGTCACGTTTGTGGACGGCAGACCAAACGTCGCAAAGGTCCACATCAAGATCACGCATGTCGGAACCGATCGTCATGTGCTCGCGAGCCAGGAGATTCCCGCGGTGTACGTGAACATCGGCTACGACACGCTCGTCGCCTACATTGGCACCGCGCCCTGGTCGAACGCGACGACGACGAACTTCGCGATAACTCCGTCAGGAAATGTCGCCACGTCCGAACGTTGGGAGGCGTTCGTTAATCAAAACAACTTCGGCCTGGCGGTCTACATGCCGTCGCAGCACCCCTGGTTTACCGCGACTCGCCTCGTGGGCTCCACCGGCGAATTCGGCCAGGCGGCGAACTACTTCAAACCGCACGTGCCGATCGAACTCGGACCGAATGTGGTGTTTGAGGGCGACTATTACGTGCTCGCCGGCGACCTCTCGACGATGCGAACCGCTATTTACGGTCTGCACGCAGACGACGGATTGCCCGATCTCGTCGGTCCGTACGGCAACCTTGATGCTCCGTCGAACGGACAGACGGTCGGCGGCACCATCGGCGTCGTGGGGTGGGCCATCGACGACACCGCTGTGAGTGCGGTTCACGTGTACGTAGACGGCGTCGACAAGGGCCCGGCGACGTACGGCACGCCACGTCCAGACATCCCGGCTGCGTGGCCAAACGCCTCGGCGAACGCCGGATTCGCCTACACCTTGAACACCACGTCACTCGCCGATGGTCCACATGTCCTCGAAGCGCGCGCAACTGATCTGTCTGGACATTCGGTCACGCTGCTCACGCAAGTGGCGATCATTGTCAACAACGGGCACGTGCCCTGTGGGAGTGAGCCGATTGTGTCCAACACAACCCCGGTTCGTGCGCAGCACGTTATTGAACTGCGCGCGTGTATCGACGGTGCGCGTGCGGCGCACGGGCTGCCCGCC
>DASRGX010000153.1:0-6122 GCA_035650835.1 Rudaea sp. | reverse complement strand
CACGGCGCGACGGCGACGTCGCCGCGCGCGTATCGGCAGCGCTGCGCGGCGCAGGCGTCGAGGCCGCCGTCGCGGCGACGAAGCCCAATCTCGAAGACGTATTCGTCGCCGCGACGCACAAGCCGCTGCGCGCCCCGGCGGAGGCTGCGTCATGAATCTGCGTCGCCTGTTCTCGATCGTCGTCAAGGAATTCCGGCAGCTGCGCCGCGACAGGCTCACGTTCGCGATGATCGTCGGCATTCCGACGATGCAGCTCGTCCTGTTCGGCTACGCGATCAACATGGACATCCGCCATCTCGATGCGGCCGTGCTCGATCAGGCGCGGACCGCGCAGTCGCGGGAGATCGTCGCGGCGCTCGCACAGACCGAGGTCATGGATTTCCACTACCGGTTGCGCACACCGCAGGAGCTCGACGATCTGCTGCGCGCGGGAAAGATCAGCGCCGCGCTCGTCATCCCGCCGGATTTCGAGCGCCGCCTCGCCGAGCTCGCACAGCCGCAAGGCGGCGCCGGCGCAGTGCCGCGGCCGCCGTTGCAGATCGTCGTCGACGGCTCGGACCAGGTCGTGCAGCAGGCGGCGCGCCAGTTGTCCGCGTTGCCGCTCGCCGCGCTCTACGATCCTAGCGCGGGCCAGCCCGTAGGCAATGTGGAAATTGTGAATTTCTATAATCCCGAACGGCGCGCGCCGGTCAACACGGTGCCCGGCCTCATCGGCGTGATCCTGACCATGACGATGGTGCTGTTCACGGCAATGGCGATCGTGCGCGAGCGCGAGCGCGGCAACCTCGAGTTCCTGATCGCGACGCCCGTGTCGCCGACCGAACTGACGGTGGGCAAGGTGCTGCCGTTCATCGGCATCGGTCTCATCCAGGTGACCGTGGTGCTGCTGCTCGGGGTGGCGATCTTCCGCGTGCCGATCAACGGCAGTCTGCTCGACGTCTACGGCGCAGCGCTTGCGTTCATCATCGCCTCGCTTTCGCTCGGCGTGTTCCTCTCGACGCTCGCGCGCACGCAGTTCCAGGCCATGCAGATGGCGTTCTTCACGTTCCTGCCGCAAATCCTGCTCTCGGGGTTCATGTTTCCGTTCGCGGGCATGCCGTCGCCCGCACAGTGGCTCGCCGAAATCTTCCCGATGACGCATTTCATGCGCCTCATCCGCGGCATCATGCTGCGCGCCGCGACGCTCGCGGACCTCTGGCGCGAGCTCGCCGCACTCGGCCTGTTCTGCGTCGTCGTGCTCGGCATTGCGATCCTGCGCACGCGCAAGCGGCTCGACTGAGCCCGCTAACCCCGCGCGGCGCCGCCGCGCGTTCATTCCTCCGACAGCGCCGCTGTCCCGCGCCCGCCGGCGCGGCCGACATTCGAGGGAGGAATCGCCATGACCGCCATCGCCATGCAGACGAATCCGGGGCTGCGCCTCAATTGGCCGCGTATCGGCGCGCTGTCGGGGTCGCTGTCGCTGCATGCCTATGCGCTCGTCCTGCTGCTCGCCCCACCGGTGGCTCTGCAGATCATGACGCACGTCGAACCCGCACCGGTGGTCGTCGAACTGCACCAGGTCAAACCCGAAGAAAAGAAACCCGAGCCCGTGCTGCCGGCGCCGCCGACGAAGCCGGTGCACCATGCGCCGACGCCGATCGTGCATCCGACCGAGACCTCGCCGATCCAGGTGCCGGTGGTCGATGCGAAGCCCGATATCGGCCCGATCGACCTCGGTCCCAGCAAGCCCGCGGTGGATTCGGGAGCGATCGACGTGGCGCCGACGGCCATGGCCTACGGCGCGAGCACGAAGGTTCAGTACCCGCTCGAGTCGGCGCGACGGCGCGAGCACGGCAAGGTGCTGCTGCGCGTACTGGTCGGCGCGGACGGCGTGCCGCAGACCGTGGAAATCGAGCATTCGAGCGGCTTCGTGCGGCTCGACACCGCGGCGCGCGATGCGGTCCTGCGCTGGAAGTTCCGGCCCGGTACGCGCAACGGCGTCGCGCAAAGCGCCTGGGCACTCGTGCCGATCTCGTTCGATTTGAGCGAGCTGTGATGCCGGCCGGAGGCCCGCTGTCAAGCACTTGGCATTGGCCCGGGGTGTGCATTTACACTGTGCAGCCTTTTTCAGGGTCGGTTCCCGATGCTTCGCAGCTCGTCTTTCGCCGCAGCGCTGCCGTGCCTGCTCGCGCTCGCCGTCACGGCATGCAGCGGTTCGGCATCCGTGCCGCCGGCAGTCGCGTCGGCGGACGCGGCGCCGCTCGATCCGGCGCACCTGGTCGCTGCGTCGGCGGTGGCCGCCGACAACGACGAAGCCCGCGGCGAGGGTTACGAGTACCACATCCGCTATCCTGAGCTCGATGCGAAGTGGGACGGCCTCGAACACGCGCTGCGCGCGTTCGCGGCCGAGCGCAAAGGCGAGTTCCTGGCCCACGTCGCCAACGCGGACGAGACGGCAGGCGCGCCGCTCGCCGTGCTCGATCTCGAATTCGAGGTGGCGCGGCGCACCGAAGATTTCCTGAGCGTGCTCGCGCGCGGCACGGCCAAGGTCGGCATCGAGAACACGCCGATCGTCGCGAGCTTCGTGATGCGGCTGGAAGACGGCAAGCTGCTCGCGTTGGGCGACCTGTTCGGTTCGGCCGACGCGGCGTACAAGGCGCTCAGCGACGAATGCCGGCGCCAGCTCGAGGGCCGCCTCGAGGCGAACCTGCGCCAGAGCGTCGGCGACACGCCGGCCGTCGAACCCAAGCTCAAGGAGATGCGCGCGCGCGTGGCGCAGGCGGCGGCGCCGACCGCCGACAATCTCGCGGTGTTCCTGATCGACGGCCTCGACAGCAAGGCGATCGGTCTCACGATCGTGTTCCCGCCCGACAAGCTCGGCGACGACGCCGGCGAGCAGCAGGTCGAAGTGCCGAGCAAGGTGTTCTACAGTCTCCTCAAGCCGGAGTACCAGGGCGCGTTCCAGATCGACACCGAAGCGCTCAAGCCCGGCGTGCGCTGACGTGGTTCAGGTGCTGCTTTTTATACTTTCGGCGGCGATGATCCTCGCCGGCATGGCCGGCGCCGTGCTGCCGGCGCTGCCGGGCGTGCCGCTCGTCTTCGGCGGCATGCTGCTGGCCGCGTGGACCGACCACTTCCGCCACATCGGCACGTTCACGCTGATCGTGCTCGGCGTGCTTGCCGCGATCGCGCTCGCCATCGATTTCTTCGCCGGCCTGCTCGGCGCGCGCCGCGTCGGCGCGAGCGGGCGCGCGCTGTGGGGCGCGAGCCTTGGTGCACTCGTGGGCTTGTTCTTCGGCCTTCCCGGCGTGCTGCTCGGCCCGTTCGCGGGCGCCGTCGCGGGCGAGCTCTCGACGGGCAGCGCGATGGACAAAGCGACGCGCGTCGGTCTCGGCACCTGGCTCGGGCTGTTGTTCGGCACGCTCGCCAAGCTCGCGCTCTGCTTCACGATGCTCGGCGTGTTCGCGCTCGCGTTCGTGCTCAACTGATCCGCTACGCACGGGCGCGTCGCCGCACATACAATCGCGCGTGCGATCGCGCGCCGTCCCGGGGGAAACGCCTTGCTGATCCTGCCTTTGCACCGCCGTTTGAGCTGGGCGAATTTCCCGCTCGTCACGGTGCTCCTGATCATCGCCAACGTCTTCGTCTTCGCATTCCTGCAGTCGGGCGACGAACGCGACTACCGGCGCGCACTCGAGTATTACGAACAGGTCGATCTCGGCCGCATCGAATTCCCGGCCTATCTGGACTGGCTCAAGAGCCGTCGCGGCGATGCACGCAAGATCGAACTCGCCGAGACGATGCCGAAGGAGAGCAGGATCGGCCTCATCGAATCCGATCCCGATTTCCTGAAGGCGCTGCATGCGGGTCGCGTGATCCAGGCCGACGACGCGCGCTATGCGACCTGGCACGAAGAGCGCGCCGAATTCGAACGCCTGCGCGACAGCGCGTTCACGCCGAGCCACGATCTGCGTTTTTCACATGTCGAGCCGGGACGCATGCTGTGGGCCATGTTCATGCACGGCGGCCTCGAGCACCTGATCGGCAACATGATCTTCCTCGCCGTGCTCGGCCTGCTCGTCGAAGGCGCGCTCGGGCCGTGGTGGTATCTCGCGCTGTATCTCGGCGGCGGCTTCGGCGCGGCCTTCGCGACGCTCGCTTGGCACTGGGGCGACGAGGGCACGGCGCTCGGCGCTTCGGGCGCGATTGCTGCCCTGATGGGCGCCTACTGCGTCTTGTGGGGACTGCGCAAAGTGCGCGTTTTCTACTGGTTCTTCGTCGTGTTCGACTACGTGCGCGTGCCGGCGCTCACGCTGCTGCCGATCTGGTTCGGTTGGCAGGTCGTCAACCTCTGGCTCAATAGCGAGGCCCACGTCGGCTTCGACGCGCATGCCGGCGGGATCCTGTGCGGCGCGCTCATCGCGTTCGCGCTGCGCCGCTACGGCGCCGTGCGCGACGTGTTCGTCGAAGAAGACCAGCGCGCCGACGAGCGCGAAGCGAACGTCGCCGCGTTCGAGGCCGCCCAGCAGCATCTCGGCAAGCTCGAAGTCGCGAAGGCGCGCGACCTGCTCGAACGCATCGACGCGACCGAGCCCGGCCGACTCGACGTGTCGGTGGCGCTCTACCGCTGCGCGCGCTACCGCGGCACGCCGGGCGAGCTCGACGCGGCTGCGGCACGCGTGCTCGGCTTCGCCGCGAAGACGCTCGACGACACGCGCGAGCTCAAGTCGGTATACGAGGATTACGCGAAGGCCTGCGCCGGTGCACCGCGCCTCGCGCCCGAGGCGCAGCTCAAGCTCGTCGCGCCGTGGCTCAAGCTCGGCGACGAGAACGCAGCCGAAGCGTTGTTGCGCGGCATCGGCCTGCGCACCCCGCAGTTCGCAGGATTGCCCGCGGCCTGGTTCGCGCTGGCGCTGCGCGCGCCCGAAGGTTCCGCCGCACGGCGCGCGCGCCTCGAATATCTCGTCGCGCAATTCGCTCAAAGCGAATTCGCGCCGAAGGCGAAGTTCCTGCTCAGCCAGTAGCGGAAGGCAGGCGCTCGGGTTTTTTCGCCGCGGCCATGATGCGCTCGATCGTCGCGAGCTTGGCGTCGATTTCCGGCATCAGCGCATCGTCCGGGAACGCTTGCTTCAGGTATTTGAGCAAGGTGACCGCCTGCTCGTCCTGGTTCATGCGTTCGTGCAGCAGCGTGGCGCAGAGCAGGTAATTGCGCGGGATGTCCTTGCTCTTCGGGAAGCGCTTGTGGAAACCCGCGAGCAGGCGCAGCGCCACTTGCGGCTGCCCGAGCTGCGCGGCCTTGTGCGCGACTTCGGTGACCCGCCCGGCCTCGGCCGGCGCGAACGCGGGGTCGATGGCCTGGCATTCGCGCAGCAACTCGAGCGCGAGGCGATCCTTGCCCTGTTCTAGCAGGATGTTCAGGTAGTCGCGGCCGTGGTTGAGCAGCTCGTCTTTGTTGTCCGCGAGGCGCAAGAGCTTGCGGTATTGCGTGTGCACGGCTTGCGTACCGCCGCGCGCGCGCAGGTGTCCGCGCAGCAGCTCGGTCGCGTTCTCGGGCTTGCCGTCGCGCACGTAGGCGGCGGCCTGGTCGAGCAGCTCCTGATCGGGATCGGGCGGCGTGAGCGTGCGCGAGAGCTGCGGCGCGTCCGGCACGTGGCCGAGCTCGTCGTGGTACTGATAGATGAGATAACCCATCAAATGGAACGTCATGACGAGTCCGTAGTTCGAGACGATCGCGACGACGACGACGGCGACGAACTGTGGCAGGATGTTCGCGATGAGCACGGCCGCGTAGGCCTCGCTCAGCGACACGACGAGGCAGAGGCCGACGGCGGCCAGGTACGGCCAGCCGATGCGCGCGAAGATCGAGATCCACTTGCCCGGATTGAGCGCGCTCGCGAGGCTTTCCTCCATCGCGAGCGTCATCGTCGCGCCGGGCAGCGACAAGCCGAGGAACAGCAGCAGGATCGCCCCGAGCACCGGCCCGAGCACGACGAGCCCGAGCGCGCCGATGACGACCATGATCACCATGAGCCAGATCTGCTTGCGGCCGACGCTCGGGTCCACCGACATGCCGATCTCGGGCGGCGCCATGTAGCCGTTCGCCGTCGCGCGCAGGCATTCGAAGGCGTACTTGTACATCGCTA
>DASRGX010000152.1:0-3423 GCA_035650835.1 Rudaea sp. | reverse complement strand
AGTGAACGAACGCCTGAGCTACGCGCTGGTCCACGGGATCGATGAGTTTGTCGAGGCCGACACCGAGGAGGCGCGTGCCGCCAGTTCGCGCCCGCTCGACGTGATCGAAGGGCCGCTCATGGACGGCATGAACGTGGTCGGCGACCTGTTCGGCGCCGGCAAGATGTTCCTGCCGCAAGTCGTGAAGTCCGCGCGCGTCATGAAGAAAGCCGTCGCGTACTTGATACCGTTCATCGAGGAAGAAAAGGCGCGCTCGGGCGAGACGCACAAGTCGAACGGCAAGATCGTGCTCGCCACGGTCAAGGGCGACGTGCACGACATCGGCAAGAACATCGTTGCGGTGGTCCTGCGCTGCAACAACTTCGAGGTCGTGGACCTCGGCGTCATGGTGCCTGCGCAGAAGATCCTCGACACCGCGCGCAGCGAGCACGCCGACATGATCGGCCTCTCGGGCCTCATCACGCCTTCGCTCGAGGAGATGAGCCACATCGCGCGCGAAATGCAGCGCCAGGAATTCGCGCTGCCGCTGCTGATCGGCGGCGCGACGACCTCGCGCGCACACACGGCGCTCAAGATCGAGCCGCACTACCGCTCGCCGACCGTGTGGGTCAAGGACGCCTCGCGCGCGGTCGGCGTCGCCCAATCCTTGATCAGCAAGGACCTCGTCGACGCGTTCATGGAGCGCATCCGCAGCGAGTACGCGGAAATCCGCGAACGCCACAAGGACCGCGGTCCGGCCAAGCGCCTGGTGCCGCTCGCCCAGGCGCGCGCGCAGGCGTTCGCGGGCGATTGGGAAAAGTATACTCCGCCCACGCCGCAGCGGCCCGGCATCACGGCGTTCGCCGACTACGACCTCGCCGAACTCGTCGAGCGCATCGACTGGACGCCGTTCTTCAACACCTGGGAGCTGAGCGGGCATTATCCGCAGATCT
This sequence comes from Rudaea sp., assembly GCA_035650835.1. Lineage (GTDB taxonomy): Bacteria > Pseudomonadota > Gammaproteobacteria > Xanthomonadales > Rhodanobacteraceae > Rudaea. The sequence goes on along the minus strand of DASRGX010000152.1, from coordinate 2,491 downwards.
TCGACGATCCCGTCGTCGGCGCGCAGGCGCGCGAGCTCTACGCCGACGCAGGCAAGATGCTCGACGGCATCGTCGCGCAGAAGTGGCTCACCGCGCGCGGCGTGATCGGCTTCTGGCCGGCCGCACGCGTCGGCGACGATATCGAAGTGCATACGACCAATGGCGTCGAAACCTTGCGTTTCCTGCGTCAGCAGGCCGACAAGCCGCCGGGCCGGCCGGATTTCTGCCTCGCCGATTTCGTCGCACCGAAGGGTGGCCCTGCCGATTGGGTCGGCGCGTTCGCCGTCACTGCGGGCATCGGCATCGAACGCAAGCTCGAAGAATTCGAGCGCACGCACGACGACTACTCGTCGATCCTGCTCAAGGCGCTCGCAGACCGCCTGGCCGAAGCGTTCGCCGAGCGCATGCACGAGCGCGTACGCAAGGAATTCTGGGGCTATGCGCCCGACGAGGCGCTCGACAACGCCGCGCTGATCGGCGAGCAGTACCGCGGCATACGCCCGGCGCCGGGTTACCCGGCCTGCCCCGACCACACGGAAAAAGCCACGCTGTTCCGTCTGCTCGACGCCACGCGCAACACCGGCATCGAGCTCACCGAAAGCTTCGCGATGTATCCCGCCGCGGCGGTCTCAGGGTGGTACTTCAGCCACCCCGAAAGCCAGTATTTCGTCGTCGGCCGCACGACGCGCGAACAAGTGGAAGATTACGCAAAGCGTAAAAAGTGGACGCTGCAGGAAGCCGAGCGCTGGCTCGCGCCGAACCTCGACTACGACCCGGATTGACGCCGCTCGCCGCGGCGATCAAGGAATCTCGATCGCCGCTCCGCTGGCGTCGAAGCCGTAATCGAGCACCTGGGCGGGGAAGCCCGCGGGCCCCGTCGTGCGCAGATGGAGATAGCCGTAGTTCAGCGCGTTCGTCTGGCTGTTGAGGAACGCGATGCCGAGATACCCGTCCGTGCCGGCCACCCAGTTGGTCATCGTGGAGACCGAGCGTGAGAACGCCGACGAAGGCCCAACGATCGCACCCGCGTGCAGCACCGCGTAGTTGCCGCCGCTCACGACGCCGCCGACCTTGTTCGCAAATTGCGTCGGCAGCTTGTCGTCGTACCAATAGACCTTCAGGCCCGTGCCGTCATCGAACAAATTGATATTGTCGATGATCGAGTTGTCCCACGTATGCCAGAAGCCTTCGGCGAGATCGAGCGCGCTGCCGGCCTGGTCGTCCTCGATGGGCTGATCGAGCGAATACGTCACGACGTTCGCGCCGCCGTTCTCGCCGGGCTCGAAGCTGCTCGCGAAAATCGTGTCCTTGATCGGCCCCTGCACGATGTTCAAAGTCACCGGGACGACGGGCCTGGGATTCGCACCGTCGTTCGTCACGAGGCATAGCTCCGCCGTGTAGGTGCCGAGCGCAAGCGTGCCATTCGGGTTCACGGAGACGTTGATCTTCGTCGGCTGCCCGGCCGTGACGCTGCCCGAATCGACCGATGCCGCCAGCCACGTCACCACGCCGCGGCAGGCGCCTCCGCTGCTCGCGAAAGCGGCGATCGTATACGTGAGCGGCAGGCTTTGCGCGCCGTTCGCGATCGAGAGAAGCTCGTTCGCCGTGCCGGTCGGCACGTCGTTGAAGACGAGCGACGCGGGCGCGAGCGAGGCCGCCGGCGGTGCGCCGACGAGCAGATTGACGGCGGCGGTCTGCGTCGCCGCACCCGTCGCGGTGCCGGTGATCGTCACGTGCGCGGCAGTACCTGCAGCGACTGTGTTGTCGGCGCTCAATGTGAGCGTGCTCGACGAGCCGGCAGCGGGCGATGGCGGGCTGAACGACGCCGTCACGCCGGTCGGCAAGCCGCTCGCGCTCAAGGTCACGTTGCCCGTGTAGCCGTTCAGCGCGCCGATCGAGATCGTGCTCGTCGTGCTCGCGCCGGGATTGGCACCGGGGTTCGTCGGGTACGCCGACACGACGAAACCCGGCGTGCTCGCCGGGCCGGCCAGCGTGTTGATGAGCGTCGCACCGTTCGGGCTCCCCCAGCCCGTGACGAGGTCGTAGCCCGCGACGGCGCTGAAGCCGCCATTGCTGCCGCTCGCGACATCGTGGAAATTCGCGGCCTGGTTCGCTTCGGCGGCGGCGTACAGCGCCGTGTTCACGAAGCCGAGCGGACCCCTGCCGTTCACGGCGGCCTGCTCGTTGGCGAGCGCGATGAAGCCCGCCCAGCGCGGCGCCGCGAAGCTCGTGCCGCCGTAACCCGACAGAAACCGGCCGTTGCTCGCGGTGGGATTGTCGAAGTTTGCCTCGGCCGAGACGTCCGGATCGTTGCGCAGCGTCGTCGATCCGGCGTTCGTCGCTGTGATCACGCCTGAAGTCTGCTGATACGTCGGAATCGAATACCCTGCTGCGCCATAGAAGCCACCACCGCTGTCGCTCCATGCGGTTTCGGCAGCCCAGGCTCCGCCCGCACTTGCCGTGGTGAGATCGGTACCACCGACTTGCAATA
>DASRGX010000151.1:0-9447 GCA_035650835.1 Rudaea sp. | reverse complement strand
TTATACAACGCCATCCATCGATCGCCTACTCAACGGCGGCCGTATTTGTCGATGAGACGTCGGCCGAGCGCCTTGTCGGCGACGCGCGCCTGCGCCTTGCGCTTGAGCTGCGCCTCGAGCGCTTCGCCCGCGGCCGCGAGTTCGTCGCGCAGCTTCAGGTACGCCCCCCAGCGCGCAGGGTCGAGCGCCCCGGTCTCGAGCGCGGCGCGCACGGCGCAGCCCGGCTCGTTGCCGTGGGCGCAGTCGCCGAAGCGGCAGTCGAGCGCGAGCGCGTCGATATCCGCGAAGGCCGCACCGCTCAAGTCTTCGTCGCCCGTGAGCTTGAGCTCGCGCATGCCGGGCGTGTCGATGAGGCAACCGCCGCTCGGCAGCTGGATCAGCGCGCGATACGTCGTCGTGTGACGGCCCCGGCTGTCGTGCTCGCGCACGGCGGCCGTGGCCTGGCGTTCGCGCCCGAGCAGCGTGTTCGTCAGCGTCGACTTGCCGGCGCCCGAGGACCCCACGAGCACGGCCGTGTCGCCCGGCTGCAGATGTGCAAGGAGCGGCGCGACGCTGGCCGCTTCCTTCGCATTCACGGCATGGAGCTCCACGCCGGGGCACGCCGCGCGCATTTCCGCGATCGGCGTTGCGGCATTTTCCACTTTGTCCAATTTGGTCAAGACGACGACGGGCGCCGCGCCGCTGCCTTCGATCAGCACGAGATAGCGCTCCACGCGCCGCGGATTGAAATCGCCATCGAGACCCATGAGCACGAAGACGGTATCGACGTTCGTGGCGATGATTTGTCTGGCGTGGCGCTCGCCTGCGGCGATGCGGCAGAGCGCGGTGCGCCGCGGCAGGACGCGCTCGATCGTGTTCGATGCTCCGCCGAGCACGACGAAGTCGCCGACCGCGGGCCGCTCGGCCGGATCGGTCGCGCGGCGCAGGAAGCGCGGCGCCGGCTGCGCGCCGAATTCCTCTTCGCCATCGTGCAACCGATAGCCGTTGCGGTGCTGTGCGATGACGCGCGCGAGCCGTCCTTCATCGATCGCTGCCGCCGCTGCCGGCGCGCGCCAACCGATCGCGCGCAAACGGCGCAAAGATTCCTCGCTGATCTCCATTGCCGGCATTTTACCGTAGCGGCCGCAAAAACCCTCACCGGACTTGAATTTACACAAAGTTTCGTTAGCATGCTGCATTACAACAATCGACACGGCCGATCCGATGCCGAACTCCCCAGCAAAAACGCCCGTGCGCGCGAGCGCACGGCTCGACGACGTTCACTACGAAATCCGTGGCGAGTTGACGCATCGTGCGCTAGATCTCGAGGCGTCCGGCCGCGAAATCATCAAGCTCAACATCGGCAACCCAGGCTTGTTCGGCTTCGAGGTGCCCGAGCATGTGCGCAGCGCGCTCGCCGCCAATCTGCACCGCAGCGGCGCCTATTGCCATCAGCAAGGTCTCGCCGAAGCACGCGCGGCCATCACGGCGCATCAACAGGCGCGCGGTGTCGCCACTGCGAACGCGCGTCGCGTGTTCATCGGCAACGGCGTGAGCGAACTCATCGACATGTCGCTGCGCGCTCTGCTCGACGCTGGCGACGAGGTGCTGCTGCCGAGCCCCGATTATCCGCTCTGGAGCGCGGCGACGGTGCTCAACGACGGCCATGCGGTCTACTACTCGTGCCCCGCGGCGCGCGGACACCTGCCCGATCCCGCGGAGATCGAAGCGCGCATCACGCCGCGCACGCGCGCGCTCGTGCTCATCAACCCGAACAACCCGACCGGCGCCGTGTATCCGCGTGCGTTGTTGCGCGAGCTCGCGCGCATCGCCGAGCGCCATCGCCTCGTGGTGTTCAGCGACGAGATCTACGACGGCATCCTCTACGACGGCGCCGAATTCGTTCCGTTCGCAAGCCTCGCCCCCGAACTGACGGTGCTGACCTTCGGCGGACTTTCGAAGATGCAGCGCGCCTGCGGCTACCGCGTGGGCTGGGTGTCGCTCTCGGGCGTGCCGGCCGAGCTCGGCGAACTCGAAGCGGCGCTCGACTTGCTGGCGGCGCTGCGCTTGTGCGCGAACGTCCCGGCGCAGTGGACGATCGCGCCCGCGCTCAACGGGCCGGACACGATCGCCGCGCTGACCGCACCGGGCGGCCGGCTGCACGAAGCCCGGCGCATCGTCGCGGAGGCCTGCGCGCAGAGCCGCTATCTCGACGTCGTATCGCCGAAAGGCGCGCTGTACGCGTTCCCGTCGGTCGACACCGAGGCCCTGCCGGGTTTCGACGACGCCGCGTTCGCGCTCGATCTGCTCGAACGCGAGAGCGTCCTCGTCGTGCCGGGCTCGGGCTTCAATTTCGCCGCGCGCCATCATTTCCGCATCACCCTGCTGCCGCCGCCCGCGCAGTTGCGCGACGTCTTCGTGCGCATCGAGCGTTGCCTCGCGCGGCAGGCCGCACGGGGCGGCGCCGTACGCCACGTGGCCTGAGGGCGCGACCCGCGGGTCGTGGCCATGAGCGCACTCTGGATCGTCAGCATGCTTGCAGCCATGGCGGTCGGCGATTCTCCCACGCGTTTCCTCGCGCTCGGCGATTCGTACACGATCGGCGAAGGCGTGGCGGCGGACGAGCGCTGGCCGGCGCAGCTCGCGGATCTGCTGCGCCGGGACGGCATCGCGCTCGACGCGCCCGAAATCGTCGCGCGCACCGGCTGGACCACCGACGAGCTCGCCGCCGCCATGGACGCGCACGCGTTCACGCCGCCGTACGCGCTCGTCACGCTGCTGATCGGGGTCAACAACCAGTATCGGGGTCGGGATCTCGACAACTACCGCGCCGAGTTCCGCACTCTGCTCGAGCGCGCCGTGGCGCTCGCGGGCGGGCGGCCAGGGCACGTCGTGGTGGTTTCCATCCCGGATTGGGGAGTGACCCGGTTCGGCCGCGACAGCGGGCGCGACACGGGCGCGATCGGCCGCGAAATCGATCTCTACAATGCAGCAAATGTGGAAATTGCCAAAATGCTGCATGTCGGTTACGTCGACGTGACGGCCGCCTCGCGTGCGGGCGGCGGCGCCGCGGCGATGCTGGTCGGCGACGGCCTCCACCCTTCGGCCGCGATGTACCGGCGATGGGCGGAGCTCGCGCTGCCGGCCGCCAAGCGCGCCTTGTCATCGCCCTGACCAAAACCGGCAACCGAATTTTTATACTTTGGGAATATGCTGCACCGGGCCGACTAGAGGAGCCGGTGGCATGTCGCGGCAACGATTTCGCAGCATCTTCATCTCGGACGTGCATCTGGGCCTGCGCGATTGCCAGGCGGAATACCTCATCGACTTCCTGCGCAACGTGAGCTGCGAGCACCTGTACCTCGTCGGCGACATCGTCGACATCGAGAACATGCAGCTCAGCCCGTTCTGGCATGCGCGCCATGGCGAGGTGGTCGCCGAGCTCCTCGGCATCGCGGCGCGCGGCACGCGCGTGACCTACATCCCGGGCAACCACGACGCGGCGCTCAGGCGCTTCGCGGGACAGCGCTTCGGCGGCATCGAGATCGCGCTCAATGCCGTGCACGTGGGCGCCGACGGACGGCGCTATCGCGTGAGCCACGGCGACGAGTTCGATTCCGGCCACAGCGCGCCGGCGTGGCTCGTGCGCATGGGCGACGCGCTGCAGGGCTTCGTTTGCGGGGCGAACCGCCGCATCAACGCGCTGCTGCGCCGGATCGGATTGCGCTATCGCCCGCTGTCGATCGCGATCAAACTGCGCATCGCCGCGGCACGGCGCTTCATCTTCGACTTCGAATCGCGCGTGGCCGCGTCGGCGCGCGCGCAGGGTTTCGACGGGCACATCTGCGGCCACATCCACTACGGACGCATCAACGATCACGCCGGCGTGCTCTACATCAACGACGGCGATTGGGTCGAGCACTGCACGGCGCTCGTGGAACATGCCGACGGCGCGCTCGAGCTCCTGCACTGGACCGAGCGCCGGCAGCGCATCGGCCTCGCGACTGCCGTCGCGCCGGAACCCGAGGTTCTGCCCGCAGCGGCGTGAAACGCGGGTCCGCGCGAGGCTTCGGACCCGCTTGAGACGCGCCGAAAAGCCCGCATCTGGACTATCATTGAATCCAGTCCAGATCCAGGAAACACCATGTCGCTCGACCCCGCCGTGCGCAGCCGCATCGAGTCGCTGCTCGCCGAACATCCCGTCGTCCTGTTCATGAAAGGCACGCGTTTCGCGCCGCGCTGCGGCTTTTCCGCCGCGGCCGCCGGGGTGCTCAACGAGCTCCTGCCGGAATACCACTCGATCGATGTGCTCGAGGACCCGGACATCCGCGAAGGCATCAAGGCCTACGGCAACTGGCCGACCATCCCCCAGCTCTACGTCAAGGGCGAGCTCGTCGGCGGCGCCGACATCGTCCAGTCGATGTATACAAGTGGAGAATTGCAGTCGCTGTTCGGCCTGCCCGCGCCCGACCGCACGCCGCCCGCGATCACGATCAGCGCACCGGCCGCCGCGGCGATCCGCGACGCGCTCGCCGACGCCGAGCCCGGGCTGGTCCTGCACATGGCGATCGACGCCCGCTACGAGGCGGGCTTCCACCTGGCCGAAGCGGATCCGCGCACCATCGTCGCCGATGCGGGCGGCATTCCGATCCACATGGACCTCGGCACCGCCCAGCGCGCGCGCGGCGTGCACATCGACTGGGTCGAGACGGTCCAGGGCGCCGGCCTTTCGATCCGCAATCCCAACGCACCACCGGCAGTGAAAAGCCTCACGCCGGCCGAGCTCAAAGCCCGGCTAGACGCGGGGAACATCACCCTCGTCGACGTGCGTCCGCCCGAGGAGCGCGCGCAAGCCGCCGTGTCGGGCCCGTTCCGCACGCTCGACGAAGGCGCACAGGCGTTCGGAACGCTGCCCAAGGACACGCCGCTCGCGTTCCTCTGCCACGGGGGCGGCCGCAGCGCGCGCGCCGCCGAACACTTCCGGAACCTCGGTTTCCGCGAGGTATACAATGTCGAAGGCGGGATCGACGCGTGGTCGCGCGAGGTCGATCCGGGCGTGCCGCGCTACTGAGCGTTTGCGGGGATGCGGCGCCCGTATTGGTACGGTATGTGCACGGTTTTGAGTGGCGGGTTGGTGGGTGGAAATCGTCTGCGAGTGATGTGATTTTTTTGGCTCCGACCGCGATCGGCTGACACAATAAATCGCGGCGGCGCACCGAGGAGGGTGAGCATGCGCGTTCGCATCGTGCTGTTGTCGATTGCCGGCCTGGCGCTCGCCGCCTGCGGCAGCAGCCGCAACGACGAGGCCGCGGGCGCTTGCAAGGCGGAGATCGCCAAGCAGCTCGCAGGCAAGACTTACGAACTCGATCTGCACGATCTCGCGGCTCACGCGAAGGCCGAGAGCACCGACACCGTCGTGCTGAGTTCCACGGCCGTTTTCGACAAGGGCCTCTCGACCGAATACAAGCAGACCTACGATTGCCGCGTGCGTTTCGACGCGGCAGGCAAGCCGAGCGTGCTGTTCCTCGAATTCAACTGGAACCTCAAGAAGGCCGACTGAGCTTTGCTTTTTTGGGGCCTCGCAGCGGATGATACGCGGACCGCTGCGATGATCGGGGAGCGTCGTCCATGCTGATCACGTTCGTCCTCGCGCTGATCCTGCTCAGCGCGCTCTTATTCCTGGGCTACGGTTTTCTTGCCTGGGTCGGCGCGGCCGGCGTGTGGCTGATCGGCTGGCGCATCACGGGCGTGGCGTCGCCCCTTTTGTTCGAAGCGACCATCACCGTGCTCGTCGTGCTGGCGCTCGTCTTCGGCGTGCCGCTGCTGCGGCGCCTCATCGTCTCGCGGCTCGCCATGAAGGCGATGGCGCCCGTGCTGCCGCGTCTCGGCGATACCGAGCGCATCGCGCTCGAAGCCGGCACCGTGTGGTGGGATGCGGAGCTCTTCTCCGGCCGGCCGGAATGGCAGAAGCTGCTCGATTTCAAGCCGCAGCCGCTCACGGCCGACGAGCAGGCGTTCATGGACGGACCGGTCCAGGAGCTCTGCGCACGTCTGGACGACTGGCAGATCCAACAGCAGCGCGATCTGCCGACGAGCATCTGGGCATTCCTCAAGACGCAAGGCTTCTTCGGCATGATCATCCCGAAGGAGTACGGCGGCCACGGGTTTTCGGCGATCGCGCACTCGCGCGTGGTGACGCGCATCTCGTCGCGTTCGGTCGCCGCGGCGGTGACGGTCATGGTGCCGAATTCGCTCGGGCCCGGCGAGCTCCTGCTGCACTACGGCACGGAGGAGCAGAAGAAATACTACCTGCCTCGGCTCGCCCGCGGCGACGAAATCCCCTGCTTCGGCCTCACCGGCCCCGAAGCGGGCTCCGATGCCGCGGCCACGCAATCGACGGGCGTCGTCGAGAAGCGCATCGTGGACGGCAAGGAAGTGCTCGGGCTCAGGCTCAATTGGAAGAAGCGGTACATCACGCTCGCGCCCGTCGCGACGCTGATCGGCCTCGCGTTCCGCATCAAGGACCCCGATCACCTCATCGGCGATAAGGACGACCTCGGCATCTCCTGCGCGCTGATCCCGCGCGATCTCGACGGCGTCGAGATCGGTCAGCGCCACGATCCGATGGGCGTGCCGTTCATGAACGGGCCGATCGTCGGCAAGGACGTGTTCGCGCCCATGGATTGCATCATCGGCGGTGCCGCCGGCATCGGCCAGGGCTGGCGCATGCTCATGGAGTGCCTCGCCGCAGGCCGGTCGATCTCGCTGCCGGCGCTCTCGGTCGGCGCCGCGCAGATGATGACGCGCATCAGTGGCGCCTACGCGACCGTGCGCGAGCAGTTCGACACGCCGATCGGCCGTTTCGAAGGCATCGAGGAACCACTGGCGCGCATCGCCGGCAAGACGTACATGATGACGGCGACGCGCACGCTGACCTGCGGCGCGCTCGACGCCGGCGAGAAGCCGGCCGTACTCTCGGCCGTCGCCAAGGCCTACCTCACCGAAGGCATGCGCGAAGTGGTCACCGACGCGATGGACATCCGCGCCGGCGCCGCGATCCAGCGCGGGCCGCGCAATTCGCTTTCGCGCGCGTGGGACGCGGTGCCGATCGGCATCACGGTCGAGGGCGCGAACATCCTCACGCGCTCGATGATCATCTACGGCCAGGGTGCGATCCGCTGCCATCCGTTCGTGCAGCACGAGATCGCGGCGATCGCCGAGAAAAACCTCGCGAAATTCGACAAGGCGCTGTTCGGCCACATCAACCTGCTCATGCGCAACGTCACGCGCGCGAAGCTGCTGGCCTGGAGCGGCAGCCGGCTCGCCGCGGCACCGCGCACGGAGGACACCGCGCGTTATTACCAGCATCTGTCACGGTTCTCGGCGGCGTTCGAACTCCTGTCAGACGTGGCGATGGGCACGCTCGGCGGATCGCTCAAGCGCCGCGAGAAGATCTCCGGACGCTTGGCCGACGCGCTCGCGTTCATGGTGCTGGCATCGGCGGCGCTCAAGCGCTACCACGACGAAGGGAAGACCACCGCGAACTACAACCTCGTGCGCTGGAGCGTCGAATACTGTCTGTACCGCATCCAGGAAGCGCTGCTCGGTATCCTCGAGAACCTGCCGATGCGGCCCGTGGCGTTCCTGCTGTCGTGGGCGATCTTCCCGCTCGGCGCGCGGTTCCGGCCGCCGTCGGACAAGCTCGGTGCACGCGTGGCGCGCGACATCCTCGAGGATCGCGAGGCGCGCATCAATCTGACCGGCGACATCTTCGTGCCGCCACCCGGCGAAGTGGGGCTCGGCGCGCTCGAGGCGGCGCTCGACAAGGCCGTGCGGGCGATACCGGTCGAGACGAAGCTGCGCGACGCCGTGCGCGCAGGCAAGCTCGACCGTGCGCCCGGCTACATGCTCGACGAAAAGGGACTGGAGGCGGGCGTCATCACCGCGGATGAGTATAAAATGCTGCAAGATGCCGACGCCGCGCGCAACGAAGTCATCGCCGTCGACGCTTTCGACCCGGAAACCTTCAAGCACTTGCACTGAGCCCGCCGCAACCAGGAACCGCACCTGATGGCCGCAAAAAGCGACATCGATCCCGAACTCAACGTACGCATAGAAGCTCTGATCAAGCAGAGCGCGCAGCTCGCCGGGCGCTGGGAGCCGACCGACGTGGCCGCGCTCTACGACGAGGCCGAACTGCTCGCCGAACGCGCGCAGACCGCCGGATTGCGCGAGCTGCCCGAGGCGCTGCTCGGGCTGTCCGCGTACCTGAGCTCGTTCGCCGACAGCCCGCTGATCCCGACCGAAAACCAGCTCGCGCAGCTCAAAGCCTTGGCCGACGCCTCGGCGGATGCGCTCGAACGCTATCGCGCCCACATCAACGTGGTCGTACTCGCACCCGGCCAGCAAGCCCTTTCGGCGCAGCCCGCGATCCACTATCTCGGCCGCAACCCGGCGCACCGCGAGTTCCTGCAAGCGCGCTTCGCCCAGCTCGGCTACGCCCTGACGGTGTGCAATTCCGCGCACAGCGTCGAAACCGCGCTCGACGCGGGCGCCGTGCTCGCGCTCGTGATCGGCACCGACGCGCTCGCCGACTGGCTCACGAAGCACGGCCACGACGGCGACGGCGGCGGCGCGTCGGCACGCGCGCCCGTCGCCGTGATCAGCGACCGCGATCTCATCGATGTGCGGCTCGCCGCGATGCGCTGCGCGGCCGAGGTCGTCTTCGTGCTGCCCGAAGACGCCGATCGCGTCGCCCCGCGCATGGCGGGCCTCATCGCCGACCGCTCCGAACCTTACCGCGTGCTCATCGTCGACGACGACAATTCGATGCGCCTGTTCTGCGATTCGGTGCTGCGCCACAACCACATGGAGACGCACGCTGTGGCCTCGCCCGAGGAGGCACTCGAGGCGCTGCACGAATTCTCGCCGGACGTGATCCTGGCCGATCTCTACATGCCGCAGATTTCTGGCTTCGAGCTGCTCGCGCTGTTCCGCGCGCATCCCCGCACGGCGTTCATTCCAGTCGTGCTGCTCTCGGGCGACTCGGACGCCGAAAAGCGCTTCGCGGCGCTGCACATCGGCGGCGACGACTACCTGACGAAGCCGATCCGCCCGCGACACCTCGTCGCCGCGGTCACGAGCCGCGCCCGCCGCGCACGCTGGATGCGCCGCGAGCTGCTCGCCGCGCGCTAGCGCGCGGATTTTCGCCGCGCGGGGAAGCATCGCGCCTTTAAGGAACCGACATGCACGCGCAGTGGTACTTCGACTTCATCTCGCCGTTCTCGTACCTGCAGCTGCCGAAGCTCAGGGAGTGGCGCGAGCGCTTCGAGATCGCGCCGATCCCGATCGCGTTCGGTGCCGTGCTCGCGCGCAACGGCAGCCTGGGTCCGGCGGAGATCCCGGGGCGGCGCGAATTCACGTATCGCTTCGTGCAATGGCAGGCCGAGCGCGCAGGCATTCCGCTCA
>DASRGX010000150.1:0-12437 GCA_035650835.1 Rudaea sp. | reverse complement strand
ATCCGCGAATTGCTCGAGCAGCACCGGCTCGAAATGGGCCACGCGCGCACGCTGCTCACGCTCGAGCCCGGACTCGCGGTGGGCCTCGCCCGCAAAGCCGTCGAGCACGGCTGGAGCGTACGCGAGCTCGAAGACGCAGCGCGCAAATCCCAGGACGCGCCCAAAGGCAAGGCCAAGACGGCACCGATCCGCGACCCGGATATCGTCGCGCTGGAACGCGAGCTCGCCGAGAAGCTGGCCGCCCGCGTGAGCATCCAGCACGGACGCGGCGGGCGCGGCAAGCTCGTGGTTTCCTACCACAGCGTGGACGAGCTCGAAGGCATCCTCGAACGGATTCGCTGAGGTCCTGAAAGCTCGCTTGCGTGAACCCGGTCACATTTGCCGTGAGCAGCAAGCAAAGACAGTTCGATGCCCTGGTGCGTAGCCTGTCCGGCGACCTGTTCCGCTATGGCTATTGGCTGTGCGGCGACGAAGCGCTCGCGCACGACCTCGTCCAGGAGACCTTCCTGCGTGCGTGGCGAGCGCTCGACAAGCTGCGCGACACCGCCGCCGCCAAGGCCTGGTTGATCACCATCTTGCGCCGCGAGCACGCACGGCTCTACGAACGCAAGCTGCCGCAATTCACCGACGTGGACGAGATCGACGTGAGCGACGAGCGCGACGCCCAGCTGCCTGAATCTGCCGGGGAGGAAAACCTGATCCGGCGGGCCATGCGCCAGCTCGACGTGAAATACCGCGAGCCGCTGCTCATGCAGGTGCTGGGCGGGTTTTCCTGCGAAGAGATCGCCCAGGAGCTCAACCTCACGCCAGCGGCGGTCATGACGCAGTTGTTCCGCGCGCGACAGAAGCTCAAGACGATGCTCGACGGCGGCGCGCGCGAGGGGGTGGTCCATGAATTGTCTTGAATTCCGCCGCCAGCTCGGCGTCGATCCGCAAAGTGCCAGCCCCGAGTTCGGCGAGCATCGCCAGCAGTGCGCACGTTGCGCCGAGGCGCATGCCGGGGCGCTCGCGTTCGAAAGCAGCTTGCGCCGCGCGCTCGCCGTGCCGGCGCCGGCGCAGCTGGCCGATTCGATCCTGCTCGCGCACGAAACCGTGCGTCAGCGCGACCGGCGGCAGTACGGCCGGCGCGCCGTGCTCGCGCTCGCGGCCTCGCTCGTGCTGGCTTCGGGCATAGGCATCTACGGCCATGCGCAGCCGCTGCCCGTCGAAGCGGTCGGCCACCTGCGCGACGAAGCCGTCGTGCTGACCTGGACCAAGCTCGAGCCCGATTCCGACGTGCGCGTGGCGTTCGGCATGCGCGGCATCGCGCTGCACGACATTCCGCCCGGCCCCTACACGTTCATCGGCTGCTGCCCGATGAACAAGCATCTGACGGTGCACCTCGTCGTACAGGGCGGCAGCGGTCCCGTCAGCGTGATCTACGTCGTCGACCAGCGCGCCGACGCACGCGAGGACTTCCACCTCGCTGGTTGGCAGGGCCGCAGCATCCCAATGGGACACGGCACGCTCATGCTGTTCGCACAGGATGCGAGCCGGTTCGACGGACTCGAGCAGGCTTGGCGCGCCGCGATCGAATCTCCGGCCGACAACAAGCTCGCACGATCCTGAGCTGCTGCGGCCCGGCCGCGAACCCGCTAGAATCCGCGACCCGCGGCCACGCGGGCCGAGTAGAGCCACGCACATGACCATCCTCGTCACCGGCGCAGCCGGGTTCATCGGCGCGTACGTCGCGCGCGCGCTCCTGGAACGCGGCGAGCGCGTGGTCGGGCTCGACAACTACAACGATTACTACGACCCCGGCCTCAAGCGCGACCGCGTCGCGGCGCTGTGCCCCGCGCTCGATCTGCGCACGCTCGATCTCGCCGACAAACCCGCGCTCGACGCCTTGTTCGCGGAGATTCGTCCGCGTCGCGTGATCCATCTCGCCGCGCAGGCCGGCGTGCGCTACTCGCTCAAAAATCCCTACGCTTACCTGCACAGCAATTGGACGGGATTCCTCAACATGCTCGAGGCGTGCCGCCATGGCGGCGTCGAGCATCTCGTCTATGCCTCGTCGTCGTCGGTCTACGGTCGCAATGCCGTCGCGCCGTTCGCCGAAACGCAGAGCGTCGACCAGCCGCTCTCGCTGTACGCGGCGTCGAAGGCGTCGAACGAGCTCATGGCGCACTGCTATGCGCATCTGTACCGGCTGCGCTGCACGGGCCTGCGCTTCTTCACGGTGTACGGGCCCTGGGGGCGCCCCGACATGGCGCCGCTGCTGTTCTCGCGCGCGATCCTCGCGGGCCGCCCGATCGAAGTATTCAACGGCGGACGCATGCGCCGCGACTTCACCTACGTCGACGACATCGTCGCCGGCACGCTCGGTGCGCTCGCCCATGTGCCCGACGATGACGGCATCGCTCCGCCCTGTGCGGTGTACAACCTCGGCAACCACCGGCCGGTCGAACTCGAACACTTCATCGGCGTGATCGAACGCGCAGCGGGCAAGAGAGCCGTACGCATCGACAAGCCCATGCAACCCGGGGACATGCCCGAGACGAGCGCCGCCGTGGAGCTCGCGCACGAGGCCTTCGGCTTCGAGCCGCGCACGACGATCGACGAGGGCATGCCGAAGGTGGTCGCCTGGTGCCGCGAGTATTTCGGCGACAAGCTCTAGCCGGACCGGCGATAATCGCGAATTCGCACCGAACCTGGACCCAAGCAATGCCCGATCTATCCGTCGTCGTGCCGGTATTCAACGAGCGCGGCAATGTGCTGCCGCTGCTGACGGAGATCGCGACCGCGCTGCGCGGCAAAGCCGATTTCGAGATCGTCTACGTCGACGATGCGAGCAAGGACGACACGCTCGCCGTGCTCAAGGCGGCCAAGGCCGACTTTCCGGAGCTGCGTGTCGTGCGCCATTTGCTGCAAAGTGGACAAAGCACGGCCGTGCGCACGGGCGTGCGCGCCGCGCGCGGCGCCTGGATCGCTACGCTCGACGGCGACGGCCAGAACGACCCGGCGGACATTCCGAAACTGCTCGCGACGCGCGACGCGTCGTCGGCGGAGGTCAAGCTGTTCGCCGGCTGGCGGGTGGACCGCAAGGATTCGGGCAGCAAGCGCTGGGCGTCGAAATTCGCCAACGCCATCCGTTCGCGCATGCTGCGCGACGCCACGCCCGATACGGGTTGCGGGATCAAGCTCTTCGAGCGCGCCGTGTTCCTGGATCTCCCGTATTTCGACCACATGCACCGCTTCCTGCCCGCGCTCGTGCTGCGCGCCGGCTGGCAGGTGAAAAGCGTACCGGTCAACCATCGCCCGCGCGGCAGCGGCTCATCGAAATACAACAATCTGCACCGGGCGCTCGTCGGGATTTCCGATCTGCGCGGCGTGGCCTGGCTGATCCGCCGCTCCAAGCGCACGGCGACCGAAGAAATCTAGCCGCGCCGCTTGCGGCAAGCGATTGATTCTGCTCTAATACGCGGCTCGCTGTCACTTCGTGCAGCGAATCCGGCATCGCCGGGCCGCATCCGCTCTGGCTAAGAGCGGCCATTGAACTCTCGAGGTACGTATGGCGAAGGTCTGCCAAGTTACCGGCAAGCGCGCCCAATCGGGCAATAACGTGTCGCATGCCAACAACAAAACCCGGCGCCGCTGGCTGCCGAACCTGCACGAGCGCCGCTTCTGGGTGCCGAGCGAAAACCGCTGGGTGAAACTGCGCGTTTCCACCCAAGCCCTGCGTACCATCGACAAGAACGGCATCGAGTCCGTTCTGGCCGAGCTGCGCGGCCGCGGCGAGAAGGTCTGAGGAGCACCGACATGGCATCCAAGCGCGACAAAATCCGTCTCGTGTCCTCCGCGGGCACCGGTCACTTCTACACGACCGACAAGAACAAGAAGACGACGCCCGACAAGATGGAAATCAAGAAATACGATCCGGTCGTGCGCAAGCACGTGGCTTACAAGGAAGCCAAGATCAAGTGACCTTTGGATGAGGTCGCGCCGTCGAGGCCAGGCATGGCCGATGACACGGATCACGCAATACCGAGCAAACCCGCCACCCGGCGGGTTTGCTTTTTCTGAACCTCGAAACCCGGAGACTCGCCTCGTCCATGACCGCCGCGTCCCGCGACCGTTGGCAAGCTTGGCTCGTGGCGGCGGGCGCGGCCTTGCTCGCGATCGGTTTCGTCGCCGAGCGCATGTGGCGGGACATCCCCTGGGCACATGTGCGCGAGCTCGCTTTGATCACGTTCGCGGCCGCCGTGCCGACTTGGCTCGCAGGCCGGTTCCGGAGGATCGGGGCGGCGCATTCCCTGCTCGCCGTTTTCGCGATCGCCTTGGCCTGCTTCGCCGGCGTGCAGGCCGCACTGGCTGTGCTGTTGCTCGCGACCGCGGCATTCGCACTTGGCTCGGCACTCGTCGGCGACGGCGAGATCCTCGTCGCGACGATCGCCGGACTCGCTGCACTCGTCGGTGTCGTCGGCTGGCTGCTTCCGTTCCCGCTGCACCGCCCGGCGGCCTACGTCGTTGTGTTCCTCGCGATCGTCCTGCTCCGCCGACGCGTAGTCGCCGCGGCGGTGCGCCGTCTGCATTCCGCCTGGTGTACGGCCGTACAAGCAGAACCGCGACTCGCTGCATTCGCCGTGTTCGTCGCCGGCCTGGCGTCGGTCGGCTGTTGGATTCCGACCGTGCAGTTCGACGACCTCGCCTACCATCTCGGCCTGCCCTCGCAGCTTGCCGCCGTTGGCTACTACCGCATGGATGTGCAGTCGCAAATCTGGGCCTTGGCGCCCTGGGGCGGCGATGTCGTGCAGGCGCTCGCCGAAGTCCTCGCCGGAACCGAGGCGCGCGGCGCGGTCGATGCGTTCTGGCTCATCGCCGCCGCGGCATTGGTCTGGCGACTCGCGGCCGCGTTGCAGCTGCCGCTCTACGGCCGTTTTCTCGCCAGCGCCCTATTCGCGAGCCAGCCGCTCATGGCGTCGCTCGCAGGCGGCATGCAGGCGGAGCTGCCGGCCGTCGCGGCAGTGCTTGCCCTTGCGCTGACGGTCGCGAACGCGAAGCCGGTACCCGAGCGCGGCGACGTGCTGACCGTCGCTCTTCTCGCCGGCTTCCTGCTCGCGCTCAAGACGGGCTTCGTCGCGCTCGAACTGCCGCTCCTCGCCTGCGCCGTTTGGTGCTGGCGCCGTAAGCTCTCGGCGCGTGGCATCGCGTTATCGGTACTCAGCGCGCTCGCCGTCGGCGGATCGAGCTATGTCTATGCCGAAATGCTGACCGGCAATCCGCTGCTGCCGCTCATGAATGCGGTGTTCCGCTCTCCGTATTACGCGATCGAGAACCTGCACGACCCGCATTGGCTCGCGCCGCTCGGGTGGAATCTGCCGTGGAATCTCACGTTCCACACGAGCGCCTATGCCGAGAGCTGGGATGGTACGGCTGGGTTCTGGCTCGTCGGCTTGCTCGGCGCCGTACCCGTGGCGCTTGCGTTGCGCCGCACGCGTTGGCTCGCTGCATGCGCGCTGCTGTCGTTCGCGGCTGCGATCCTGACCGTGCACTACTACCGCTACAGCTTCCCCGCGCTCACGCTGCTGGCGGCGGCGCTCGTCGCAGCTGTCGTCGGATGCATGTCGCGGCGCACGGCCATTTGCTTCCTCGGCGCACTCGCGGTGCTCGGCCTCGTTTATCAAGGGACGGCGTTCTGGACACTGCACGACGGGGCCGTCACCAAGGAGGTTTCGGCGCTGAGCGTCGCGCCCGTGTTCGAGCACTTCGCACCGGAACGCGCGCTGATCGCAACGGTACGCGAGCTCGATAGCGATGCGCATGTCTTCCTGTGCACGCCCGAAGCGCCCTTCGCTGCGGAACTCGCCGGGAAAGGCTTCGCCGCCGCGTGGTACGACCCCGAATTCGAGCGAGCGCGCGACCTTGCGAACCTCGACGGCACGGGTGCCGGCTGGCACGCCATGTTCGCGCGTGCCGGTGCGCACTATGCGATCGTAACCGCCGGCACGGCCTCTCCCGCCTTGCAAGCCGCGTTATCATCGGCCACTTTGCGGCGTCGCGTCGGCTCGGCGGAGCTTTGGGAGCTCGCCGACACGCCCGCGCCTGCGGTGGACCTGACCCACGAGCGCGACCAAGCGGCGAGGCGATTCCAGCCATGAGGATACTGCGGGACGGCTTTCACTTTTCGGCGGTCGGCGTGATCCAGGTCGTTGCCGATTCGGCCGTCTACATCCTGCTCACGAAATTTGGACTCGGTCCCGCGGCGGCCAACGTCAGCGGCCGGGTCGGCGGCGCGCTGCTCGGCTTCTGGCTCAACGGACGCGTCACCTTCGCGCAGCGCGAGCAGCCGCATCTGCCGCTGCGATTGATCCGCTACCTGTTCTTGTGGACCGTGCTGACGGCGATCAGCACGGCGGCGCTGGTAGGCATTGCGCAGCACGAAGGTCTGGCGAGCTCGTGGTGGTGCAAACCGCTCATCGAGACGGCGCTCGGGTTGACCAGCTTCCTCGTGTCGCGGCACTGGGTGTATCAGCGGTGATCGCAAAACGAAGAGGGCGATGCTTGCGCATCGCCCTCTTCGGAAGCATGGCCGAGTCGGCGCCGGCTCAGACCGGAGCCGGCGCGAGCGCGTAGCCGCGCAGGCGCGAAGCGAATTCCTGCAAGGCGCGAATGCCGCTCGCCTCGGCTTCATGGCACCATTCCTGAAGCGCCGTGAGCATGGCCTCGGCGCCGCCGTTGCCGCGCTCGAGCACGCCGGCAAGGCGCGCACGGAAATCGCACACCTTGGCAAGCACCGGGCGCTGCTCGACGATTTCCTGCAAGCGCTCGCGCGAATGCTCATCGAGCCAGCGACCGCCGTTGGCGAGCGCCTTGCGCAGCGCACGCGGCAGCGCTTTCAGGCTGGCGCCCGCGGCGGCGGCTTCGTCGCGCAGGGTCGGCGCGATGACGCCGCGGAAATAGTCCGTCATGACCTGGAAACGGTGCGTGAGCAGAGCCTTCAGCGTTTCCGTGTCGGGCAGCGGCATGTTCGGTCGCACGTCGAGCGCGGGCGCGACGCGCAGCACCTTCGCCAGACCGAGCTTCTCGAAACCGCGGATCAGCGCCCAACCGATGTCGAACTCGAACTTGCGCAGCGCGAACTTCGCCGAGCTCGGAAACGCATGGTGGTTGTTGTGCAGCTCTTCGCCGCCGATGAAGAATCCCCACGGGCTCAGGTTCGTGGCCATGTCCGTGGTTTCGAAGTTGCGATAGCCCCACCAATGGCCGAGCCCGTTGACGACGCCTGCGGCCCAGAACGGAATCCAGACCATCTGCAACGCCGAGATCGCCACGCCCCAGATGCCGAACAGCGCGATGTTGATCACGAACATCAAGGTCGGGCCGATGTATTCGTTCTTGCCGTAGAGATGGCGTTCGAGCCAGTCGTCGGGCGTTCCGCGGCCGTATTTTTCGAGCGTCGGCGCGTCGTGCGCGGCCACGCGATAGAGATCCACGCCCTGCCAGAGCACGGTGTTGATGCCGAAGACCTTGGGGCTGTGCGGATCCTCTTCGGTCTCGCACTTGGCGTGGTGCTTGCGATGCACGGCGACCCATTCCTTCGTGATCATGCCGGTGCTGAGCCAGCTCCAGAAACGGAAGAAGTGCGCGAGCACGGGGTGGAAATCCACGCCGCGATGCGCCTGGCTGCGGTGCAAGTACAGCGTGACCGAGAAGATCGTCAACTGGGTGACGACGAAGAAGTAGACGAGCTTGACGAGCCACGAGGCATGCGTCGCGCCGTTGGCGAGGAAGTTCAGAACGAGGTCTAACATGACGGGAATCTTGCCCCTGGGAGAGAGGAAACTATACGTGAGCGCACCAACCCCCGCCAGTGACGAAGGATCGTCGCCGAGCAGAGATTGGGCACGCTTGCTGCGAATCAATAGACCAGCAACAATCGCGCCAGTTCCCTAGAGAATTCCATGTCCTCGCCACCCTTGCTGCGCCTGAGCGGGATCGGCCGCGTCGCCGCGGGCCGCAACGTCGTCGCCGGCCTCGATCTCGCGCTCGATCGCGGCAGCGCGCTCGGCCTGCTCGGCGTAAACGGAGCCGGCAAATCGACGACCTTGCGCATGATCGCCGGGGTGCTGGCGCCGACCGCGGGCCGCATCGAGATCGCCGGACGGGACCGTCGCGACGATCCGCACGCGCTTGGCAGATTGCTGGGCTATCTCCCGGAACAGGTGCCGCTGTACGGCGAACTCTGCCCCGAAGAATACCTGGTCTTCTGCGCGCGCCTGCGCGGCCTCGGCGCTCGGCAGGCGCGCCGCGCAGCCGACATGGCCATCGAGCGCTGCGGTTTGGGCGACGTCCGGGGGCGCCTGCTCGGCCGGCTCTCCAAGGGCTTCCAACAGCGCGCCGGTATCGCTCAGGCGATCGTGCACGACCCCGCGCTGCTCGTGCTCGACGAGCCCGCGTCGGGACTCGATCCACTGCAGGCGGCGAACATCCGGGTGCTCATCACGGAACTCAAGGCGGAGCGGGCGGTGATCCTCTCGACGCACCTTCTGCCGGACGTGCAGGCGTGCTGCGACCGCGTCGCGATCCTGCACCGGGGACGGCTCCGCTACGATGGGCCGCTCGAGTCCGAGCGCGGTTTCCTGCGCGTGAGCGTCGAGGCCGAGCTCGACACCGACACCTGGGCGAAGTTGCCGGGCGTTGCGAGCGCCGAACGGTCCGGCAACGGCTGGCGCGTGCAGCTCGCACCGTCGGCAACGCCCGGCGAGCTCGCGAGCGCCATCGTGAGTCGCGGCTACGGTCTCGTCGAGTTCGGCCGCGAGCACGCCGGGCTCGAAGAGATTTTTCTGCGCATCGCGGTCGAAGCCGACGTCGCCGAGGCCGCGTGATGCGCACGCTCGTGCTCGCCGGCAACGATCTGCGGCGCTTCTTCGTGCAGCCCACGCCGTGGGTGCTGCTCGCGGCGCTGCTCGCGCTGCTCGCCTACTTCTTCTTGCTGTCGCTCGATGCCTATTTGCGGCTGATGCCGAAGCTCGCGGGCTTGCCCGATGCGCCGGGAGTGACCGATCTCGTCGTGCTGCCGTCGCTGAGAGCGCTCGCGAGCCTGCTGCTGATCGTCGTTCCGCTCACGGGCATGCGGGCGATCGCGGGTGAGCGCCAGGCCGGCACGCTGCCGCTGCTGATCGCCTCGGGTGTCGGTGATGTTGGCCTCGTGCTCGGCAAATTCCTGAGTCTCGCCGTTTTCTTCGGCGTGACCGTGGCGCTGGCGCTGGCCATTCCGCTCAGCTTGGAGTGGGGAACGAGCCTCGATCTTGGGCGGCTCGGCGCGGCGGGCTTGGGTCTCGTGCTGTTCGCGGGCGCCCTCGCAGCGATCGCGCTGGCGGTATCGAGCTTTGCCGCACAGCCGCTCGCGGCGGCCGGCATGGCCCTGATCCTCGACCTCGCACTGTGGATGGCCGACGCCGGCGCGCGCTATGAAGGCGTGAGCAGCAGTTTCCTGAACTATCTTGCGCTGCCGACGCATCTCGAACCGTTCCTGCACGGCGTCGTGGCCAGCGTCGACGTCGTCTATTTCGTTCTTCTTGCCGCCGTCGCCCTCGCGCTCGCCGCGCGCCGCGTCGGCGCACTGCGCGGGTCCGGCTGACGTGCGCACGTACCTCGAACACATCGTCTTCGCGATCCTGCTCCTCGCGGCGGCCGTGCTCGCCGCCTTCCTGAGCACGCGCTTCGGCTCGCGCCACGATTTCAGCTTCGCTCAGCGCGCGAGCCTCGATGCGCAGACCGTGGCGCTGCTGCGCGAGCTCGACGGTCCCGTCGCGATCGTCTCCTATTCCCCGCACGATCCCGAGCTGCGCGCGGCGATCGCGGACTTCATCGCGCGCTACGAGCGGCTCAAGCCCGACGTCTCTCTGAGCTTCGTCGATCCGGATGCCGATCCGGCGGCCACGCGCGAAGCGGGAATCCAGATCAACGGCGAGCTCGTCATCCGCTACCAAGGCCGCCGCGAGCAACTCAAGGTGCTGACCGAGCGCGAGCTCGACAACGCCCTCGTGCGGCTCGCGCGGACGCGCGATCGCCTGGTGGCCTTCCTCGCAGGCGATGGCGAGCGCCAGCCGGACGGCAAGGGCAATGCCGATCTCGGCAATTTCGGCGCCTTGCTGAAGGCGCAGGGCGTGCGAGCGATCCCGCTCAATCTCGACGCGGGCTCGCGCATTCCCGAGAACGTCGACGTGCTCGCGATCGCCGGTCCGCGCGCGCCGATCGCGCCGGCCGTGGCCCGCGAAATCGCCGACTATCTCGATCGCGGCGGCAACCTGCTCTGGCTCGCCGAACCCGGCGACGACGTGGGATTGGAACCGCTCGCGAAGGCGCTCGGCCTGCGTGTGCTCGACGGGACCGTCGTCGACGGCGGCGGCGCGGCTTTCGGCATCGGCGATCCGAGCTTCGTGGCCATTTCCACATATCCACAAAGCGACATCACGCGCGACTTCGCCCTGACCACGCTGTTCCCCCAGGCCGCTGCGCTCGCGGTAGTCGCCGGATCGCCGTGGCGGCTCGTGCCGCTGCTGCGCACGAGCGCGAAATCGTGGACCGAAACCGGCCCGATCCCCAAGGCCGGCGAAGCGACCACGATCAGTTTCGATGCAGCGAAAGGCCAGATCCCCGGCCCGCTCGACATCGGCGTCGCGTTGAGCCGGCTGTCGCCGAGTCCGGCCAAGCGCGAGCAGCGCGTCGTGGTGATCGGCGACGGTGACTTCCTTTCGAACGCGTTCCTCGGCAACGGCGGCAACCGCGAGCTCGGCCAGCGCGTTTTCGATTGGTTGCTCGGCGACGACGCGCTGATCCGCATTCCCGACAAAGGTGCGCCGGATCGCGAGCTCGCGCTCGGCGCGACGGCGCTTGGCGCGATCGCCTTCGGTTCCCTGGTCGGCCTGCCGGCGCTGCTGCTCGCCATCGGCGCCGCGATCCAGTGGCGCCGCCGCCGCGCCTGAGACGACGCCATGCGCCGCGACCGCCGCAGCCTGTTCGTTCTCGCCATCGCCGTGGCGACGCTCGGCACGGCGACCTGGCTCGAACTCCGCCGCGAGCGCGCCTCGATCGAGACCTTGACGACGCTCGACACGAGTGCGGTCGCGCACATCGAGATCCGTTGCAGCGCGGTGTGCCGCAGCCGGCGCTTCGAGCGCGTGTCCGGTGCGTGGCGCATGCTCGAGCCGTACGCGGCGCCTGCCGACGGCGTCGCGGTGGCGCGCCTGCTCGCGATCGCGCATGCTCCGGTACGCACGCGCCTGGATGCCGCGGCGGTCGATCCCGTCAAGCTCGGTCTCGCCCCGGCGCAGGTGACGCTCGTGCTCGACGGCACGACGATCCTGATCGGCGACGAAGACCCTATCGAGCACGATCGCTACGTCCGCATCGGCGATGCGCTGCTGCGCGTGCCCGACCGCTTCGGCGCGCGGCTCTACGAATCGCCCGAGAGCGAGCTTGAGGATCGGCCCGCCGCACCCGATCATTGAGCCATGCCCGAATTGCCCGAAGTCGAAACCACGCGGCGCGGCATCGCACCGCAACTCGTCGGCCATCGCGTCGACACGCTCACGATCCGCCAGCCGCGCTTGCGCTGGCCGATTCCGCCTGCGGTGCGGCGCCTCCTGCCCGGTCAGCGCGTCGAGGCGGTCGAACGCCGCGCGAAATACCTGCTCGTGCACACGGCCGCCGGCAGCGCGCTCATGCATCTCGGCATGTCGGGCTCGTTGCGCGTGCTCGACCGGGACGTGCCCGTCGGCGCGCACGACCACTTCGACTGGCGGCTCGATTCCGGCCGCGTGCTGCGTTACACCGACCCGCGCCGCTTCGGCTGCCTGCTCTGGCAGATGCCGGGCGCGACGCATCCGCTGCTCGCGGGGCTCGGTCCCGAGCCGCTCGAGACCGGCTTCGACGGTGTCCACTTGTGGAAAATGTCGCGCGGCCGCAGCGCGCCCGTGAAGACGTTCCTGATGGATCAGAGCGTCGTCGTCGGCGTCGGCAACATCTACGCGTCCGAAGCGCTGTTCGCGGCCGGCATCCATCCGCGGCGCGCGGCGCGAGCGGTGTCGCTGGCGCGCTACGAGCGTCTGGCCGCGGAGGTCAAGCGCATCCTCGCGTACGCGATCCGCCGCGGCGGCACGACACTGCGCGATTTCCTGAGCCCCGACGGCTCGCCCGGCTACTTCGAGCAGGAATTGTTCGTCTACGGCCGGGCCGGCGAACCGTGCAAGGTATGCGCGGCGCCGGTGCGCGCCGTTACGCTGGGTCAGCGCTCGACGTTCTACTGCCCCGCCTGCCAGCGCTGACCGTCACGCGTTGCCGAGCGGCAGCATGGGCTGCTTGAGCTCGATGCGCCCTTCGCCGCGCGTGATCTTCTTGAATTCGGCGCGGCTCACCGAGACGTAGCGTTCGTTGCCGCCGATCTCGACCTGCGG
>DASRGX010000149.1:0-19173 GCA_035650835.1 Rudaea sp. | reverse complement strand
CGTCGCGCTCGCGCCGAACGTACACGCACCGGAAAGCCGCGCGCTTTACGACTACACGACCGAAGCTGCGCTGCTGCTGCCCTGCGCCTTGGCGGATGCGCGCTTCGACGCCGTCCCGTTCGCGCGTATACAAAGCCACATTGTTCCGTCGTGGACGGCGCGCTGCGCGAGTCTGCATGCTCGCGGCATGCTCGCCGGAAACGACGTTCGCGCCCAGTCGGCCGCGGCGATCGACATGCTGCACGCGCGCGGCTGGACCGACGCCGCGCTGGCGACGGCCGCGAGCTCGACGGCCTTCGATCTCTGGCGCGCGATCGGTGCGACGTACGCGTCCTCGTACACGCGAAACGGGCCGCTATCGATGCCTTGCGGTTTTCGCTTCGCGGCGCACGACGCCGCCGGCAAGCCACGCGCCGCGACCCCGGCCGAACGTGCCGCGTGGTGGGCCGACGCAAGCGGCATTCCACCCGGCGCCGGGGTTTTCCTCGACGAGAATCCGAGCGGCGATGCGGCAGATCCGACGCTCGAGGGCTTGCTTTGCCTGCGCGATCTTTGGACCGAGCCCGGCAAGGTCGCGGACACGTTGCGCACTTCGGTCGGCGCGACCACCGCCAAACTGCCGCGCAAGGAGCTGCCGATCTGGGTGATCCATGGCGCGGAAGACGGCTTGCTGCCGATGGCGTTCACGTCGACGCCATACGTCGATTGGCTGCGCAAAAACGAGCGCAGCCCGATCTTCTGGCCGATCGCGCACGCGCAGCACTTCGACGCGTTCCTGGCGTTGCCCGCCTTCGGCGATCGCTACGTGCCGCTGTTGCCTTATGGCTACGCTGCGCTGGATGCGATGTTCGCGCACGTCGTGAGAGGCGCACCGCTCGCTCCAGGCGAGACGCCTGCCGCGAACGCACGCGGCGCCGGAGCGCTCGGCGCCGCCATGCTAGGTCTCGACCGCTGACCGCGGCTCAGGACCAGTCGCCACCGCCCGAGTCGAAGCTGCTGTCGCTGCCGCCGCCGTCGCCCGACGAGCCGCTGTCCCAATCGCTGCCGGTGCCGAAATCGACCGGACGCTGCTCGTCTTGCGGCGGATTGTCGAATACCGACGGATCGGCCGGAACGCCGCCGCCGTGGCGATGGTCGAGCGCCTCTTCGATGAGGTGCTCGGCCACCATGCCGGCCGCGAGGCCGCCCAGGCCCGCTGCCAAGCCGCTGCCGACACCGCTGCCGGGGTATCCCGGCGGGTAGTAGCCGGGCGCACCCGGCACGCCTCCAGGCGGCACCGGGCCATTCGGGGGCACATAGCCGCCGTAGCCGCCCTGCATCGGATTCGCACGACGGCGCGCGAACAGGAACAGGCCGCCGATCACGACGATGACGAGCAGCCACACGCCGGCCGAACCGAAGGACGAACCTCCGGACGACGATGCGGGCGTCGCGCTCGAGGTGTGGCGCGCCGGCGAATTGCCGCGCAGCGTCGCTTGGAATTCGCGGAAGCGCTCCGGCGTCGTGAACTTGATCTGCGGATCGATCTCGGCGGCCGCATTGGCTTCGCGGACCGCCTCGGCGCGATGTCCCTCGTTGAACAGGATTTCAGCCAAGATGTAATGCGCCTTGGCGTTGTCGGGCTTCGCCGCGATGACCTCGCGGGTCATGCTCTCGGCGGCCGCGTAGTCGCCGCGATGTACGGCGTGCTCCACGTCTTCGACCGTCGGTAGGGCAGACACCGCCGTCGTGGCGAGCAACAAGGCGAGAAATGCCAGCATGCGCATGATCAATGTCCTCTCATGAGCGATCGCCCACGATGTGTGGGGATCATCGCGCGAATACAAGACCGGACGCTGACGCGCCGGCCCTGCCGAAAGTCACGGTTTAGGAGGCAGCAGGCGCAGCGTTTTCTCGTCGAACAAGGGTTCGTCCTGGCCTGCACGCACGAACATGACGTGGCGGGCGCCACCGGTCGGCTGGGCCTCGAAATATTGGATGCCGTCGGGCGCATCGCCCCAGTCGCCGCACGGCGGATCGGGGACGCCGTCCGGTTCGCCTTGCGCATCTATCTCTTTCTTGAGCACGGCATCGGGAAGAAACGTGTAGCGCTTCGCGCCGGCCGGCGCCGGGTCGTCGCCTTCGTACGGCTTGAGCTCACAGTGGGCTGCGAGTTTCTTGTCGATCGTACGCTCAGCGAAGATGCGCGCGATGCCCGCCTCGGCGGTTTCCGTGGGCTTGAGTTCGAAGACGTCGATGAGCGGCTCGGGCTCGCCGCCATCGGAATAGCGGATCATGACACTGTTGCCGCGCACGAAGAGATCGACTTTCCGCGAGCCGAACGTACAGCGCTGCACCCAGGCTTCGAGGCCGAGCGCAGGACCGCCGAGTTTCTCCCAAACGCAGCCTTTTTCGGCGGCGCGGGACGGCGCGTCTTTCGGCGCGGGCGCGGCGGCGGCGGCGAGCGGAAGCAGCAGAAAGGGAGCGGCGAGCAGGGTTCGTTTCATGATGGCCTCGTCTTCAACGCGCGATGGCAACCGAAGGGGATTGGCGGCGGATCCACCACGAGCGATAGCGGCCGCCGTAAAGATAGTCGACGATGCGTTCGGGATCGCTCGCCGGCGCTGCTTGTTTGCCTTGCACCTCGATCTTGCCCCCGCTGACGCCAAATGGGTAGTCGCCGTAGGGCTTGCCGTCGAGCGTGAACCGTACCCGATACGCGCCGTCTTCGGCGAGCACGCCCGCGGCTTTGAGATAGCTCGAACCGTCGCCGCCCTCGGGGCGGAACAGGATATCGAGCTCGTTCCACTCCGGTGCGACGCGCAGCTCGCCGCTGTCGCGGCCGAGCACCTTGCCGTCGCGCACGCGCGTGAGCTCGGCGGCGTAGGCCATTTTCTTCTCCTGCGGTCGCGTTAACGGCGCCTCGACCCAGGTCGTGAAGCGCAATGAGGATTGCGGATCGTTGCGCTGGAAGAACACGTTGCCGTACTCGCTCCAGGCGCCGTCGACGAAATACCGTATGCCGGGCGGCGCGTACGGGTCGTCGCTCGGCGCCGTACGGACCGAGAACGGAAAACGATAGAACGGCGTGCCTTCCACGTCGAATTCGAGGACGTAGCGCCCTTCGGCGAGCGGCTTCAGCGATTCGTAGCCGCCGAGCACTTTGTAACCGCTGAGTTCCCACAAGCCCGAAATGTTCTCGGCCGACCAGACGTAGGTCGCGAGCGTTTTGCCTTCTGCGTCCTTGACGAGCGTCGTGAGCTTGCCGCCCTGATCCGGGCTATAGGCGTAGTTCGATTCGCTCGGCGTCGCCGGCGTCGGCAGGCACACGGCGTAAAGCTTTTCCATACGCAGCTGGCCGTCGGCGTAGCCGATGCCGACCGCGCCGAGCAAACTCCAGAAGCTCACGCCCGGCGCGCAGGACGATTCGGCGTTGACCACGACAGGCAGCAACGCGAGGAGCAACAGATGGGTAACGAACCGGCGCATGGCGAATTCCGAGCGACTGCCCAGGAGAACGCCGATCGGCCAGCTCGGCGAACATTGCCGTCGGTTTCAGGAGCTCTGGCGCGCGCGTCCGTTGTCGCGGATGCGGCGCCAATATTCCATGAACCTCGCCGACAGCGAAACGGCCTCGAATTTCGGCTCCTCCACGGCGTGCCGGCGCAGCAGGACAGGTGCGGCCCGCGTGCGGGCGTGGCGGTCGAGACCCGAGCTCAGGCTGCGCCGCAGAAGCTCGCGCGAGAGCGGCTTCGGCAAGAAGCGGAAGATCTGCCCCTGGTTGATCAGGTCGATGAGGCTGCGGCTGTCGCGCAGCGCCGATACCGCAATCGCCAGTGTCGCGGGGTTGTGCCGTTTCAGCGTCTTAAGCACGCCCGCCATGTCGTCCTGGCGGTACTTGAGCTCGGCGACGACGACGGCGACGTCGTGCTCGCTCAGGATCGAAAGCGCCGACTCGACGCTTTCGGCGCGCCGCACCTCGTGCGATTCGGGCGAGAGCTCGCGCACGAGGCGCGCCGTCTCCGGATCTTCGTCGACGACGAGGATCATCGCACCGGCCGGCATCGGCGGCGCTGCCGAGGCTTGACTGCGCGCGGCGAACTCCGCGAGCGCGATCTCGGCGGCCTGCTCGACGGTCTCGATGAGGTACTGCGGCTGCCACGGTTTTTCGACGAAACGGAAAATCTCGCCGTCGTTGACCGACGCCACGATCGCCGGCAGGTCGGAGTAGCCGGTCAGCAACAGGCGCATCGTCGCGGGCGAGGCCTCGCGCACGCCGCGCAAGAGCTCCACGCCGACCATCTCCGGCATGCGTTGATCGCTGACGACGACGTGCACGGGCTGGCGTCGCACGAACTCGAGCGCCTCGCGGCCCGAGGTAGTCGCGAGCACCTGGCAACGGCCGCGGAACAGCATGCGCAGCGAACGCAGGATGCGCTCTTCGTCGTCGACGAACAGAACGGTGGCTTGCGAGGTGTTCATGCGGAATTGGCTCCTTTGGCTTCGCCCGGCAGCGGCAGCGCGACGAGGAAACGCGTGCCCTGGCCGACTTGCGAGACGACGCGGATGTGGCCATGGTGCTGTTCGACGATCTGGTAGCAGATCGACAGCCCGAGGCCGGTGCCCTGGCCGACGGGCTTGGTGGTGAAGAACGGGTCGAAGATGCGCGGCAGATGCTCCTCGGCGATGCCCTTGCCGTTGTCTTCGACGGCGATCAACGCGTACCGTCCGACCGAGTGCGTGCGCAGCACGATGCGGCCGTCCTCGCGCTCGATGGCCTGCGCCGCGTTGGTGACGAGATTGAGCAGCACCTGGTTGATCTGCGCGGGCGAGCACTCGATTTCCGGCACGCTGCCGAACTGGCGCACGACTTCGATGTTCTTCTTGCGCAACAGGTTGCCGCCGATCTTGAGCGCGTTCTCGACGAGCCGATGCACGTCCACGCGCTCCATGCGAGCCAGATCGAGCCTGCTGAAATCCTTGAGGCTGCCGACGAGATCGGCGATCTGGCCGACGCCGAAAACGGTGTCGTCGAGCAGACCGCGCAAATCGTCGAGCGCACCGAGATCGAAAGCGGCGCGTTGCTCCTCGAGCGCGACGATACGGCGCTCGAGCTCCTCGCCTTCGATGCCCGTGGACAAGGCGTCGAACACTTCCTGGTGGCGGGCGAGCAAGGCGCGCAAGTCCGCGAGCGCCGCCGCCGTCATCTCCACATTGTTGCGCACGTAGCCGAGCGGCGTGTTGATCTCGTGCGCGATGCCAGCGACCATCTGGCCGAGCGAGGCCATTTTTTCCGACTGGATGAGCTGTGCCTGCGAGGACGTGAGCTTGCGGTAGGCGGCCTCGAGGTCGGCCGAGTGCTTGGCCAAGCGCGCATCGACCGCGTCGAGCACGTCGAGCACTTTGCCCGCGCCGGCGTACTGTCCCGCGGCGTCGACGACGACGAAATCCTCCATGATGGGCTGCCGGATGTGCGCGCCGATATGGCGGCTCGCCGCCTCGATCGCATCGGCGGCTGCGAGCACGAGGGGCTCGCCGTGCATGAGCGCGCGGATCGGCCGACGTCCGTGCAACTCGCGGCCGAACGGCTTGATGTAGACGCGCTGCATGAGCTCGTAGCGGCTGATGCTGCCGATCGGCCGCCCGCCTTCGACCACCGGCAGCGACAGCCACGATGCGCTCGCCGGATCGAGAAAGCGTTCGCCGACCGCGAGCACCGACATTTCCGGATGCAGCGGCTCGACCCACGTGGCGAGCGCACCGACGTGATCCGCCAGTGCGGCGATCTCGGGTTGCGCGGCCACAGGGGTGGAGGCGAGGCTGTTCATCGTGCGCAACGCGGGATCAGTGAGTCGTTCCGGACCTCACATGCTGCGCGCGTTTTATGCAACGCAAATGACAGGCGGCCTACGCCAGCCGGATCACGTCATCTACCGAGTTGGCGCGGCGAACCGCGCCATCGAACGGCGTGTGGTTGTCTCGCTGGACTGAACTGCGAGCTTAGGCAGCCGCTGCGCCACGCTGGGGACGGCTGCGGCTGCGTCGGCGGCCGCGCGGCGCGGCGAGCGCTTCGAGCCGCGACTTCGCCTCGCGCTTGCCGAGCGCACGCAAACCGACGATGCGTGCGAGCTGTTCCTTGCGCGGCGTCGATTTCTTGTGTTCCCAGTTGTAGACCGACTGCGGGCTCACTTCGATGAGTTTGGCGAACTCCGCCGCGGAAAGGCCGAGCCGTGTGCGCATCGAGTGCAGGCCCTTGGCGACGAAGCGCATCGGGCGTTCCTCGCCGCCGCCGGCTGCGGTCTCGGTGCCGCTCGCGGATTGCGACTTCGCCAACGCCTTGGCGCGGCGTTCGGCCTCGGCGAGGCGACGTTTGAGCGCGGCGATATCGCGGCGGTAAGCAGTGGCCGCGCTACGCAGCGGTACGACTTGTCGGCGGATTTCCTTGCGGCACAAACGCGAGATTTCTTCTTTTAACAAGCGTCCGATATTTGGCATAACCGTGGTCTGATGATTGGCGCGCGCGGAGTATACACCAGATATCGCGCTCCCCGCCAAAACACGCGCTTTTCGTCGACCGAATCTAGAGTCGTTGCACTAATTGACCTTCCGGTTTGCCGATTCCTACGCGGCGCGACATTTTACGTCACCGGCACATCCGGGGCATCGACGGGCGCTTTTTGCTGCCGAGGATCGGGTCTCCGGCGTTTTCGGTTTTTGCGCTTTTCCTCCATGCGCAAAAGGTAGCTTTCCACGCTCGCCACGAGTTCGCCGGGATCGCACGGATCAGCGTCGCCGACGATCGCCTCCAAGGCATGCATGCTCAAGACGCGGTAGCTTTCGAATTGAGATTCGCTGAACCACTGATCCGCCGTGGACTCGTGCGGGAACGTCGGTTTGGCCTGAGCGTAGCTGAACACGTCGTACGGGATCGGCCGACCGCGCGCGCGCAGCGTGGGCTTGACGTACACGAGCTTGCCGTCTTCCTGCGGTCCCGAAGCGTCGATGGCGCTGTAGCGCACGTCCGCGAGCGCGCAATATACGCCGCGCCCTTTCGCGTCGCGCGGCAGCACCCTGATCGCGTGCTTGAATTCGATCGGAATGCCGAAGTCGATGCGTATTTTGCGAATGGCATTGCCGAGATCCTCGAACGAGAACGTCGGATCCTGTCCCGCGTCGCAGACGACGATGTTGCGGCAGCGTCGCAACACGATTTCATAAAGTCCGAGATTGTCGAAATGGCCGCCGTCGGAAAGATTGATGTACGGATTTTTTGCCGTGGTGAGCCCGAACAGTTCGGCGACGAGCGGCAACACCGCCTGGCTCGGTCCCGTGCGTTTGCAGGTATCGTCGCCGCGCTTGCTCGTATTGCCGAGCCAAGCGCCCAAGCGCAAATTGAACAGAGCGAGCAGGAAACTGATCGCCGGCGAGGAACTCGATCCCATGTTCGGATTCGCCGCGGCGCCCGAAATCGTGACCGCCGTGCCGAGCGAAATCCCGTGCGGACCGCCGTAGCACGTCGAAGCGCGATAACCCTCGAAGAAATTTCCGCAGTAGAGCGGCGTCATCGAGAACGATTCGGCCTTGCGTTGTTGCCAGGCGAGCTTGTCGCCCGTTTGCACGAGATTCAACGTAGCGTTGATGAGCGGCAGCGGCCGCGCGGCGCCCGTCGGCGGCCAGAGCTGGTGCAGCGAAGGATTGTCGTCGTCGGCGAAACCCGTGAACGGATCCGGCTTGCGTTCGACGTTCGACGCGCCGAGATAAGCGCGCACGAGCCGGTTCCGATACATGCCGTGCAACGAAAACCGGTTTACGTTGACGACGTTGCCGAGCGCCAACGCGATGAGGACGCAGGCGCCGGGCACGATCAGGAACAGCAGGCATTCGGCTGGCAGCAGCGCATGGTGGTGTCCTTGGCCGACGCCCTCCGTGTAGCGGAACGGATGCCTAACGTCCGTGATCGCCTTGAGCAGCGCTTCCTCGACGAGGATCGTGGCCTGCGCGACGAGCACGAACATGCACACGGCGAACAGCGGCGCGGCGAGCGCCATGATCCAGCCCATCCACGCCGGTCGAGCGGCCTTCTCCTTGGAGGCTTCGCTGCCGGCGGTCTTGCTGCTCGCGCCCACTGCGGCGGCGAAAATGCCCGAGAGCCCGCCCAGCGCGCCGACGAGCCCGTGCGCGACCCCGCGATAGGATTCGAGCTGACGCAACACGTGCGTGCCGAAGATCGCGATTACGCTCAGCAACAGCCACAGCGTCGCCGCCATGAGCACCCATCCCGACAGACGCGCCCACCACTCGCGGTCGGAGTCTTCGAGCCCGAACGCCGGCGCATCCGGGCCGGCACGGTCTGCGAGGCTCGCGAAACCGACGAAGATCGTGCGCGCAAGCAGGTAAAGCGCGAGCAGCGTCGGGAACGCGAGCACCGCGTAGAGATCGGGATAGCCATGCAGGAGCGGCAAACCGCCGCGCACGAGCAGAACGAGCAGCCCGGCGGCGATCACACCCGATATGACGAGGCCGATGAGCTCCCATAGCGCCATGATCCACAGCGCGGGACGGCGGAAATTGCCGTCGCGGCGCAGGAATATCGCTTCGGTCGCGATCCAGCCCGCGAGCGGAATGCCGATGCACCAAAGCGCAGCGAACGCGTGCACGCTTTCGGGCGCCGGCGGTTGCGCGTGCGCATCGAGCCCCGGCAAACCGAGGCCGAGTGCCGCGGTCGAGAGCAGCGTCGCGGCGAGGCAGGTCGGCACGATCGAAAACGTCACGATCAGGCCCTGGCTCATGCCCGGCCCTTTGGCGAAACGCCGGCAGAAGTGCGTAGCGAAACTTGCGAACAGCGCCATGCCGATCGCGGCGCGCAGAAGCAGATCGCCGGTCTGCGGGTTCCAACCTTTGCTCATGACGAGCAGCAACACGAACAGCGGCGTCGCGCTCACGACACTCAGCAAAGGCACGATGACGAGCCAATTGAGCAGCAGATTGCGCACCGCGATCGCGGCGAGCGTCCAGGTGTCCGGCGAGAACAGCCCGAGCTTCGGCGTCAGGTAGTTGCTGTACTCGCGCAAGTGGTCGAGCGGTTTCGGCTCGGGCGCCAGCGGATTTCGCGTGTTCCCTTTGCCGGCGAGCGCGTCTTGCATGCTCTCGGGAGAATCCGCACGCCACATCCACGTGCGCACCCAGCTCGCGATGTATCCGCCGCCCGACACGCTCGAGAGGTAGTCGAACTTGTCGATCAGGCGGTACTTGGCGAGCACTTGCAAGATGCCCAGGTTGAACGTGGCGCTGCGTATCCCGCCGCCCGAAAAGCAGAGCGCCGACAGCGGGCCCGTCCCGGGCTTGCCGGGTTCGGCTTTCAACTTGCCGATCGCGCCGTAGAGCGTCCGCAAGTTGTCCGCGCGTACGGGCTTGTCGGCGTCGACGGTGGTCGGCGCGAGATCGGCGAATGCGCCGGGACGCAAACGGCCGACTTCGTCGAACAAGACTTCGTTGAACGTTTTGCAGGGGTTCGGTTCTGGCGGCTTGACGGCCTTTCCAGCGGGCGGCGATACGGATGCATCGCTACGCAAGCCGGCCGTTTCGTCGGATAGCGCTTCGTTCACCGTCTTGCGCGCGTTCGGTTCTTGCGACATGACAGCCTCCGCTTTAGCGGTCGTGACGCCGGCACGCACGCTGCCGGATCAGCCTTTGCCGAGGATGCAGGGGACGCTCGCCGGGCTCATCGCCTGGACGGCGGTGTAGTCGAGCATCGCGGCGTAGCAGTACGCGTGATGGTTGCAGACGGGATCGTTCTTGATCTTGGCCTGCGCTTTCGCGGGCTGTATCCAGGTCGTCTGCGGCAGCGGCTGGAAGCCTAGGCCGAGCGGCAGACTCGGCGGCACATGCGGCACGATGTCGCGGATGTAATTGTATACAACGTAGTTCGCCGCGCCGACGACGGCATCCACGTTGCGCGCGAACGCCGCGTCGCCGGGCTTCGGGCAGGCGAACAATGAACCGCCGACCGCGAATTTACCGTTGGCCCCGCGTGCGAGGTCCGCCATCAAATAGGACGCGATCGCCGAACCCAGACTATGGCCGATCACCGTGACGGCTGCGCCCGCCGGCAACACGGCCGCGATGCCCGCGGCGGCGAGCGGCGCCGTGGCGGCCGTGCTCGCGCCCGCGCCGAGCGCGAGATAGCGCATCGATTCGTAGATCGAATAAAAGCCCTGCTCCACGAGGCCGACGGGCGGTCCGGCAATGAGCAACCCTTCGAGATCCTCGATCCACTCGATGACCTCCTCGGTGCCGCGCACGACGGCGAGATACTGCGTCGCATCCTGCGTCGAACGCGCGAGAAAGCCGTAGTAGACGCGGTCGCCGAGTCCGATCTTCTGGACGCCGAGCAGCGCGTTGAGCGCCGTCATGTGGCCGACGAGCTGCCAGCTCTTTGCCAGTGCCGCGGGCAAAGCGGGCGCAAGGACTTGGTGGCTCGGATCGAGCATGTCCTCGGCCGCCATCGCGATGAGCGCGTATTGCGCCGCCTGTTCGTCGTTGATCTTGGCCATCGTCTTCCCCGGAATCGGATGGATGTCGCGCGACTGCGGCGCGCGTGCCGTGCGCCGGCCGTTCCCCGAACGACGCGCTAGTTCATCAGATCGGCCGCCGCGGCGCCATGACAGAACTGCCAGTTGCAGCGCCGGCGATATGCGGCAACGATGACGGGTTGTGACGAGCTTGCCTGCCCGCGCGCTTCGGCGACTGCCGGAGTTTCCGACATCACATGGCCCATCGGCCCAGCGCGCGCTCCGCGGCGTCGCGCTCGGCATCGGGCAGGCGCTGAGCGACGTCGTGATAGCGCGCGACGAGCGCCGCGTCGTCCGGCAACTCGCGCGCGAGCGCGACGAGCACCTGGCTGCACTCGTACGGCGAACGTATCTGCGCCGCCGAATCGAGCACGGCCGCGGCACCCGAGGTGCCTAGCTTGCCGGCCTTGATGAGGGCGAGCAGCGCTTCGCGGCGTTCGTAGTCAGAGCCGATCTGTTGCGTGGAACGCACGTACGCGGGCGCCACCGCATCGAGGTCGTGGATCCGCTTGGCCGTGCTCGTGAGCAGTTCGCGCCGCTCGTAATCCGAGCCGAAGCTTCGGCTGGCGTCGAGAATGGCCTCGAGCTGCGCGTCCGCGAGGCCGCCGCGCGTGAGCGCCGCTTCAAGCGTGCGCCGGCGCTCGTAATCGGAGCGGATGCCGAGCGCGGCATCGAGCCACGCCTGGCGCACCTGCGGTGCATCGACGAGCCGCGGCAATGCCGCGACGAGCAGTTCCGCGCGTTCGTAGTCCGACGAGAAACGCGCGCCTTGCGCCAGCAAGGTGACGTCGCGCGGCGCGTCGAACGCCTGCGTGCCGAACAGGGCGTCCAACGTCTGGCGGCGCTCGTAATCGGACGTCATGCCGCCGGCATCGGCCAGCGCGCGATCGAGCTCGGCCGCCGTCAGCTTGCCCGCTTTCGACAGCTCGACCAAGTAGACGCGTCGCACGTAGTCGGAGGGGATCGCATCGATCTCGTCCAGCACGCGTTGCGCGCCGCCGGCGGCGAAAAGGCGCTTGGCACGCGCTTCCGCATCGATGCCGCTACGCACGAGCTGCTTCACGGCGCTCGCCATGAAGGCGCGTGCGCGGTCGTCGTAGGGGCGCTCCGTGCCGTCGACGAAGAAGCGTCGTTCGATCGCACCGTTGCGGGCGGTGAGATCGATGCGTTGACTGACGCCGTCGCGCGTTTGTTCGAGGCGGGCCGTGCCGTCGATGCTCGCGACGTCCGTCTCGTCGGCGCTGAGGGCCATCTTGCCGTCGATGTCGGCGCGGAACTTATGCGTCGCATCGCTCTGGCTCACGATCGTGTGACCGCCGCCTTCGTCGTCCGCGTGGATGCTGATGCTCGACTGACTCGTCTTCGGCGCAGCGGGCGGCGGCGAGGCCGCCCGCGCCGTCTCGAAACCGATGGCGGGCAGGCAAAAGGCGCCTGTCGCAAGCGCGACGACGGCGACGAGGCGCGCGGCGGCGCCGGCAGTGGCAGTGTCCATGGAAACTCCTTCGAGCAGACGATCGATGCGGACGAGCAGCGAGGACCGGTGCGCCGCCATCGCCGGCGCCAGGCGCAGCGCGGGTGCGCGGGTGTGCCGCTCCGCGCAGGCGGCGAGGCATTCCACGAGCCCGTGCGCATCGCCGAGCGACTGCGCGGCGCAGGCGTCGCATGCGAGTTCGGCGAGCTCGTCCAGGCGGCGCAACGCACGTCCTGCGGGCAGGAACCAGAACGGTACTCGCCACAGCGCGATAGCGAGCTTCCACTGCGGATCTCGACGCGCGAGGTGCGCGAGCTCGTGCGCGAGCATCGCGCGCAGCTGCGCAGGTTCGAGTGTCTCGCCGGCCCACGCCGGTACCACGATGAGGTCTCCGCGCGCGGCGATGGGGCTCGGAATGCCTGCCAGGCGCGCGAGCTTCGGCCGCGGCCCGCGCGCGCGCGCAGCAAGCTCGTGCAGCGCGGCGGCGAGTGCGTCGCCGGCGACCGGCGTCGCCGTCGCAAGCGCGCGCCGGAGCTTCGCCACGCTTCCAGCGGTGCGCGCGGCGGCGATCGCTGCGCCGATCAGCCACAATGCGACAACTCCGAGCGGCCAATCCCATGCGCGAGGTTCGCCGGGCATGGCGTCGGCACGCGCGGACACGAGTGGCGTAGCGGACGGCGCGTTCGCCGGCGCCATCGCTCGCGGGAGCGGAGCGGTATCTTGCGGCAGCGGAGCCGGATCGACATGCGCGGCAGGCGCTCGCACGGGCCAGCGCCCGGCGAGCGGCAGGTAGCCGGCGCCGAACTGCAGGGTCGCGGTCAACACGCCGCCGACGAGCGCCGTGCGCCAGACGAGCTCGCGCCAGGTGAGCCGCTGCCGCGGAAGCGTTCCGTCGATCGCCGCTGCGAGAAGCAGCAGCGCTGAACCTTGCACGAGCACGGTGAGCAACCAGGCCGCGAGCACGTTCATGAGGACTCTCCACGTCGTTTCGCCAAACGCTTGCGCACACGCTCCACGTCGCCGGAAGCGATTTCGGCTTCGCTGACGAGATGCGCGACGAGCGCGCGCGGATCGCCGCCGAAGAGGCTGCCGATGAGCTCCGAGACCATCGAACGCCGTACCTGCGGTTCGCTCACCAAGGCTCGGTAGACCAATTGCCGGCCGTCGCGACGCTGCTTGACCACGCCGCGTTTATCGAGGCGCGTGAGCAGCGTCGCCGCCGTCGTGTACTTGAGCCCGCGTTCTTCGGCGAGCGCGGCGGCAACATCGGCGACGCTCGCTTCGCCCCGCTGCCAGAGCACCCGCATCACGGCGATCTGCAGCTCGCTGAGCACGACATCGGGTTTCGCTTCGGCCATGGTCTTCTTCTACAACTGTCGTACTACATTTGTAGTAGATCGCCGCGCAAAACGCAAGCGGGCCGGAAGTCACATGTCCCAGCTTTCGGCACTGCGCGCGCCGGCGCCGCGCTGGCAGCATGCGCGCACGAACCGGCTCGGGAGGCAGGACATGAAACGGCAGTGGCTGGCCGCATTGTGCGGTATGGCGATCACGATGACGTGCGCCGTCGCGGACGAAGCGACGCCGCAATACGGAACCTGGGGTTTCGATCTAGGCGCGATGGACAAGTCCGTGCGTCCCGGCGACGATTTCTTCGCCTACGCCAACGGCACGTGGCTCGCGCACACGACGATTCCCGCCGACAAGCCGGGCTACAGCCTACGATTGGCCATGACCGACAAGACCGAGGGCCGCCTGCACGAGCTCATGGAAGCCGCGGCGGCGAAAGCGGCGAACCCGCCCACCGATCTCGAAGGCAAGGTCGGCGCGTTCTACAAAGCGTTCATGGATGAGGCGCGCATCGAAGCCCTGGGGGCCAAGCCACTGGCGCCCGCGCTCGATGCCGTGCGCGCGGCGAAGACGCGCGATGCACTCGCTGCGCTCATGGGCCGCACGAACGAAGATTTCGAAGGCAGTCTCTTCAATCTCGGCATCGATGTCGATCTCAAGGACCCGACGCGCTACGCGCTCTACGTCGTCCAGGGCGGCCTGGGTCTGCCGGATCGCGACTATTACTTGAAGCCGGAGTTCGCCGCGCAGAAGCAGAAATATCTCGATTACGTCGGCACGCTGCTCGAGCTCGCCGGCTGGAGCGACGCCAAGGCGCGCGCTAACCACGTGGTCGAATTCGAAACGGCGGTCGCGCAGGCCAGCTGGAGCAAGGCCGAGCAGCGCGATCCGGTCGCGACGTACAACCCGATGAGCGTCGCCGAGCTCGCGAAATTCGCGCCGGGCTTCGCCTGGAAGGCGTTCTTCGCCGCAGCGAAGACCGCGTCCATCGACCACGTCGTGATCGCCGAGAAGAGCGCATTTCCGAAATTGACCGCGCTCTATGCGAAAACACCCGTCGCGACGCTGCGAGCCTGGCAGGCTTTCCACATTGCGGACAATGCTGCGCCATATCTCTCGAAGGCGTTCGCCGACGCCTACTTCGAGATGCACAACCGCACCTTGCAAGGCCAGAAGGAGCAGCAGGCGCGCTGGAAACGCGCGGTGTATGCCGTCGGCGGCGGCGATTTCGGCGTCGGCGACCGTTACGGGACCTTCGGCACGCTCGGCTTCGGCGTCGGCCAGTTGTTCACGGCCAAGTATTTTCCGCCTGCGGCGAAAGCCAAGATCGAAGCGCTCGTCGACAATTTAAAGTCCGCTTTCCATGCGCGCATCGAGAAGCTCGACTGGATGGGGGCCGAAACGAAAAAGGAAGCGCTCAAGAAACTCGAGACCTACACGATCAAGGTCGGCTACCCGGACCATCCGCGCGACTACTCGGCGCTCACGATCCGCGAAGACGATCTGCTCGGCGACGTGCGCCGTTGCGGCGAAGCGGATTGGGCGTTCTACGTGGGGCGTTTCCGCGGACCCGTCGACAAGAGCGACTGGGGCATGACGCCGCAGACCAACGACGCCTACAACGGCTCGCTGCGCGACATCGTCTTCCCGGCGGGCATCCTGCAGCCGCCGATGTTCGATCCAGCCGCCGACCCGGCGATCAACTACGGCGCGATCGGCGGCGTCATCGGCCACGAGCTCACGCACGGATTCGACGACCAAGGACGCAAGATCGATGCGGCGGGCGCGCTGCGCGACTGGTGGACGGAAGCGGACGCAAAGGCATTCGAAGAACGCGCCAAGCGCTTGGGCGCCCAGTATTCCGCGTTCGAGCCGCTGCCCGGCGTGCACGTGAACGGCGACCTCACGATGGGCGAGAACATCGCCGATCTCGGCGGACTCACGCTTGCGCTCGATGCGTACCACGCGTCGCTCAAAGGCCAGCCGGCGCCCGTGCTCGACGGTTTGAGCGGCGATCAGCGCGTGTTCCTGGGCTGGGCGCAGGCCTGGCGCGGCAAGGTGACCGACGATTTCGTGCGCCGCCAGGTCGTCAGCGATCCGCACAGCCCGCGTCAGTTCCGCGTCGACGGCGTCGTGCGCAACATCGACGCCTGGTACGGCGATTTCGGCGTCAAGCCCGGCGAAAAGCTCTACGTCGCGCCGGAAGCGCGTGTGCATATCTGGTGAGGAACGGCGCGCGGCGTTCCAGCGCGCGCCCGCATCGCCTCGTCGCGGAATCGGCGGACCGCGCTGGCGCAATGCCGCGTGGTTCGTGCACGCTGCGCCGCTCGCGGGCAACCGGAACCTCACATGCATGCGTGCGTACACCAGACGGACCGCACGGGCCGCATCGTCGTCTCGACATTGTTGCTGTTCGCGCAAAGCGCCACGGCCGCGCCGATCTGGATCGGCGCATGGGCGGCGGCGCCGCAGCCGTCTCTGCCCGGCACGCTCGACACATTCGATAAGCAGAGCGTGCGGCTCATCGTGCATGCCGGCACGAGCGGCACGCAATTGCGCGTGCGTTTCTCGAACGCCTACGGCGATGCGCCGCTCGAGATCGGTGCCGCGCACGTCGCGCGCCGCGAACGCGATGCGCAGATCGATCCCGCCAGCGATCGGCAGCTTCTGTTCGGCGGCCGCGCTGACGTAAAAATTTCAGCACGCGCTGCCGCGGTCAGCGATCCGGTGGCGCTCGACGTCGCCGCCGGCACGGACCTCGCCGTCAGCGTGTTCTTTCCTCGTGCGACCCGCGCCACCACGTCGCACCTGCTCGCGTTGCAGACGAGCTACGTCGCGGCAGCGGGCACGGGCGACGTCACCGGCAACGCGTCGTTTCCGGTCCAACGGACGATCACGACGTGGCCCTTCCTCACGGGAGTGGACGTCGCCGCACCGACTCCCGGAACGACCATCGTCGCGTTCGGCGATTCGACGGTGGACGGCGACGGCTCGACGCGCGATGCGAATCGGCGCTTGACCGACATGTTGGCCGCGCGCCTGAACCGGAGCGGCCGCTACGGCGTGCTCGACGAAGGCATCATCGGCAACCGTCTGCTGCGCGGCAGCCCCGAGGAGACCGAGTTCGGCGCCGGCTTCGGCGAATCGGGCCTCGCGCGTTTCGCTCGCGACGCGCTCGACGCTCCGGGAGTCGCCTGCGTCATCGTGCGCATCGGCACGAACGACATCGCGTTTCCAGGAGCGCTCGCCCCGCACGACCCGCCGGTCGCGGCCGAGGCGCTCGCCGCCGGCTTCCGCAAACTCGTTGCCTTGGCTCATGCACGCGGCGTGCGCGTGGTCGGCACGACGCTGCCGCCATTCGCCGGTTCGACGCTCGCGGAAAGTTTCCATACGGCGCAAAAAGAACGCGTGCGAACGTCAGTCAACGCCTGGCTGCGAACGAGCGGCACGTTCGATGCAGTCGTCGATGCCGATGCCGCACTGCGCGATCCCGACCATCCCGCAACGTTGCGCGCGGATTACGACAGTGGCGATCACACGCATCCGAACGACGCCGGTTACGCGAGGCTCGCCGATGCCATCCCGCTCGACGTCTGCTCGCGAGCGTCGCGTTAGAGGCCTCGGCTGCGCTCGGCGAGAATGGCGACGAACGCAAGCAGCACGGCGAGACAGACGAGCGCGTAGTCCGATGCCGCCGGCAGGGCCGCGACCGCCACGCCACCGGCCGGCACGATCACGATTTTGGCCACCTTGTTCGCGCCGGTCTCGACGAACCACACGTTGCCGTCCGGCCCGCTCGCGATACCACTCGGCGCGCTGCCGGATGTCGGCGTCGCATAGAACGTGAGCGCACCTTGCGTCGTTGCGCGTCCCACGTAGCCGGAGCTGTCGGTGAACCACAAATTGCCGTCGGGCCCGCTCGTGACGGCCGCGAAGCTGTCGAACGCCGGCTGCGCGAATTCGGTGACGACGACCGCGCTCGGCGTGAGCTTCCCGATCGGATTGGTCGGCGCCGTGCACAGACCGTAGCACGAGAAAATCTTCGTGAACCACAGATTGCCGTCGGGGCCCGGCGTGATGCCGCTGAGGGCGCTGTAATCGCCATCGACATGAGCGAACTCGGTGACCGCGCCCGTCGGGGTTATGCGGCCGAATTGGTTCGCGGCGGTCTCGACGAACCAGAGATTGCCGTCGGGACCCGGCGTGATCGTTTCGGGCAAGCTGAAGTACGTGGGCAGCGTGAACTCGGCGATTGCGCCCGCTGGCGTGATCCGGCCGATCGTACCGCCGTTGCCCGGCGCACGCGGATCGCAGCCGCCGCAGCGCCATTCCGTGAACCAGAGATTTCCATCGGGTCCCTGCGTGATTCCGTAGGGATAGCTGCCGGCGGCCGGCAAGGCGAATTCGAGCACGCTGCCCGCGGTCGTGATTCTGCCGATGGCGTTCGTGCCTTTGTCCGTGAACCAAAGATTGCGGTCAGGTCCCGCGGTGATGGACTGCGGCTTGGCGCCGGCGGGCAACGAGAATTCCGTCACCGCGCCGGTCGGCGTGATCCTGCCGATCTTGCCGGCCGTGTTTTCGGTGAACCAGAGATCGCCATCGGGGCCGCGCGCTATCGACGCCGCCCCGCTGGCCGGCGTGGGGATGGCGTACTCGACGATCGTCGGGCTCGGCGCTGCGACGGCGGACGCCGACACCAGCATCGATGCCACACAAGCGAACGCCATCATCGACGATGGGAAAGCCATGGCAGAACCCTCGGAGGGCGCGTCGGCGCGCAAGTGTGCTCCCGAATTGTTACGGGCGCTACCTGTAGAGTTTGACACCGCGACGAGAACGCCACCCAGCCGTTTCAGGTCAACGGTGCGCGCACTTGGAAGATATTGCCTTCGGGGTCGTAGCCGTCGCAAACGCGGCTTCCGCGGAACTCCCATTCGCGTTCCGGCGCGTTCAGCTCGCCGCCGAGATCGGCGGCGCAGGCACGAGCCGCCGCCAGATCGGCAACCGCGAAGCAAAGCTTTACGGCGGCATCTTCGCGCCGCGCAGGCGGCGCGGAGATCGCAATGCGCGCTGCGATCGCAGGACGCACCGCCACCACGACGAGTTGGAACGCCGCCGACTCGAGCACTACGAAACCCGGCTCGCGTTCGACGATGCCGAGCTCGGCGAGCTCGGAATAGAACCGCGCGATCCTGTCGATGTTCTTGGCGTAGACGACGGCGCCCGCGCGAAACAGAATTTCCTTATCCATAGCGTCCCTCATGGAGCCGCGGCGTGATCGCCGCCACGGAGTTCCGCCGCGACGTCGACGCCTCCGGAGAAAAACGGCATGCCGAAACGATGCGAAAGCAAAGCGACACGAGCGGTGCCGAGCGGCCATTGCCGCTCAAGTTCGATCTCGGGAGTTGTAGTATAGTCCCGGCGCGGCCCAGTCCCCAGAGTTGCTTCCATGCCCCGCAAATTCGCCTTTTCCGAGTCGGAGCGGTCCTATCTCGAGGAGCTGCGCGCGCTGTCGTCCGATGCGCGCGGGCGTGAGGTTCTCGTCGGCCTTACGTTCGAAGAGACAGCCTGGTACGTGACGCAGACCCATACTCTGCTCGGCCGGCATCGCGCCGACCGTCTGCGCTACCTGGAGCTGCACGACAAGCACGAAAAAGCGCGGCAGCGGCTCCTCGCCATCGCGCACGCCGAACCCAAGCGTACGATTCAATAGCGCGCCTTCGTTCCGTCGTGATGCGCGGAACGCTCTATCTCGCGAACGAACCCGGCCGGGCGCTGCGTCGGCGGCGCGCCGCGGTGCAA
>DASRGX010000148.1:0-9919 GCA_035650835.1 Rudaea sp. | reverse complement strand
ACGGCAGGTTCTGCACGAGGTCGCCGAGCGTGAGCTTGCCGGACTGCTGGATCGCCGCCTTGTCGATCGTCACGACCGGGTTCGCGGTCTCGATGTCGACGCGGCGAATGTTCGAGCCCGTCACCACGATGGTGTCGAGCGCCTGGCTCTTGTCGGGGGTGGCGTCTTGCGCCTGGGCCGGCACGGCGCTGTAGCCGAGCGCGACGGCGGCGCCGGCAAGACCGTAGGTGCGCAAGCCTTGTCGTATTGCGTTTCGGAGCAGAGTACTCGACATATTGTTCTCCAAGTGACTTACATTTGTGATTTGCGGAAATGACTTCTGCCTGCCTCAGCCGTATCGACGAACCGGAGGCAGGGGCGTGCCGCGGCTGCGTTGGCGTCTCGTCCCTGAGTTGAGCGTCGTCGCCAAGCGCTCACGACACCGCTGCCGCAAAGATGCAGCACGTCGAAACGGAAACTTAAGAAAAGCGGCGGACGCGTCGTTGCCGTTAAGCGCTGACCGACGTTGCGGGAATTGCGCGATCGACGTGCGTGCGTCGGCGCGTGCGTATTTCGAGCTGCCGGCGCAGCGCCCCCGCCGGTACGCCGAAACGCTGGCGGAACAAGCGCGAAAACGCACAGCGGTTCTCGAAGCCGCTAGCCAGCGCGATCTCGGCGATCGCGAGCGGACTGCGGCGCAGCAGTTCGCGCGCTCGCAGCAGGCGCTGATCGGTCACGAACGC
The DNA here is from genome assembly GCA_035650835.1 of Rudaea sp. Taxonomy (GTDB): domain Bacteria; phylum Pseudomonadota; class Gammaproteobacteria; order Xanthomonadales; family Rhodanobacteraceae; genus Rudaea. The sequence continues at coordinate 9,197 of DASRGX010000148.1, read as the reverse complement.
GTGCGGCGTTTCGCGGTACGCGGCGCGGAACGCGCGGATGAAGTGCCACGGCGAATAGTTCGCCATGCGCGCGAGCACGGCGTTGTCGAGCTCGAGATGGCAGTTCGCCGCGATGTAGTTGCGCACGCGCTGCAGACGCAGGAACACTTGCCGGCGCTGCACGTACGTGCGTCCCGGGCAGCGCGCGATGATTTCCGCGAGCGGCATCTGCAGCTCGACGAGGCTGTCGATGAGCGCGTTGGCCGCCGCCTCGAGCGCGCCGTTGGCCGTGGCGCGCGCGAGCGCCACGCCTTTCAGACGCAGCGCGCGGTCGGCGGCATGACGATGCGGAAACAGCATGGGATCGGGCGTCGGCACGGCCTGCTGCGTGCGCAGGATCTGACGCCAGCTCGCGGCGTCGGCGAGCAAGGCCACCCATAGCGCGTTGCCGCGGCCGATCGCCTGGATGCGCGCACCGGCTTCGGTGACGCGCAGCTCGCCCGGCACGAGTATCGATTCGGTATCTCCCACGTTGACCTGCACGCGTCCACGCAGCGGCAGCCAGACTCCAGCGGCAGGCCCTTCGCTGCGGAACACGCAGCCGCGTCCGCCGCCGACGATCTTGAGCAGCCCCGCCTCGCCTTGCCGGGCCGTGGGAAACTCGAGTACCAGATTGGACCCGTGTCCGAGATGATGCGTTTGGATGTGCACGACCGGCCCGCATTGCTGAAACCGGTCGCACTTGTAGGCGGCCGGCGGCGGGGAATCATGAAATCCTGCCGAAATCTGTACGAATTCTTGCCGAATCGCGGCGCAACGATTGTGCTTCGCGCGGTTCGCAGGCGAAGCGCGCGTCGGGCGAGAGAGAAGCGGCGGACCACCGGGGTCCCGACCCGGTGATCCGCCTGGTACAGCAGCCCGTTGGAGAGGGCAGGATCAGTTTCCCGGATTTTTGCGACGTCGTGGTTGCTGGAATGTCCAGGATGCGTGATCTAAATTGCGGAGATCCCGCGGGCTCAGCGCGACGGAATCAAACGAAACGCCCCGACGTCCGTGTCGCGAGCCGCGACAGGCACGAGCACGACGCGGCTGCCGTCCGGACTCACGCTGAAATTGAGGTCCGCGAGATCCATCGGATACACGCCGAGCGAGCGATCGCTGCCGGTGGCCGGATCGAACTCGTGGATGTCGATGGGGCGGAACTCGATGTCGCGCAAGTACCAGACGCGGCCGTGCACGATACGCCAGCCGTCGAAATTGAGCGATGTCACGAGCGGCGTGACGAACTCTTCCGGGCCGCCCGCGAGCGCGCGCCGGAACAAGCCGCGTTCGCCCGTCTTCGTGTAATACACGTTTCCGTTCTGCGCATCGACTTCGACGTGGGCCACGGCTTCGGCGATCACGCTGCGCCGTTCGTGTGCGCTGCCGGCCTCGTCGATACGTACGAGCTTGTCCTGCGGATTCGACGCGCCGACGAGCATCAACACCGTCCCGGGCCGGTCGCCGTAGACGCCCGACAGCACGTGCTCGTCGGCCGCGTTGACGATGCGCTGACGCCGGCTCGCGACGTCGATCTCGACGAGCTCGCCTTCGCCCTGGCGCTTGACCGTCACGAGCAAGCGCTTGCCGTCGGCGCTCCAGTTCGGATGCAGAAGCGCGCTGCCCGGGAAGCGCGTCAGCGGCGAGGTCTCGCCGTCCGTTTCGTCGTGGAGCCAAACCTGCGGCGAGCCGTCGCGATCGGAAATGAATGCGACCGCACCGCCGTCCGGCGCGAAAGCAGGAGCACCGTCGCTGCCCGTCGAAGGCGCCAGCGGCCGCGGCTTCGCGGAACCGCCCAGGGTGAGCTCGCTGAGCTCGGTGCGGATGCGCGGGATTTCGTAGACGACCGTGTCGTCACGTAGCGCGGCGTGCGGATGCTCGGCGGGCATCACGCCGAGCGGTTCGATGCGTCCGCTGCCGAGCGCGACGGTATACAACGAAAATTCCCCGCCCATGTTCGACGAGAACAGGAGCGCGCTGCCGTCCGCCGTCCAGGTGTAACCTCGAATGCGCATCGACAAATGCGTGAGCTGGCGCACCGGGCCGCCGTCGGCCGGCATCACATAGAGATCGCTGTTCGGATTGAGGCCGCGCCGGAATGCGATCAACCGGCCGTCGGGCGAGTAGTGCGCGTCGAGATCCTGATCGCTCGGCGCGCGCGCATACGAGAGCGGCTGCTTCACTCCCGAGGCGAGGTCCAAGCGCTCGAGCGTGAGATCGCTTCCGCGGTCGCCGAGGCGTTCGGCGACGATCAGCGATTTGCCGTCGGGCATCCAGTCGAAGTAATTCGTGGCGTAGTCGTGGCAGACGCCGACGTCGCGCTCGGCGCCGCCCGCGCTCGAGGCCACGACGATGCGGCAGCTGTCGCGGCTCAGGCGCTCGAACGCGATCTCGCTGCCGTCGGGCGACCACACGGGCGCGGTTTCGATGCCGTCGGCGCCTGAGCTCAGCGGCGTCACTTGCGACGGTTCCACTGCGCGCGTGTAGACGCGAGCGGTCCGATCCGGCACGAGTTTGCTGTACGCCACGCGCGTTCCGTCCGGCGACAGGTGCGGGCGGCGTTCGGCCCCGGGATCGGACGTGATCAGGCGCATGTCGGCAGCGCGCCAATGCGGCTTGTTCGACGCCGGAGCGAGCCGCGCGGCACGCACGCCCAAGATCAACGCCAGTGCACAGGCGAGCGCCGCCGTCGCGAACCACGCCCAGTGCACGGTGCGCAACCGCGTCGGTGGCGTCACCGCGGCATCGGCCTCGAACGCTGCCGCTTGGAACTCGAGCGGCACCCCCGACGGCGCATCGATGGCCGGCATCGGCTCGATCGCCGCGACGAGCCGATAGCCGACCTTCGGAATCGTCTCGATGTAGCGCGCCGGCCGCGTATCGTCGCCGAGTGCGCGCCGCAGCTCCTTGATGGCCTGGGTCAGCACGTCTTGCGTCGTGACGCGGTCCTTCCAGACGCGATCGAGCACGGCGTCGCGCGGCACCGTGTCGCCGGCATGGCGCACGAGCTCGAGCAGCACGGCCACGGCCTTGCTCGTCAGACGCGGATATTCGGGACGCGTGATCACGCGCAAGGCGCCGACATCCACGATGTGCGCACCGATGCGAAGACGCAGGTTCGGTTGCGCGAGCGTCTCCTCGCTCAACCGCGGCTCGGGCAATGGGAACGTCGCATTCATCGTGGCGGCAAGCTCGTCCGTGCAGTACCACGTGCGCCGGGCGGCGAAGCGCGATCATACACGCTCGCCGCAGCCGGGCTGCCGCGTACAAATGTAAAAATGTGTGTGCTCAGCCGAACGGATCGACGCCGATCCAACGCGCATGCAGCCAGAACGCGAACGCCGCCCACGCGGCGACGCCGACCGCAAGCGTGGCGAGATCGCCGACGAGGGTGCCCGCGGGATACGTCGTGCCGTTCAGACGGTCGCGCCGCCGCGAAACGGCGAAATCGGCGATCGCCCAGACCAGGAACGCGCCGAACAGCACGACGTCGTGCAGCATGCCGATCGCGAGCAGATGTCCCAACGCCCAGATCTTCACGCCTGCCAGCATCGGATGTCCGATCTTCTGCTTGACGTGATTGCGCGGCACGTAAGCCGCGGCGACGAGCACGAAGGCGACGAGCGTAAACAGCGCATTCGCGTGGCGCAGCCATAGCGGCGGGACATACATCGGGACGGCATGCTGGCGCGCCTGGCTGAAACCCCAGACGATCATCACGAAGCCGGCGATCGACACGAGCGAGTAGACGCCTTTCCACGCGTTCGCGCCGAAGCGCGCGATCTGCCGTGCGCGCCACCCCTCGGCGAAGATGCGCACGGAATGCGCGCCGAGGAACACGACGAGTCCCAGGATCAAGAGGCCCATCTTCGAATCTCCGTCGGAAGTGCGCCCGCACGGCGCATGCGGGATAATAGCGCCCTCGTCACCCCCTCCCGGAACCCTCATGCCCGCACCCACCCTGCCGGCCCTCGGCACGCCGCTGTCTTCGTCCGCCACTCGCGTGATGCTGCTCGGGGCGGGCGAGCTCGGGAAGGAAGTGCTCATCGCGCTGCAACGGCTCGGCGTCGAGACGATCGCCGTCGACCGCTACGCGGATGCGCCGGGCCAGCAGGTCGCGCATCATGCGCGCACGATCGCGATGAGCGATCCCGAAGCGCTGAAGGCGCTCATCGAGACCGAGAAGCCCGACCTCGTCGTGCCCGAGATCGAGGCGATCGCCACGCCGATGCTCGAAGCGCTCGAAGCAGCGGGCGTCGCGCGCGTCGTGCCGACCGCACGCGCAGCGCGCCTGACCATGAACCGCGAAGGCATCCGGCGCCTCGCTGCGGAAACGCTCCGTCTGCCGACGAGTCCATACAAGTTCTGCGATTCGCTCGCCGAACTGTGCGCGGCGATCGACGGCGGCATCGGCTATCCGTGCATCGTCAAACCGGTCATGAGCTCATCCGGCAAAGGACAAAGCCGCATCGACGGTCCTGCCGACGTCGAACGCGCCTGGGATTACGCGATGGCCGGCGGCCGCGTGAGCCATGGTCGCGTCATCGTCGAAGGCGTCATCGATTTCGACTATGAAATCACGCTGCTGACCGTGCGCGCGCGCGGCCCGGGCGGCGCGGTCGAGACGCGCTTCTGCGCGCCGATCGGCCACCTGCAGGTGCACGGCGACTACGTCGAAAGCTGGCAGCCGCATCCGATGGCGCCGGCCGCACTCGCCAGGGCCGAAGAGATCGCGCGCAAGGTCACCGACGATCTCGGCGGCCAGGGCATCTTCGGCGTCGAGCTCTTCGTCAAAGGCGAGCAAGTCTGGTTCAGCGAGGTGAGCCCGCGCCCGCACGACACCGGCATGGTCACGATGATTACGCAATGGCAGAGCGAGTTCGAGCTGCATGCGCGCGCGATCCTCGGCCTGCCCGTGAACACGGCCCTGAAGAGCCCGGGCGCGTCGGCCGTGATCTACGGCGGCGTCGACGGCAAGCCGCTCGTTTTCGACGGCGTGGCCGAGGCGCTCGCCGTACCGGACACCGACTTGCGCCTGTTCGGCAAGCCCGAGAGCTACGCGCGCCGGCGCATGGGCGTCGCGCTCGCGTTCGCCGCGGACACCGACACCGCGCGTCGAAACGCCAAGCTAGCCGCGAGCAAGGTGCGGCCCCGCCTCGCCTGACCTTTCGCCGTGCGCCTGCGCATCCTCGATCTCGACGGCTCGCTGAGCGATCAGTCCACGTTGCGCGACGCCGCGCCCTGGAGCGGCGTCGACAGGGTCGACTTGCGCGATCTCGGCCCGAAGCTGCGGCTATGGAGCCGCGACGCGACCGTCGCCGCCGCGCGTGCGCGCCTGCCGGCACCGCCCGCCGACGGCGCAGTGCACCTGCTCGGCTCGGGCGATTTCCACCACGTCGCCGTGCTGCTCATGGAACAGTTGCGCGAACCGACGACGATCGTACACATCGACAATCATCCCGATTGGGTGCGTCTTGCGCCGCGCTGGCACTGCGGTTCCTGGGTCAACCGGGCATTGCGGCTGGACAACATCCGGCGCGTCGTCACGCTTGGGCCGTGCAGCGACGATCTCGTGCGTCCGGATCTCAAGGGCGGCAATCTGCCGGCACTCGCGAGCGGCCGGCTCGTGCTGTTCCCGTGGCAGCACGCACCGTCGCGCGTGTGGCGGCGCCTGCCCGACGGTCCGGGCCACCGGTACCGCGATGGGCGGCTTGTCTGGCGCGAACTTTCCGAACTCGGCATCGCCGAGGCTCTGAATGTTATAATTCCGCTGATCGAGACCGACGCCGTGTGGTTCAGCATCGACAAGGACGTGCTGCCGCCGGCCGAGGCGTTCACGAATTGGGACCAGGGCAAGATGCCGCTCGCGGCAGTGCTCGAGGTGATCGCGGCCGTCGGCGCAGCGAAGCGCGTGGTCGGCGCGGACATCTGCGGGGAATACTCGCCGCCCGCACATCGCAACGTATTCAAGCGCTGGGAAGCGCGCATGGACCAGCCCGAGCGGCCGACGCCCGTGCCGGAGTTCCTTGCGCGCAACGAAGAGACGAATCGGGGGTTGCTCGTGACGATCGAACGGACGACGCGGCGGTGACGGCCGGGACGGCATGCTGACGTTCATCCTGCTCATTCTCACCGTGCTCTGCGACGTCGCCGGGCAGGTGTGCTTCAAGCTCGGCGTGGGACACGAGACGCCGGCGCGCGAGCGCCGCGGCGCGATCGGGTTCCTGACCGGCCTCGTGAGCTCGCCGATGATCGTGGCCGGCGTCGCGATCTACGTCGTCGAGTTCATCGTGTGGTTTGCCGCGCTGAGCATGGCACCGCTCAGCGTCGCGTTCCCGTTCATGGCGCTGTCATATTGCGGCGTGGTGGCGGCGAGCCGCTTCGTGCTGCACGAACCGGTGGCGATGCGGCGCTGGATCGGCACCGTTGCGGTGGCCTCGGGCGTCGCGCTCGTCTGCTGGCCGTGAACGAGGTCGAACCGGGGTTTTAGACATTTGTAAAGTTTGGTTTTGCACAATACGGCCATAAATCAGAATTTTCTACGAGCTGCCTCATGATCAAACGCGCAGATTTCTATATGCCTGGGGGACGTTCCGGCGTCCTCTTGATCCACGGCCTGACCGGCACGCCGACTGAAATGCGGCTCGTGGCCAAGGGCCTGAATCGCATTGGATTTACGGTGCACGGCATGCAGCTCGCCGGGCACTGCGGCGACGAGCAGGACCTGCTCAACACGGGCTGGCACGATTGGTACGGCAGCGTCTGCGAAGCGGCCGACCGCCTGCGCAAGGACGTCGACCATATGTTCGTGGCCGGACTCTCGATGGGCGCCTTGCTGGCGCTCAAGCTCGCGGCGGATCGCCCCGACGAGATCGACGGTCTCGGCCTTTACGGCACCACCTTCGTCTACGACGGCTGGACGATCCCGTGGATCGGGCGGCTTTCGTTCATGCTGCCCTTCGTCGTGAGCCTGGGATTCGGCCGGCATCGCCGTTTCCACGAGTGCTTCCCGTTCGGCATCAAGGACGAGCGCATCCGTCAGCGCATCGCCGGCAGCATGCTCGACGGCGACAGCGCCGCGGCCGGCCTGCCGGGCAACCCGTGGCCGTCGCTCGCCGAGTTCTACCGCCTCTCGTTCCGCGTGCGCCAGCAGCTCGGCAGCATACGCACGCCCTGCCTCGTCATGCATGCCGTCGACGACGACGTCGCGAGCCTCAAGAACGTGCGCATGATCGTGCGCGGCGTGCGCGGGCCGGTCGAGACCGTGCTGCTCGAGAACAGCTATCACATGATCACCGTGGATCAAGAGCGCGACAAGGTCATCGACCGCACCGCCCGTTTCTTCAACCACATCGCCGCGACGCGCTTCGTGCACATGCCCGCCGTCGACGAGGGCGCACAGGTCGCCGTCGCCGCCGATTGATGGAGGTCGTCGTCGAGCATTCGATCGAGGCCTTCGGCCGCGACGAATGGAATACGCTGTTCCCGGCCGAGCTCGAAGACTACGGCTACTATCTCGCCGTCGAGCGTGCGGGCCTTGCCGGGTTTTCGTGGCGCTACTTCGGTGTGCGCGAAGGCGGTCGCCTGCGCGCCGCGGTGCCGGCCTTCCTCGTCGAGTACAAGCTCGACACGACGCTGACGGGACCGCTCAGACGCGTCACGGAGGCGCTCGATCGCCGGTTCCCGCGCCTGCTGCGGCAACGCATGCTCTCGCTCGGCTCGCCGGTCGGCGAAATCTGCCACTTGGGGTTCGCGCCCGATATGGACGCCGCCGCGCAGCAGCGAGCGCTCGACGCGATGCTCGCCAAAGCCGAGGAACACGCCGCCGCGGAACGCGCGCGCATGCTCGCCGTCAAGGATGCCGGCGCCGCGCAGCAGGCGCTGTGGTCCGCGATCGCGCCCAAGCACGGGCTGCGCCGGCAACCCGGCCTGCCGACCGCGTACCTGGACGTCCGCTTCGCCGATCTCGACGCCTACCTGCGCAGCCTGAGCGCGGGAACGCGCAAGGACATGCGGCGCAAGCTCAAACCCGCCGCCGCGCTGCGCATCGAGTATCGCCGCGACATCGACGACGTGCGCGACGAGATCATGCGTCTCTACGAAGCGACGTACGAGCACGCCGTACTCGACTTCGAGAAGCTGACGCCCGGCTACTTCGCGGGCGTGCTCGGCGGGCTCGGCGAGCGCGCGTTCTGCGTGCTGTATTGGCTCGGCGAGCGGCTCGTCGCGTTCAACCTCATGCTCTGCGACGGCGCGCGCCTGCTCGACAAGTTCTTCGGCATGGATTACGCCGTGACGCGCGACTACAATTTATACTTCGTCTCCTGGATGGAAAACGTGCGGTATTGCATCGAGCACGCGATCCCGCTCTACCAGAGCGGCCAGGGCTTGCACCGCGAGAAACTCAGGCTCGGCAGCCGGCTGTCGGCGAATTGGCTCTGGTACCGGCATCGCAATCGCATCGTCGATGCGCTGTTCGCCGCATTCGAGCGGCTGTTCCGCCTCGACCGCCACGACCCCGAGCTTGCGGCGCTCATCGACGGGATGCCGCAATGAAGTTCTCGCGCCCTACTGCCGCCGCTGCGCTCGCGTGGGCGTTCTTGCTCGGTTTCGAAACGCTCTGCCAGATCTCGCTGAAGCTCGCCGGCCGGTACACGGGCGAGTTCGACTTTTCGCCCGCCGCGTTCGTGCGCGCAGCCTCCTCGCCGTGGCTGTGGACGGCGGTCGGCTGCTACATCGGCGCCTTCCTCGCCTGGATGACGATCCTGCGCCGCTCGCGCCTTTCGGCGGCGTTCACGACCAGCGCGCTCGTGTTCATCGCCGTCATGCTGGCGTCCTGGCTCGTGTTCGGCGAGCACATCGGCTGGTCGCAAATCCTGGGCTCGGCGATCATCGTCGCCGGCATCCTGCTGATCGGCGACGACGGCGAAGGCGGAAAATCGGTGCCGCCATCGACCGCGGACCCCGGCCCACGGTAATCTAGCGCCCCGACAAGGCCGAGCCTCGAGCGCCGGCCGGGGATTTCGAGCGATCAACGCCTACTTTTCAATGCTTCCGCGGAGAAACTCATGAGCAGCGTCCAGGAAACGATCTTCGGCATCATTGCCAAGGAAGCCGGCATCGACGTGAACAAGATCACGCTCGATTCCACGCTGAAGGACCTCGAGATCCAATCGCTC
>DASRGX010000147.1:0-21542 GCA_035650835.1 Rudaea sp. | reverse complement strand
GAGGCCGACCAGCGCGACCCAGGCGCCGTTCCAATATTGGGCGGTGATCAGCATCGCCGGCACGAACAGGATCAATAGCTCGAGCGTGTTCTGCTGCACGCGGAAATAGCGCTCGAAGATCTCGTTGCCCGTGATCGCCGGCGCCTTGACGCCGTACCGCTCGCGCGCGCGGCCGACGAGGATGCCGAAACCGATGTACTCGAAGAGCGCGAGCAGGATGACAAGGTGCGTCCACGCCATGCGTTGTTCCCCTTTTGCGGTTGAAGCGGATCAGAACCGGATGCGGCCGGTCAGCGTCTGCCAGAACATGACCCAGTCGCCGACGAAGCTGTAGAACGGATGCGTGAACGTGGCCGGACGGTTTTTTTCGAAGAAGAAATGGCCGATCCAGGCGAAACCGTACCCAAGCACGGGCAGGGCAAGCAGCCAGAGCCAGTGCGCGGTCGCGATCGCCGACGCCGCGACGAGCAGCACGAGCGTGCTGCCGACGAAATGCAGCCGCCGGCAGGTGCGGTCGGTGTGCTCGGAAAGATAGAACGGATAGAACTCGCGGAAATTCGCGTACTGCGCGGCCATCGGATCGACCCTGAGCGTCGGCGATTCGATTCTGCGACGCGCGCGCCGCAGGTGCAAGTCAACCGCTGCCGCACGCATGCGTTGGTTCCACGTGCTGCGCGCCCTGCGCGGCGATTCGAGGCCGCGCAACGGAACGCACGGCCCATGTGCCAAGCGTGTCTGCCGAGCGAGCGGCGGGCGCTCTTCGAGCGGCGGCGGCAACCCCACCCCGCCGCTTTTTTTTCGCGGTCGTGCCGGTCAGTCGTCGCGCGTGGGAATCTCGACCTTGCCTCTGACGCCATGGTGGTGGATATCGCCACTGCCGGCCGAGCTCACGGTGAAATCGCCGTCGATGCTGCTCACGTTCACGTCGCCCGAACCGATCGAGCCGATCGCGACGTTGCCGCCCGCATGATTCACCGTGACGTCGCCCGAGCCGACCGAGCCCACATGCACGCTGCGCGCGACATCGTCGAACACGAGATCGCCCGAGCCCACTTGGCCGACGGTGACTTCGCCGTGCACGTTGCGCGCGGTCACATCACCCGAGCCCGCATGGCGCACCGCGAGGCTGCCGATGTCCTCGGCCCTGACGTCGCCCGAATGCACGTCGACGACCATGTCGCCCTTGATGCCGTGTGCAACGAGGTCGCCCGAATGCGAGGAGAAATCGAGCGCGGCCACGTCGGCGATATCGGCATCGCCCGAGCGCGCGCGCACCTCGACGGGCAGCGTCGCAGGCAGGCGCACTTCGAGGTCGATGTACGCGTAGTTCGAGCCGAACAGGCTGAAGGTCTGCGATTCGGCCTGATGCGTCACGAGGACGAGTCGATCGCCGTCGCGGCGCTGCTCCACATTGAGCCCGGCGAGGCGGCTCTCCTCCGACGCACAAGCCCTGCCGCGTACTTCGATCTTGGCGAGCCCGGCGACGCCGCGCGCGTGCAGATCGCTCGAACCGAGTTCGAACGCGAGCGTGCGCAATCCGGCAGGATCGACGTCGAAATTGCGCTCGGCGCTGTACTTGCACTCGGTCGCCAGCGCGGCGCCGGTGGCGAGGCTCAGAACGAGACCCACGATGATTCGCATGATGCACGTCTCCACGATTGTCCTGCCTTAGGATGCCCGCGGTGCGCAAGAAGGTTTAAGGTCCCTTGATCGCCTTTTCCTCGGCCTTGGCGCGGTCCCAATAGGCGTCCTGCTGGGCCAGCGGCATGCCGGCGAGCGTGGTGCCGTCGGCCGCGGCCAGCGCCTCCATGCGGCGGAAGCGCCGTTCGAACTTGGCGTTTGCGGCGCGCAAGGCGGCGGAATAGTCCACCTTCGCGAGCCGCGCGAGATTCACGGCGACGAACAATACATCGCCGATCTCGTCGGCGAGCCGCGAGGCGTCGGCGCCGGTATCGAGCTCGTGCCGCACTTCGCCGATCTCTTCGGCGAGCTTGTCGAGCACGGGTTCGGGGTCGCTCCAATCGAACCCGACGCTGGCCGCCCGCTTCTGCAGCTTGAGCGCGCGCTGCCACTCCGGCTGGCCGCGCGGGACGCCCGCGAGCACGCTCGTGTCCTCGCCGCCTGCGGCGCTGCGCTCGCGACGTTTGTGCTCCTCCCAGGCCGCCGTCTGCGCCTGCGCATCGGCGACTTCGGCGAGCCTGCCTTCGGCGTCGGGGAACACGTGCGGGTGGCGCCGTACCATCTTCGTGCAGATCGCCTCGACCACGTCGGCGAAGCGGAAATGCCCGGCCTCTTCGGCCATGCGCGCATGGAACACCACCTGCAGCAGCAGATCGCCGAGTTCGTCGCGCAGATCCTCGTAGTCGCGACGGTCGATCGCATCGGCCACTTCGTAGGCTTCTTCGATCGTGTACGGCGCGATGGAGGCGAAATCCTGCTTCACGTCCCACGGGCAGCCGCGCACGGGATCGCGCAGCGTGGCCATGATGCGAAGCAGGTCGTCGATGGAATGCATGCTTGGCGGCCGGCTCAACGGATCAGGTTCGTCCAATCGACGCTCGTGTCGCCGCAGGCGAGGAAGTCGGGATTGAGCAGCGACTCCTTCGTGTTGTACGCAAGCGGCGCGCCGGCCATGTCGGTGACGGCGCCGCCGGCCTGCTCGAGCACGCACTGGCCCGCGGCGGTGTCCCACTCGGAAGTCGGACCGTAGCGGATGTAGAGATCGGCTTCGCCGCGCGCCGTGCGGCAGAACTTGAGCGAGGAGCCGAGCGCGACGAGTTCGTGAGCGCCGAGCTTGTCGAGCGCTCCGAGCATGCGCGGATCGGCATGCGACCTGCTGCCCGCCACGCGCAACGTGGCGCCGCGCCGGCGCGTGCCGAGCGTGCGTTCGCCGCGTTGTTCATTTGTGGAAAAATACGCGTGACCGCCGCGCCAGGCCCAGTAGAGTTCCTCGAGCGCCGGCGCGAACACGACGCCGAGCACGGGCCGGTGCTCGTGGATCAGCGCGATGTTGACCGTGAATTCGCCGTTGCGCTTGACGAACTCGCGCGTGCCGTCGAGCGGGTCGACGAGCCAGTAGCGCGTCCAGCGCCGGCGTTCGTCCCAGCCGGCCTGCTCGGCCGATTCCTCGGAAAGCACCGGAAGGCCGGGCGTGAGCACGGCGAGCCCGTCGAGGATCGCGCGATGCGCGGCGAGATCGGCCGCGGTCAGCGGCGAATTGTCGTCCTTGCGCTCGACGGCGAATTCGCCGGCGTAGACATGCATGATCGCCGCTCCCGCCGTACGCGCTATCGCGCAGCAGGCGCGCGCGAGCTCGGCGAGGTCGTCGGCGGCGACGGCATTCGGTCCCATGCTCAGACCTTCGGCCGGAAACGGCCGGCCAGGTATTCGCGCGCGATGAACAGCGCGGCGATCGAGCGGCCTTCCGTTACGTCGGGCTGTTCGACGAGGCTGTGCAGCTCCGACATCTTCCATTCGACGACTTCGAGCTCCTCGGGTTCGTCGCCGGGCAGACGCTCCGGGTAGAGATCGCGCGCGAGCACGACGTGGGTCATGCTCGTCATGTACGCGGGCGACAGCGACAACGTCGTGAGAATATGCATCTCGCGCGCGCCGAAGCCGATCTCTTCCTTGAGCTCGCGGTTCGCGCCCTGCTCGACCGTTTCGTCGCGGTCGAGCCGGCCCTTCGGCAAGCCGAGCTCGTACCGATCGATGCCGGCGCCATACTCGCGCACGAGCAGCACGGTGTCGTCGTCGCGCATCGGCACGATGATGACCGCGCCGAGCCCCGAGCCTTTGAGCCGCTCGTACGTGCGGCGCTCGCCGTTTGAGAATTCGAGATCGAGCAGCTCGACCCGCAGGAAATGGCTGCCTTCGGCGAGGCGCGTGGAATGGACGATCGGCGGTTTTCGCATCGTGCGATTGTAGCGTGTCGCACCGCGGTTTTTCCGCGGCGCTCGTGTCGTCCCTTCGCGCGACGCGACGAGCCGGACGAAAATCGCCGCTCGATCGCCCTGCGTGTCAGTCGAGCGCGCGCGAGAACAGGGCGAGCGCTTCGGCGTGCAGCACCGGCGTGCCGGCCAGGACGCTCGTCGTTTCGAGCGAGGGTTCGCCGCCCTCGAGGTCGGTGAACGTGCCACCCGCTTCGCGCACGATCACGGCGAGCGCGGCGACGTCGAGGATGTTCACGTCCGATTCGACGACGAGATCGAGCGCTCCGCGAGCGAGCAGGTGGTAATGCAGGAAATCGCCGTAACCGCGGATGCGGCCGCTGCGGCGGATCAGCCAGCCGAGCGCGTCCCAGCGCGCGTCCGACGTCATGGTCTTGACGTTACCGATCGAGATCGCGGTGCCGGGTCCGAACGCGTCGGTGTCGGCGATGCGCACCTCCGCGCCGTCCAGGAATGCGCCGCCGCCGCGGCGCGCCCAGGCCGTTTCGCCGTAGAGCGGCGCGCTCGACACGCCGAGCACGAGTTCGCCGCGGTGCATGAGCGCGATCTGGCTGGAGAACATCGGGTAGCCGCGCACGAAGGCCTTGGTGCCGTCGATCGGATCGATGAGCCACAGGAAATCGCCGTCGCCTTCGCGGCCGAGCTCCTCGCCGTAGTAGGCGTGCCCGGGGTAGCGCCGCTTGAGCACCGTCTTGATCACGCTCTCGGCCTCGCGATCGGCGACCGTGACCGGGGTGAGGTCGGTTTTCGTCTCGACGGCGACGTCGCGCCGATAGTAGCGGCGCATGACCTCGGCCGCGGCCGCCGCGGCTTCGCGCGCGACGCCGAGCGCCTCGTCCAGAAATGTGGAAAATGCTGCGTCCATAAGGTCAGAAGAGCTTGAAGAGGTTGCCGTGGATGATGAGGTGCGAGCTGCCGTCGGCCTGCGGAGCGCCTACGAAGCGCAAGGCATCGGCGACCTGCGGATTGCCGTCGCGCGCCGACAGCGTCGCCTCGGCATCGTAACCGCCCATCGTCGCCTTGAACGTGCCGGCGAGCGCGAGCGGTCCGCCGAGGTCGCGCACGACGCCCGCGATCGCGCCTTCGGGCGTCGACGAGAACGTCGCTTCGAGATCGCCGAACACGGCCTGCGCCGCGCCCGAGCAGGCGGCGTTGCGCCAGACCACCTCGCCGCGCGCCTGATCGGCCCAGAAACCGCGGATGCGCGCTTCGCCGAGCTTGCCCTCGACGCGCCCGAGCAGCTCGAGCGCCGGGATGTCGAGCGCCGGCGCGAGCAGGCGCGCGGGGAAGGCGAAATCGGTGTCGCGCACTACGATCGAACCGTCGCGCATGCGGTCGACGACGCCGTTCGCCGTGACCTCGCCGCCGCGCAGCGCGAGATGCGCGGTCACCTCTCCGACGAAGAGCGGCGCCACGTCGACTCGCCAATCGAGCGCGCCGACGTCCTGTCCGAACACCTGTGCGCTGGTCGCATGGCCCTGCCAGATGCTGCCCGAAACGCCGAGGAGCTTCAGCGCGCCCAAGCGGTCGGCGACGAGCCGGTAGGCGTACTCCGCAGGACACGTCGCCGCCACGACGACGGCGACGACGAGCAGTGCGAGCAGGACGAGAATCAGGCGGCGCAGGAATTTCATCGGCGGTCGTCTATTGCAAGGTGTCCTCGAGCGTCGCGCGGGCGTTCACGAGTCCCAGACCTTCGACCTTGTCGGCGGAAAAATCCGTGACTTCGACCCCGTAGTCGCGCGCGAGCGCGTCGAGCCAGTTCATGAGCACATCGAAATTCGCGACCTCGAAGGTCACGCGCACGCTGCGTCCGCCGGCGGGCTCGACACGCTTGAGCGAACCTGCGAGGCCGGCGCTGCGTGCGGTAGCGTCGGCGAGCGCGAGCAGCGACTTGCCCTGACGTTCCACGCTGCCGCGCGCGCCCTGCACGCCGAGCTCGCGCGCTTCGCCCAGATGCTGCCGCATCCAGGCGAGGTCCTCCTTCTGGCGTGCGACGCGGCGTTCGAGGTCGGCGCGCGCATGGGCGAGCGGATACCACGCGAAGGCCCAGCCGAGCAGCAGCGCGACGACCACGGCGCCGACGCTCACGATGCGCCGCTCGCGCGGTTGCAGGCCGTTCCACCAGGTGCCGATCATGGGTGCGCTCCGGCCGCGCTGATGCGTACGCGTCCGTCGATGCCGCCGCCGTCGGCCGCGTTCGCGGCCGTCACTTCGGCCTTGAGTCCGGGCAGATGCGTGATCTGCTCGCGCGTGACGTCGAGCATGCCGACGTCGGGGGCGCGCACGCCAATCTCTAGCGCGGCGTTGTGGTATTCGACGTTGCGCAGGGCGACGCGCGTCGTGCTGCCGAGTACAGGGCCGATCTCGGCGAGCGCGTGGAGCAGGCCGAATGCGTCGCCGCCGCCGTGCAGCCTGGCGAGCGCGCTGCCCATGACCTGCCGCGGATCGCCGAGCACCTTGTCCATCGTCGGAAACGCTTCGTGCAGGGTCGCCTGCATGGCTTCGTCGAGGTGCGCGGATTCGCGCGCGAGACGCCAGCAGTCGGCACCCGAGTATACAAATGCCAACACCACCGCCGCGGCGACGAGTGCCGCCGCGCGTCGCCAGAGCTGGCGCGCCGGCATTTGACGGTGCGCCGGGGCGAATTCGCCTTGCAGCAGGTTGAGCGCCGGCTCGCGTGGGAGCCCGGCGGCGAGGAACGCGAGCGCATCGTGCTGGCGTATGCGATAGCTCACGACCGGCACCGGCAGCGCCAAGCGCGGTTCGTCGCGGAAATCGTGCACGGTCAGGGCGGGCGGCACGGCCGCGCCCGCCGCGGCGAGCGCGAGCCAATCGGCGAGACCCGCGACGTCGCACGCGCTGGCGTGCGCGCCGAGGCGCACGAGGGCACGGCCGTTCTCGACCACGACGAGGCCGCCGCCCGGGTCGGCGAGCGCGAGCGTCTCCGGAATCAGAACATCGGGACGGATGCCGTCCTCGGCGAGTCGCGCGAGCCACGCGCCGAGCGTCGCCCGCGCCACCACGGCGACGGCCAAGCGCTCGCCGTCGAGGCGCTCGGGCAGCGCGAAATGCAGGTCCTCGACCGGGCTCGCCAGCTGGTCTTCGAGTGCGAACGGCACCGCCTTGGCGACTTGTGTACGCGTTCCGGCGATCCGCGGCGCATCGAGCAGCAGCACGTGTTCGGACGGCACGAGCACGACGATCTGCCGCGCGCGCGCCAGCGTGGCCGGCGGCGGCGCACCGGCATTCGCACCGGACAGGGCACGGCCGCCCGCATCGAGCGCGAGCCAGGCGAGGCTCCCGTCGGCGTGCAATCGCAACAACAAGCGGTCGGACATCGGGCCTGGGCGAGAAGGTATCCGCGCGATTGTATCAGCTCGATGTACGAGTTCGTCCGGTGCGCTTCAGCCGTCCGCGCCGCGGCTGCGCTGGATCACGCGGATGCCGCCGCTCGTCGGCCCCGTGCCGCGCTCGATGAGGCTGAAGAACGTGAACGGCAGGCCGTCCAGCACGATCCGGCCGCGTGCGACGAAATAGCTGCTGCTCACGCCGTAGCACGCCGATATCGGGTTGCTGCCGCAGTCGATCTGCACCGCCGGCACGATCTGCTGCAGCGCCGCCGCGAGCGGCAGCTGGTAGCTCGCGTGCCCTTCCTGCCAGAGCGCCTGCGCCATCTGCTGGGTCATGTCGGGATAGAGCGTCATGAGCACGGGCACGCTCGCCGTGTTGACGTTGATCGGCGTGCCGGGCGGCAGCGCGCTCACGTACGGCGCGAGACGGGCGTAGACGTCGCCGTCCACGCCCTTGACCAAGCGCAGCTCGGAAATGTGGAAAAATATATTTTTCGACGAGCGGTACGGCACCGGCTGCGCAAGGTAGTACGCGTCCGTGGCACCCGCGGGATCGTTGCTCATCCACTCGCGCACGGCGTCGGCGAGATTTGGGTCGAGCTTGAGCGCGCCGAGCAGCCGCACGAATTTCCCGCGCCAGACCGCGTTCTGCGGATAGGCCGGCGAGAGATTGTTGAGATTGAAGCGGCCGTCGAGATCGCCCATCGTCGCGCTGATCTCGCCGCCCGGCACCGGCGTGGGCGGCAGCGGCACGGCCCAGATGTCGGCCGCCGTGTCGTTGCCGCTGCCGTCGGCGAGATCGCGCTCGAGCACGTGCGCGGCATAGGCCTCGAGCCCCTGCGCGTAGGCTTCGGCCTGCGACAGCCGCAACGCGTTGCGCGTACGCGCCGCCGTCAGTTCGCCGCGATCGAGCAGCGCCGCGATCAGCACGGCGGCGAGCGCGACGACGAGCAGCGCGACGAGCAGCGCGACGCCGCGCGGGCGCTTGTGGAATTGTGGAACAGTGGATATTTTCATGGGCTCGTCGACCCGGCCGGCGGCGGGACCGTGCCGGCGTCCGCCGCCGCGGTCGGCCATTCGCTCACGAGCTCGACGACGCGCACGATCTCGCCGTAATCGCGCGTGGTCAAACGCCATTCTACGGCGCGCGGCAGCAGCGTGCTGTCGCTGGTCTGCGGAGGCGGCCAGGCATCCCACCAGCGATTGCCGTGATCGAGGTAGCGCAGGCGCAGGTCCGTGGCGTTCCGACGCAATGCGACGAGCGCCGGTGCAGTATTCGGCGCGCGATCGAGCACCGGATAATTGCCGCGCTTGAGCGTGCCGTCGTCGAGCTCGTAGAGCACGCGTTCGAGGTTCGAGCGCGGCTCCGCCTGCGGGTTGGCGAAACCGAGCCGCGTGAATTCGACGGCGCCCGGGCCGCCGACGAAGGCGGGCAGGGTCTGGCCGACATTGCCGACGACCGGACGCGCCACGGCTTCGCGCAGATCGCGGTCGAACGTGGCGACGGCGCGCGTGAGATCGCGGAACGCATCTTCCTCGGCAGCGAGCGCACCGCGCGTGCGCGCGATCGCGGCGAGCCCGCCGTAAGCGAGCGCGGCCATGACGGCGAACACCGCGAGCGCGACGAGGAGCTCGACGAGCGTGAATCCCGGGCCGGCTCGCGCGGCGCGCATCAGGGCTGCAGCTCCTGGCCCGCGAAGCCCGTGACTTCGGCGATCGCCGCGTTTGCGTCGTCGGCCGTGTAGACGCGCACGTCGATGCGGCGGATGCTCGGCACGTCGGTCGCCTGCACGTCGACGGCGAAGCGCCAATCGCGGTTCGCGAAACGGCGCCGCCCGTCGCTGCGGCCCGTCGGCGGCAGGCCCGAAGCGATGCGCGTTTCGGCCAGCACGTCGGCAGCCAGCCAACCGGCGAGCGAGCGCTCGCGCAATGCGGCGAACGATTGGACTTGCGTCGCGGCCGTGCGCGTGAGCGCGATCAGCGCGAGCGCTAGCACGAGCAGGCCGACCAGCACCTCGAGCAGGCTGAAGCCGCGCCGCACCATGTCAATGCGCATGCGCATCGACGCTGCGCAGCGCGAGCGTGCCGTCCGGATGGCCTTCGACCCGATAGTGCGGGTTCACCTCGGGCAGCCCGAGATCGAGCTCGAATGCGGTCAGCTCGCCCGAAGAGTAGCAGAGCAGCTGCGGGACGTCGGGGTAATCGCCGGCGAGCGCGACCGCGTGCCCGTCGCGCGACAGACCGATCGCGGAATTCGGCAGCCACGATCTCGTGCGCAGCTCGCCCTCGCCGAAGGGTAGCCAGGCGTCCTGCTCGAGCTGGCTGAAGCGATATCCCGACGTGCTCATGCTCACGCCGATCTCGCGGCCCCTGAGCTCGGCCTGCTCGCAGGCATAGCCGATCAGCGCGCGCGCCTGCTCGGCTTCGTGTTCGACCTGGCGCGCACCGCCGGCGATGTCGACCCTGAGCACGAGCGCCGTCGCGAGCACGCCGATGATGACGACGACGACGAGAATCTCGACGAGCGTGAAACCTCTGGACACGATAGCGCCGACGTGATCAATCCCAGTTGCCGACGTCGGCGTCCTCGCCGTCGCCGCCGGGCTTGCCGTCGGCGCCGTAGGTGAAGACGTCGATGTCGCCGTGCGTGCCGGGGTGAAGGTAGAGATACGGGCGGCCCCACGGGTCCTTGGGCGTCTTGTCGAGATAGCCTTTCCAATTCGGCGCGTCCGGCGCGCCGCTCGGCTTGTGCACGAGCGCATCGAGGCCCTGCTCGGTGCTCGGATAAGTATAATTGTCCAATTTGTAGGTGCTGAGCGCGGTGACGATCGCCTGGATGTCCTGCTTGGCGCGCACCTGGCGCGCCTCGCCCGGGTGCTCCATGACGCGCGGCACGACGATTGCGGCGAGGATGCCGAGGATCACGACCACGACGAGGATTTCGATGAGCGTGAAGCCCCGCGGGTTCCCGAAGCGGCGGGGCCGAATGGCGGATGCGCGATGCATGGTGTGCCTTGTGCTGGCTTGCGATCGTGCCGATCATAGCAAGCATGAACGACGGTCAGCGTAATTTTTCGGCAAATACGGGCGCGAACGCGGTCTTCGCGGCGCGCGATCTCGCCGCGGTCTGGCATCCTTGCACGCAGATGCACGATCACGAGCGCGTGCCGATGGTGCCTATCGTGCGCGGCGAGGGCGCCTGGCTCATCGACGCCGATGGCCGGTGCTATCTCGACGCCATCAGCTCGTGGTGGACGAACCTGTTCGGCCACGCCAACCCGCGCATCGGCGCGGCGGTCAAGGACCAGCTCGACCGGCTGGAGCACGTGATTTTCGCCGGCTTCACGCACGAGCCCGCGATCGCGCTCGCCGAGGCGCTGCTGCGCATCACGCCGCCCGGGCTCGCGCGCGTGTTCTTTGCCGACAACGGCTCGAGCGCCGTCGAAGTCGCGCTCAAGATGAGCTTCCATTACTGGCGCAACGTCGGCCGCAGCGGCAAGACGCGCTTCCTCGCGCTGACCGGGGGCTACCACGGCGAGACGCTCGGCGCGCTTTCCGTCACCGACGTGCCGCTCTACCGCGCCACGTATGCGCCGCTGCTGCACGAGCCGATCTTCGTCGCCTCGCCCGACTGCTACGAGCGCGAACCGGGCGAATCCTGGCGCGACCATTCCGTGCGCCGTCTCGCCGATATGCGCGCCGCGCTCGAGCGCCACGCCCACGAGGTGTGCGCGGTCGTGGTCGAGCCGCTCGTGCAATGCGCAGGCGGCATGCGCATGTACGATGCGGCCTATCTGACCGGCCTGCGCGCGCTGTGCGACGAATTCGGCGTGCACCTCATCGCCGACGAGATCGCCGTCGGCTTCGGCCGCACGGGCACGCTGTTCGCGTGCGAACAAGCAGGCATCTCACCCGATTTCCTCTGCCTGTCGAAGGGGCTGACCGGCGGCTTCATGCCGCTCGCCGCCGTGCTCACGCGCAGCGAGATCTACGCGGCGTTCTACGCCGAGTACGCGAGCGGCAAGGCGTTCCTGCATTCGCACAGCTACACGGGCAACCCGCTCGCGTGCCGCGCCGCACTCGCGACGCTGGCGATCTTCCGCGACGACCCCGTGCTCGAGCGCAATCGGCAATCTGCCGCGCACTTGGGCCGCCGCCTCGCGCCGCTCGCCGACCACCCCAACGTCGCGGAAGTGCGCCAGACCGGGATGATCGCGGCCGTCGAGCTCGTGCGCGACAAGGCCGCGCGCACCCCGTTTCCGGCGAGTGAACGGCGCGGCCTGCGCGTCTACCTGCACGGCCTCGCGCGCGGCGTGCTGCTGCGGCCCCTGGGCAACGTGGTCTACTTCATGCCGCCGTACGTCGTCTCGACCGAGGACGTCGATTTCATGGTCGACGTCGCAGCCGAAGGGATCGAAGCAGCCGTCGCTTAGCAGCGCGCTTCGCTAGAATGGCCCCATGCGCATCCCCCGCATCTACACCGACCAGCCGCTGCGCGCGGGCAGCGACGTGCTGCTGCCCGAGCAAGCGGGCGAGCACGTCGCGCGCGTACTGCGCCTGGAGCGCGGTCACCCGCTGATCCTGTTCAACGGCGACGGTCGCGAATACGACGCGCGCTTGGCCTCGCTCGCCAAGCGCGCGGTTACCGCCGAGGTGACGGCCTGGCGCGAGGTCGATCGCGAGGCGCCGCTCGAGCTCACGCTCGCGCAAAGCATCGCGCGCGGCGAAAAAATGGATTGGATCCTGCAAAAGGCTACGGAGCTCGGCGTCGCGCGCATCGTGCCGCTCGTCACCGAGCGCACCGAGGTCAAGCTCGACGAGGAGCGCGCCGAACGGCGCCTCGCGCACTGGACGAGCGTCGTCGCCGGCGCCTGCGAGCAATCCGGACGCAACCGCCTGCCGGTCATCGAGCCGCCGCAGCGGCTCGACCGCTGGCTCGGCGCGCTGTCCCCGGGACCGGCGCTCAGGCTCGCCCTGCTGCCCGAAGCGACGGCGACCCTGCAACAATTGGGAAAAGTGGAAAATGGTGCATTGCTAGCGGTCGGCCCCGAAGGCGGCTTCTCGCCGAACGACGTGACGATGTTCGAGCAATCCGGCTTCCGCGGCCTGCGCCTGGGACCGCGCATCCTGCGTACCGAAACGGCCGGCATCGCCGCGCTGGCGGCGTTGCAGGCGCTGGCGGGCGACCTCTGAGGCCCGCCGCAGCCTTCGACTGGCGTCGGGCGAGCGTCGACTTCGCGTGATCGGCGATCTACCCCATCGCCGAAGCGATCATGCTTTCGATCTGTCCCAGGTTCGGGATCACGGCTTGGTCGTCGCGCACGAGCACGTGTCCGTGTACGCCGGGCGGGTGGGCGCTCTCGTCGCCGGTCGGGATCAGGAGATCCGGCGTGACGGTCGTCAGGCGCGGAAAGCCTTGCGCGAGCAAGGCGATGAACGGCATCTTGGCATTGCCTCCGAGCGCTTTGAGCACGGCGACCTTGGCGTTCGAGTAGCTCTCCTCATTGACGCTGCCCGAGAGCATCGCGAACGAGAACAGCGGCAGGCGCCAGCCGCGCCACGACAAGCGTCCGAGCAGCCAGCGCGGCGCGTTGGCGATCTTCTCGGGCGTCGCATAGGTGATGACCTCGGCGACCGTCGCATTCGGCAGCAGCACGCGGCCGCCCGTGACGGGGATCATGACGCCGCGGATTTCGCGTGTACTGAGTTCGGCCATCGTCTTCCTACGCTTTGCCGTATTCGGCGATCATCTGTTTGGCGAGCTGCTCGGGCGAACCGAGGAAACTGACCACGCCCGCTTCGCGCGCACCGTCGACCATCGAGCTGATCACGCAGGTGTCGGGGTCCTGCGCCCAGACGACGCCGCCTTTCGACTTCAAGTACTGCGCGCCCTGGATCGCGTCGTGCGCCATGCCCGAGAAGATGATCGCGCCGGCGCGGTCGCCGAATTGATCGGCGATGTCGCGCAACACTTGGTCGATCGAGGGCGAGTACGGCGGTTTTTCCGAGAGGTGGGCGAGCGTGATCACGCCTTCGTTGTCGACCTTGAGCCGATGCGTGGTCGGCACGATCAGGATCTCGCCGTGACCGACGCGCTCGCCGTGCGTGGGGCTGCGAACCGTCAGCGCCACGGCCTTGGCGAGCTGCGCCGACATGAGCTCGAGGAACTCCTCGCCCATGTGCTGCGCCAAAACGAACAGCACCGGGAACTGCGCCGGCAACGCGCCGAGGAACTCGCGGACAGCCTCCGGGCCGCCGATCGAAGCGCCGAGCACGAAGACGCGCTGCACACCCGCTCCCGTGCCCACTTTGAGCTTCTGCGCGGGACGGCTGCCGTCGAGCCACGACTCCTTCGCGTAGTTCGGGTTCTGGAAGGTTTGCGGCGCGACGGCCTCTTCGATCGGAATGAGCTCGAGCGAGAGCCCGCCGCTCGGCGTCTCGGGGACGACCGGGCGCTGCTTCGCCGTCGATGGTTCGACCTTCGGCGCAAGGTAGTCCTCGGCCGACACCTTCTCGATGCCGAAAGGATTCTCGGACGACGGTTCGTCGCCGACCGGCTCGAGGTTCCACTCGGGCGGCAGCACCGGCGAAGCCGGCTTCGCCGCCGCCGGAGCCGGTGCGGGAGCACGCGGCGGCGCCGGTTTGAAGCTCGTGTCGTCCTTGGCTTCGGGCAGGCTCGCCGAGAGATCGTCGAGTTGATCGAAGATCGCGGGGAAATCCGCGTGCGCTTCAGTCGTTTCGTCGCCTGCGAGCGTCGGTCCGCCAGCGCGATCGTCGGTCGCGGCGAGCTCGATCGCTTCGAGATCGAAGCCCAGATCGTCGAATTTGGCCGGAGCCTTCGGCGCCGGCTCGTCGGGCAGGCTGATATCGAAGTCGCTCGAACCGCCCGCCTCGCCTGCCGAAGAGAACAGCGCGTCGAGTTCGGCAGCGAAGTCGCTCTGCGCGCTCGCCGGCGTGGGCGATGCCTTCGGCCTCACGGGTTCATCCTGCGGCGGCGGTGCGGCGAGCTCGGCGAATTCCGCGAGCGTCGAGATATCGAGCTCACCCGCTGCCGGCGCAGCCGGCTTCGCTGCGGGTTTGGCGAAATCCGGGCGCGGCAGCTCGACCGTCGGCACTTCGGCCGCGGGCGCGACTGCGGGTTTCGGCGGCGGCGCCGCTTTCGGTGCCGGCGCGGGCGCCGCTTTCGGTGCCGCGGCCGGGGCCGGCGCGGCGGCGGGCGCAGGCCCGCGCACGCCGGGCTTGTCGGCCACCGGCACGAAGGACGCGGATTTCTGCACGGGCGTCGGTACCGCTTCGGCGCCGGGTGGGCGCGGCGGTACCGCGACGTCGGGCCGGTTCATGATCTTCGCGGCGAGATTGCGCGCCCAGCGGGCGTGGTCCCAGCCGGACAGATTCGACGACACCTGCGCGTCGTTGAACACGATTTCGTAGTCGCCGGCATCGAGCACGTCGTAGACGTGATCGATGTACTCGTCGCCTTCCGCGTCGAGGTTGACGATTACGACGCGCGCACCGGACCCTTCGAGCGCATCGCGGTCGATGTTCGCCGATTGCGCTTCGTAGACGACGGCGGCGCCGAGCTCCTTGAGCGCATCGCGCAGATGGCTGCCGTGCTGCGTGGTCTGGTAGAGCAGCGCGACCCGCATCTCCGAGGTGGTCTGCGGGCTAGGCACGGCTGAGCCTCAAGGTTTCTTGCACGTTGCGCAACAAATCGGCCTCCTGATACGGCTTGCCGAGGTACCGCTCCACGCCGATTTCCAGCGCGCGCTGGCGGTGCTTCTCGCCGGTACGCGATGTAATCATGATGATCGGCACGAGTTTGAGACGTGGATCGTTCTTCATGTACGTGGCGAGCTCGTAGCCGTCCATGCGCGGCATCTCGACGTCGAGCAGTACGACGTCGGGCACCTTGTCCTGCAGTTTCTCGACCGCATCGAGACCGTCCTTCGCCGTGACGACTTCCATATCGTTGCGCTCGAGCACGCGCGTCGTGACCTTGCGCATCGTGATCGAATCGTCGACCACCATGACGAGCGGATTCGTACGCTGCTCGAACACGGGCTGCGGCGCAGCGGCGGCGGGCGCGGCGACTTCGCCGGCTTCCACGCGTTCGCGCAGCGCGGCGGCGCGGCGCACGAGCGGCGCCAAGTCGAGAATCATGACCACCGAGCCGTCGCCCATGATCGTCGCGCCGAAGATGCCGGGCACCGAGCTGATTTGCGGGCCCACCGACTTGACGACGATTTCGCGCGAGCCGATCACGCCGTCGATGCGCACCGCGGCACGCTGGTCGCCGGTACGCGTCATGAGCAGCGGCAACTGCGCTTCGTCGCTGATGCGCGACGGCGGCACGTTGAGCAGGTGCGAAAGTTCGTAGATCAGGAACTCGTCGCCCGCGTAGGTGTAGGACGGATTCGGCTTGCTCATGCGCCGCTCGAGGTCGTCGCGCGCGATACGCACGACGCCCTGCACCGAAGACATCGGCACGGCATAGGTCGCCTCGCCGAGGCGCACGAGAATCGCTTGCGTCACCGCCAGCGTGAACGGCAGGCGGATGATGAACGTGCTGCCGGCGCCGCGCGCGGAATCGATCGCAAGCGAACCGCCGAGCTGCTTGATCTCGTTGTGCACGACGTCCATGCCGACGCCGCGGCCCGCGAGCTGGGTGACCTGCTCGGCGGTCGAGAAGCCGGTTTCGAGGATGAAACCGTAGAGATCGCGATCCGAGAGCTGCGCATCCGGCTTCAGGAGTCCGCGCTCGATCGCCTTGCGGCGGATCGCGTCGCGGTCCATGCCCTTGCCGTCGTCGGAAACGCGCAGCACCACTTCCGTCGCCTCGCGGCTGACTTGGATCGTCACCGTGCCTTCGGGCGACTTGCCCGCGGCGGCGCGATCGTCGGGCGTTTCGATGCCGTGCGCGAGCGCGTTGCGCAGCATGTGCTCGAAAGGCGCCTTCATGCGCTCGAGCAGGTTGCGGTCCATTTCGCCCTGGGCGCCTTCCACTTTGAGCTGGGCGCGCTTGCCGACTTCCTGCGCCGCTTGGCGCACCGTGCGGCGCAAGCTCGGCACGAGCGAGTCGAACGGCACCATGCGCGTGCGCATGAGGCCTTCCTGCAGGTCCGAGGACACGCGCGACTGCTGCAGCAGCAGCGTTTCCGACTGGCGCGTCAAGTCGTCGAGCAGGCCCTGAATCGAGACCAAGTCCGACACCGATTCGGCGAGCGCGCGCGAGAGCTGCTGGAGCTGGCTGAAGCGGTCGAGCTCGAGCGGGTCGAACGAGGAATCCGTCGCATCGGCTTCGCGCTGGTAGCGCGAGAGAATCTGCGCTTCGGTTTCCATCTCGAGCTTGCGCAGCTGTTCGCGCAGACGGCTCACGGTCTGCTCGAACTCGACGAGGTTGAAGCGGAACGTCGAGATCTGCTGCTCGAGACGCGAGCGGTAGATCGAGACTTCACCCGCGTAGTTGACGAGCGAATCGAGCAGGTCCGAGCGCACGCGGATCATTTCCTGCGGCGCGCGCGCCGTGAGCTCGTCTTCCTCGACGGCAGGCGCCGCGCGGCCTGCGGGTTTCGGCGGCGCGGGCTTCGGCGGCTCTGCGGTCGGCGCCGGAGCCGCGGCGGCAGGCGCGGGAGCAGCCGCAGGCGCCGCCGCCTGTGCGACGGGTTCGGCGGGTTTCGGAGCGGCCGGAGCTTGCACCGGCACCACGGGCATTTCGCCTGAGACGAGGCCTTCGAACCGGGCGATCGCGTGCTCGGGCATCGCGATCGCCTGCCGGCGCGAGACGCGCTGCACGAGCCCGTGCAGACGGTCGAAGCCGCGCTCGAGCGACTCCACCGTGCCGCGATCCATGAGGCGGCGGTTCTCGCTGATCGCTTCGAGCAGCGACTCCATCGAGTGGCTCAAATCGCCGATCGGCGCGAGGCCCGCCATGCGCGCGCCGCCCTTCAGCGTATGCAGGTCGCGTTGCAGGCTCGTCACGAGATCGCGATCCTGCGGCGCATCGCGCAGCTTGGCCATCATCGAGTCGGAATGATCGAGGATGTCGGTCGCCTCCTGCACGAAGATCTCGAGCAGGTCCTCGTCCATGTCCGGCAGATCGAGCTTGCCGTCGGGCTGCGGATCGTCGGGCAGCGGCGGCAGTTCCATGGCAGCCGGCGCGGCGGCGACGGGCGCTGCTTCGACGCGCGCCGGCGCGGGCGGCGCGACGGCTAGCGGGGCTGGCGGCGGTGCAACGGCAGGCGCAGGAACGACCGGTGCCGGCACGACGACGGGTTCGGGTTCGAAGATCGGCTCGGACGCGATCGTCTCGCCTTCGGCTTGCGCGAGGTCGTCGAAGGAATAGAGCTCCGTCGGCTCCTCGGTCGCGACATCGGTGACGACAGGCGTGCTGGCGACGACGATTTCCTCGGCGAGCGGCGATTCCGCGGGCATGTCGAACGACATTTCGGCCAGCGGCGGCGTCGGTTCCGCGGCGGCCGACGCAGGGGCAGGCGCGGCGGCTTCCTCGTGTTCCATCTCGCGCAGCCAGGCGGCGGTCAAGTCTTCCTCGCCCGAGAGCTCGATCGTCTCGGGCTCGGGCTCGGTCGCCCCGGCGCGATCGCCTGCGGCAGTGCCGAAATCGTGTGACGCCGCAAGCGGCTGTTCGGGTTCGCTGAGCTCGATCTCTTCCATCGCAGCGGCGAGTAGCGCGGCGTCCTCGGCCGACACCGGCGGCTCCATCTCGGCCGGCGCGGGATGTTCGATTTCCGCCGTATGGCCCGCGCGGCCCTCGTCTTCGGCCAGCGCGAACAGCGTGTGCATCATCTCGGGCTCGGGCAGAGCGTCGCGCAACTGTGCCACGCGTGCGGCGAGCGCATCCGAATCGGGCATGTGCAGGCTGGCGTTCTCGAGCGAGGCGATGACTTCGCGCACGAGCGCCGAGGATTCTTCGAGCGCGGCGGTGCCGGTCGCATCGGGCGAGCGCTGCTCGGCACGCAGACGCTTGATGTAGCCTTCGAGCGGCGCGAGCACGTGGCTGATGACCGGGATGTCGACCATCGCGATCGCCCCGTTCAGCGTATGCACCGCGCGCAGCAGCGGCTCGCTGGCCGGCAGCGACGGCGATTTCCGCAACTCGGCCACGTAGGCGTCGATGACGCCGAGATGCGTGGCCACTTCGCTCTTCAGGATCTCGAACAGCACCGGGTCGATGTTCGGCAAGGGCTCCGCAGCGAGCGCGGCTTGTTCGAACGGATCGGCGCCCGCGTGCGCCGCGAGCTGTTCGGCCGGCGCGCTGAACGCCGACTCGATGTTGAGCGTGGCGCTGAGCTCGTGCTTCGGCTCGACGGGCGGTGGCGGGGCGGGCGGCGCCGGCTCCACGATGGGCACGAGGCGCTTGACGATGCGCTTGACCTTTTTCATGCGCGGGGTGGCGCTCGTGCGCACCCAGGCTTCTTCGCCGGCGGCGAGCTTGTCGGCGACCTCCATGACCCCGGCGATGTCGGATTTCGGCGCGCCCTCGCCTTTCAACGCTGCGAGCAGTTCCGGCAGTACGCCGACCGCATTGTCGACGAGCGCCTGTACCGCGGGTCCGGGCTGGATCGTCTTGTCGAGCACGCGGTTCAGCATGTTCTCGACTTTCCAGCTGAACTCGCCGAGGGCGAGCGCGCCGACGAGGCGTCCCGACCCTTTGAGCGTATGGAACGAGCGGCGGATCGGTTTCAGTTTCTCGAAATCGTTGACGTCGGCTTTCCAGGTCGGCATGCAGCGATTGAGGTTGTCGATCTCGTCCTGCACTTCCTCGACGAAAACCTCGCGGATTTCCTCATCGATGTCGTCGGACGGCGTCGCGCGGAACGTCGCGTCGGCGACCGCGGCCACGGCGTCGTTGTCCGGCACTTCCTCTTCGATCTCTTCCTCGACCTCGACGTAGCGCACGTTCGGCGCGGGCGTGGCCGTGGCTTCGGTTTCGGCGAGGCGCAAGCCACCGAGATCGTGCGTCGCCGGCTCGGGCATGTGGGTTTCGCCGACGACGAGATCCTCGATGCCTTTGCCCGGCGCGATGTCCACCGCGGCGCGAAGATCCACTTCCGGGATCGTCGCCTCGGCGATGGGCTCGCTCGGCGCAGGTGCGGCTGCCTCGGCTACTTCCTCGTCGCGGCCGAGCCGCGCGATGTAGTCGTCGATGCTTTCCGCCGGCATGTCGACGGTGCCGGAGAGCGTCGGCTCGGGCGCGCCGACTTCCGCTGCGGATGCTGCGGGTTCGAGCTTGAGCGAATCCTCGCCGCTCGAGGGCATGAGTTCGCCCCAGCGCGGGAAATCGCCGCTCTGTGCGTCGGAAGTCGCGATCGTGGGCGCCACCGCGGCGGCGGCCTTCGCGACCGGCGCCGGCGTCAGCGTCGCGGTCGGAATCTCCGTATGCAGACTGCGCGCCGTGCCGCTCGGGCGCACGGGTTCCGGCGTGCCGCGCGGGGGCGCACCGCCGCCGTCGTCCTCGGGTACCGGCCAGTAGCCAAGTGCGGTGAGGCTCTGACGAGTGACGTCGAGGATCTTCTCGCGGCCGCCGCGCTGCTCGCGCGTGGCCTCCATGTAGTACTCGATGGACGCCAGCGCGTCGGCCAGCTTGTCCATCTGCTCGACCGTCGGCACACGGCGATGCCGCAGGAGCTCCACTTCGACGAAACGTACGATGCCCCCCATGAGCCGCGCGGATTCGTCGAGGTTCAGCATGCGCAACGCGCCGGCGATCTCTTCGAGCAGGCGCGGAATCGGTTCGACCCGCGCGTGATCCCACGGCGATTCGACGAAGGCGACGATGTCCTGCTTGGCCTGCGCGATGTTGACCGACGCCTCCTTCATGAGCGCGTCGAGGATCTTGCGCACTTCGGCCTTGGGCAGCTCGAGCTCGCCCGTCGCCGCCGCTTCGGCATCGCCGGTCTCGGCGCCGAGGCGATCGATGTGGTCGTCGAGAGAAGCCTCGACATAGAGCAGCGCACCGGCGACGTCGAGCAGCGTACCTTCGTCGGCGGGACGCGCCTTGTTCGCGATCTCCTCCACGATCTTGCGTTGTTCGAGCACGACGCGGCGCGGCACGCCCAAGCCGAGCATGCCGAGCGTATCGCCGACGCGATCGAGCACGTCGGCCTGCGCCATGAGCTCGGCCGGATCGCCGTTTTGCGCACGCAAGAAGATGTCGAGCGCTTCCTTGACGCGCAGCAGATCGTCTTTGATCGCCGCCGACACCGTGTCGAGCAGCGTCTTGTTGTGACCGGAGATCGAGCCTTTGGCGTGTTCGAGCTCTTTCTCGCTCGGCAGCAGCGTGTCGAGCTTGTAGGTGGCGCGGATTTCCTTCGCGCGTTCGCCATCGGCGCTGGCGTGCGCGATGTAATACAGCAAATTCTTCGTCAGCTCGCGCGGCGGCGCGGCTTGAAAGGCCGCTTCGCCGCTGTCGACGAGACGTTTGATCTCGCGATCGACCTTGCCGAACAGGAGCTTCACGGCCGCATTCGCCTCGATCGCGCCCGAGGCCACGCTCTCGAGCACGCCGCTGGCGACCCACCAGAGACGGCGCGCGTCGTCTTGCGCGCAGGCGTTGCGCAACCGGTCGAGCACGCCCGTGAGCCGCTCGAGATGGGCGGCCGGCGACTCCTCGCGGATCCAGCGCAGCAGGGACAGCTGGAACATCGTGCGCAGGCGTGCGGCCTCGGCCTTGAGCTCGAGTTCGGGCAGGCCGTCCGTCGCGCCGGCGGCGGCTTCGGGCAGCGGCGCCGAGAGGTCGGGCGAGAACAACACCGATTCGGTCAACAGCTTTTCGCCGCGCGTGGCGCGCAGGTCGTTGAGCAACGGCAGGAGGACGATCGGGATGTCCTTGTGGCCGCTTTGCAAGCGCTCGAGGTAATCGGGCAACTGCACGATGCCGCGCATGAGCACGGCGTAGGTGTCGTCTTGCGGCTTGACCTGACCGTCGAGCAGGGCGAGCGCCACGCGCTCCATTTCCTCGACGACCATCGCCGCACCGTACAGCTCGACCATGCGCAGCGTGCCCTGCACTTGGTGCAGGTACGTCGCGCAGAAGCGCATCAGGCTGGAATCGGCCGGATCCTCGACGTACGCCTCCAGCGCTTGACGCGCCTGCTTGAGCGTCTCGTCGAGTTCCTGTTTCACCCAGTTGAGAGTGGTGAAGTCGATGCCGTCTTGAAGTTTCATTGGGGCGTTCTCAGCTATTACGCGTGTAA
The DNA here is from genome assembly GCA_035650835.1 of Rudaea sp. Lineage (GTDB taxonomy): Bacteria > Pseudomonadota > Gammaproteobacteria > Xanthomonadales > Rhodanobacteraceae > Rudaea. The sequence goes on along the minus strand of DASRGX010000147.1, from coordinate 26 downwards.
GCAAGCACGTGACGATGTTCCACGCG
>DASRGX010000146.1:0-2905 GCA_035650835.1 Rudaea sp. | reverse complement strand
CTCGTCGTCTCTGGCGCGTTCGGTCTTCCCGACCAGCCGGCACTCGCGGCACCCTCCGATCTCGCGATCCGCAGCGACGATCAGAACGGCATCGTGATCGGCTTCACGCCCGATCCGAGCGCGCAAGGTTACCAGCTGTATCGCACCGATGGCGCTTGCGCGGACGCGCAGCAGGGCAATTTCCGCCTGGTCGCGACCGGCAACGGCGGCACACTGACGGACACGACGACGCAAGGCGGCTACCGCTACGCGTACGAGGTGCGTGGCGTCGTGCACGATATCGAAGGCGCACATTCGACGTGCGTCGACGCAGTCTCGAACGCCGCCTGCACGCTGCGCCCGAGCTTCGATGAATCGAGCATCGCGGCCGATGCCGCGAACGCGAGCTGCGGCGTGGCGCTCACGTGGTCGGCGGCGAACTCGAATTGTCCGGCGGCGCCCGGCGTCCACTATCAGGTGCTGCGCGATACGCACCCGTACTTCACCACGCCGAACGTCATCGCGAGCAGCGTCCCGACGAATGCGTACACCGACGCCGCCGTCGTCGACGGCGCACCGTACTACTATCGAGTCGTCGCGTTCGACAGCGCCGACAACGGCACCATACCGAGGCGCACGATCAACACCACGCCTTCCGGCGCCGCCGGACCGAGCGCGGCGAACTTCCTCGACGACGTCGACACGCACACGTACTTCGCGCTCGCCGCGCCGTGGCAGATCACGAACACGGCGGCGAGCAACGGCACGTACAGCTATCACAGCGCCGCGGACGGCGCCTCCTATCCGTCGCAGACCTGCGCCGCGATCACGTCGCCGCCGCTCACGCTGACCGCGCATCCGCAGCTGAGCTATGCCGCGCAGTACAATCTCGAATACCAGTGGGATGGCGTCGTCGTCGAAGTGTCGACCGACGGCGTGAACTGGAACGACCTGCCGCCCGACAGCGGCTACCCGAGCAATTTTTCGCAGACCGGCACCCCGCCGATCAACGCCTGCGGCTATGCGGCGACGCACGGTGCGTTCAACGGGCGGTCGACGGCGACTTCGCTGACGGCCGCGAACGGGGACCCCGCGCCGCTCGCGTTTCATCGCTTCACGAGCGATCTCTCGGCGTATGCTGGGCAAACCGTGCAACTGCGTTTCCGCATGTCGTCGGATCCGGCCACCGAATACGAAGGCTTCTACCTCGACGAAGTGCGGCTCGCGGATACCGACGACATCTTCGGCGACGGGTTCGAGGGTTCCGGCGCGAATGTCTGCCACTGAACGCCGCCGTCCGTGGTGGCGGCGTCTGCTGCGTACATGCGTGATCGCGGGGCTCGTGTTCGTCGCGGCGAGCTGGCTCATGGTGCTCGTGCTGCGCTTCGTGCCGCCGATGAGCTCGGCCTTCATGCTCGAGCGCCGGCTCGCGGCCGTGCTGCATCGCGAACGGGATTTTTCCACAAAGTACCATTGGGTACCGTGGGAGCGGCTCTCGCCGGAGCTGCCGATCGCGCTCGTCGCGGCCGAGGATCAGAAGTTTCCGCACCATCACGGCTTCGACGTGCAGGCGATCGAGACCGCGATCGACCAGGCTGACGAAGGCGAGCGTCTGCGCGGCGCGAGCACGATTTCGCAACAGACCGCGAAGAATCTGTTCCTGTGGGGCGGGCGCAGCTTCGTACGCAAGGGACTCGAGGCGTATTTCACGGTGCTCATCGAGCTCACGTGGCCGAAGCGGCGCATCCTCGAGGTGTACGCCAACATCGCCGAGTTCGGCGACGGCATCTACGGCGCCGAAGCGGCGGCCGAGGCTTACTTTCGCAAACCGGCGGCGCAGCTCTCGGCCCACGAATCGGCGCTGCTCGCGGCGACCCTGCCCAATCCGCGCAAGCTGCACGCCGACCGGCCTTCGGCGTACGTCGAACGCCGCGCCGAATGGATCGAGCGCCAGGTGCGTCAGCTGGGCGGCGTGTCCTATTTGCCTCGCTAAACCGCTCCACAGCTTGAACCACGAAGTACACGAAGGGGCAGGAACAAGAAGATGCGCTCGTCTTCGCGTTCTCCGTGACTGCTTCATGACCTTCGTGCTTTTCGAGCCATCACCGCAAGCCGAAATGCTAGGATGCGCGCCGGATTCGGGGTGCCGTCCATGCAGAAGCTCACCATCGTCGTTCCTGCGTACAACGAAAGCTCGGGCCTGCGCGAGTTCCATGCGCGGCTTGCGGCCGTGCTCGACAAGCTCGATCTTGCGAGCGAAGTGCTCTACGTCGACGACGGCAGCCGCGACGACACCTGGGCCGTGATCGCATCGCTGCGCGAGGCGGACGCGCGCGTGGCGGGATTGAAGCTCAGCCGGAATTTCGGCAAGGAGCACGCGATGACCGCCGGCCTCGATCACGTCGACGCCGACGCCGCGGTGGTGATCGACGCGGATCTGCAGGACCCGCCCGAGCTCATTCCCGAATTCGTGCGCCTCTGGCGCGAAGGCTACGACGTGGTCTACGGCACGCGTTCGAGCCGCCACGGCGAGACGAGCCTCAAGAAGTTCACGGCGTCGGCGTTCTACCGGGTCATGGCGCGCCTGAGCTCGACGCCCGTGCCGCGCGACACCGGCGATTTCCGCCTGCTCGCCCGCCGCGCGCTCGATGCGCTCAAGCTCGTGCGCGAGCGGCAGCGTTTCATGAAAGGATTGTTCGCTTGGGTCGGTTTCCGCCAGATTCCGGTCGTCTACGAGCGCGATCCGCGTTTCGCCGGTACGAGCAAATTCAACTACTGGCGCTTGTGGAATTTCGCGCTCGAGGGCATCACCTCGTTCTCGGGTGCGCCGCTCAAGGTAGCGACGTATCTCGGCATCGTCACGGCCTTGCTTTCCTTCGTATTCGGCATTTACGTTTTCACCAAGGCGCTCTTTTTCGGCGACCCG
>DASRGX010000145.1:0-13732 GCA_035650835.1 Rudaea sp. | reverse complement strand
TGACCGGCACCGAGTTCAACATCCTCGCCATCCTGATGCGCGAAGCCGGGCGCGTGGTCAGCAAGGAAACACTGTCGCAGGACGTGCTCGGCAGGCCGCTCGGACCGTTCGACCGCAGTATCGATGTACACATTTCCAAATTGCGGCGCAAGCTCGGACCGGCGCGCGACGGCGAGTCGCTGATCAGCACGATCCATCGCGGCGGATATTTGTTCCGCGTCGTCGAGGAAGCCTGATGCACGCGTCCGCCGCCGGAGACATCGCGCCGGGGGCGTGCTGACATGCATCGTCTGTTCTGGCGCATCTTCGCGCTGTTCTGGGCCGCGATGGTGGCGCTCATCATCGCCATCGCCTGGATCACCTCGAACAATTTCGAAAACGAGAAGCTGCCCGGGCTCGACGTCACGCGCATGGATTTCGCGCTCAACGACGAGCTGCGCAGCGCCGCGCACGCGCTGCGTGACGGCGGCATCGCGGGCCTGCACCAGCGCATCGCCGACATGCAGAGTCTGCGCGGCGTGGTGCTCTACGTGCTCGGTGCGGACGGCAGCGACATCCTCGGCCGCCCGGTGCCACCCGGAGTCGCCGACGCCGCCGCGCACCCCGTGCAGGACAGCGAAGGCCTGCACGCGAACCGCATGCGCGTGCGCCCGCTCGTCGCGCCCGACGGCGCTCGGTACACGGCCGTAGCGACGTTCCACGGCTCGCCGCTCCTGCGCATGCTGTACCGCCGGCAGGGCACGTTCTGGACGCACGTGGCCGTGGCGATGGTGATCAGCGCCTGCTTCAGCCTGCTGCTCGCCGCGTACATCACCGCGCCGCTCGCGCGCATCCGCGCGAGCGCGCGGCGCGTGGCGCGCGGCGATCTTTCCGCGCGCGTCGGCGATCTGCCGTTCGGCCAGAGCGCCGAAATACTTGCGCTCGCACGCGAGTTCGACCAGATGGCGGCGCGTCTCAAGGAGCTCGTCGAAGGCCAGCAGCGGCTGATCCGCGACGTTTCGCACGAGATGCGCTCGCCGCTTTCGCGCCTGCGCGTCGCGCTCGAACTCGCACGCAGCCAGGTCAGCGGCGACGCCGCCACCCAGCTCGCGCGCATCGAGCGCGAATCCGAGCGGCTCGAAGAGATGATCGCGCAAGCGATCCAACTCTCGCGCATGGAGACGACCACGACGCCCTCGCAGGTGCAGGACGTCGCGCTCGACGAACTGCTCAGCGACATCGTCGCCGACGCCGCGTTCGAAGCGCAGGCGCGACAGTGCACGCTGCACGTGGCGCAGAGCGCGCCGCTGCGCGTGCGCGCCGAAGTGGACCTGCTCACGAGCGCGATCGAGAACGTCGTGCGCAACGCCGTCAATTACACCGCGGCGCAGACCAGCATCGATCTGCGCTTGGACCGCGTCGACGGTCAGGCTCGCCTGCGCGTGCGCGATTGCGGCCCCGGCGTTCCCGCGGGCGATTGCCTGCGCATCTTCGAGCCCTACTTCCGCACCGACGCCGCGCGCCAGCGCAAGAGCGGCGGCAGCGGCCTCGGCCTCGCCATCGCCAAGCGCGCGATCGAACGCCAGGGCGGGCGCATCCAAGCGCAGAACATCGAAGGCGGCGGACTCGAGGTGGAGATCCTGCTGCCGCTCGCTTGAATCCGTGACGGCTCGCACAAAAAAAAGCCGGACTCGCGTCCGGCTTTTTTTGCTGTGTTTGCCCCAGCCTGTCGGCTGGTCGCGGCCATCCTGGCACGCTTGTCGTCCTTGATCGCGGCGCTCACGCGCGGCCTAACAACATCGAAGGAATGGGGGAGGCATCCTTCGGTGCGCGTAATCTAACGCAGCGAAACTGAACGAAGGATGGACGGGAACGTGAGCTTTTCGTAAAAAGGGAAATGTAAATTTTTGCGCACTTGCGCGAATCGCGCTCAGGCGTGCGCCGCCTCGGCCGCGCGTGCGGCGGCGGCTTCGGCGACCGATACGCGATTGCGTCCGCCGCGCTTCGCGTCGTAGAGCGCCACGTCCGCATGCGCGAGCAGGTCCTTGAGCTCGTGACCTGCTTGCGACGCGGACGCGACGCCGAAGCTCGCCGACACCGCGAATTCGACGTCCGGGTCGGTGTCGACGAGTTCTGCGATCGTTCGGCGCATACGTTCCGCGCGCTCGCGGGCGGCGGCGACGTCGCATTCCGGCAGAAGGATCGCGAACTCCTCGCCGCCGAGGCGACCGAACACGTCGATCGAACGCAGGTGCGCTTGGCAGCTCGCTACGGTGCGCTTGAGCACGAGATCGCCCGCCGCATGTCCGTGCACGTCGTTGACGAGCTTGAAATGATCGAGATCGATGACGACCACGCAGGCGTCACGGCCCGATTTCGCGCAGTAGCGCAGCAGCGCTTCGGCGGCGTCGATGAAATGCTGGCGGTTGAATATGCCCGTGAGGCCGTCGCGTCGCGCGAGCTTCTTGAAGCGCAGCTGCGATCGCTTGGTCTTGTAGGCCCACAGCACGACGAACGCGAGACCGCTCATCAGCAGCAGGATGTAGAGCCGGAACGTCTCGCTCGCCTTCGCATCGACCTCCTGCTGGAGCTGCAGGCGCTGGTTCTTCTCGTTGAGCGCGTCGATCTGGCGCTTTTTGTCGAGCACCTGCTGGTTGACCATCTGGTAGGCCAGCGTGCGTGCACTCGTGTCGTTGAGGTAGCCCTTGTCCGCCGCGGCGTATTTCTCGTGGTAGCCGAGTGCGGCTTCGTAGTCGCCTTTCTTCTTGGTCACCTCGTAGAGCACTTCGTAAGCGTCGGCGAGCGGTTTGGTGATTTCGTTCTTGACGGCTTTTTCGACTGCGCTTTGCGCGTACTGCTGCGCGAGTTGGACGTTCCCCTGCGCCCAGTAGGCTCGCCCGAGAATGGAATCGAATTCCGACGTGAGCCGAGGGTATCCGGTCTTCTGTGCGTTTTCGTAGTTCGCCTTGAGCAGCGAAATCGCCTCCGCTGCCTTGCCGTTCGCGATATCGAGATTCGCCTCGAACGTCCGGATGAGGTTCGAGTAAACCACTTCGCCGACTTTCGTACAGGCCGCGATTCCGTCCGCAACCTGCGCATCGTCCGCATGGAGTTTCGCGCCTTTGTACAGCGCCTCGAGCTTCAGGTAGACGCCTTTGCAGCCGCCGTCTCCCGTGGGATCTTCGGCGATCCACTTTTCTGCGTACGTCAAACCGAGGTCGTACTGCCCGGCCTGATTGTAGAGGAGCGCGGCGATGCCGAGACCCAGAAGTCGCGTGTCGCGATCCGTGACTTTCGGCATCCAGTCGACCAGCTGGCTCAGTCGTGTATAGGCTTCCTCGTGCCGGGAAGCGATGGCGAGTACGTTGATGGCCGTGACGCCCGCGCGGAAGCGCAGCGTCGTGTCGGACGACTCCGCGATCACCTGGTCGAGTTTCGGAATCGCTTTTGCGTAGTCGCCCGCGTAAGCGGTTTCCCAGGCTTCGAGATAACGCAGGTACGTGCGCTCGGGAATCGTGAGCTTGTCCTGCCGGTCTTCCAAGTCGGCCAGTATTTTTTTGAAGCCGGGGTTGTCCGACGTCTTGATGCCGTCCGCGTGCTTCAGCGCTGCATCGACGTCCTCGGACGCAGCCGCGAAGGCTGCGCCCGGCCCGAACAGGTACAACACACCGCCGATGGCGATCGAGAGAAGCCGAGACAGGCTGCAACTGAATCGCATCGGCGGATTCGCTAGGCAGCTCGACGCATGGGCGAGGCGCTTCGGATTTCGTCTTCCTTCGAAGGCTCCTCTTCTTCCTCTTCCTCGTCTTCCTTGCCCGGCAGCAACGCGCAGCAGTAGCTCGCCTGGGCTTTCAAGACCTGCGCAAGGGTGAACTCCCGATGAGATTTCGAGTCGCCGAGCGACTCGGAAACGGCGGCGTCCTGCGCCATCTCCTCCACGAGCACCGCTTCAGTCGCATACCGCAGGCTCGCGTCCTGACCTACACGCTCGAGAAAAGCGACGAGTTTCGACATTTCTTGTCCCCTCTTTGGCTAATGACCATCCGAACTCATTCCGAAACGAAACGCGCTGGACGAGTTTCGCGCCTGTTGCCGCATCCACGTTCTACGCACAAATTTCTGCAGTTGCACGGCCGTTGTGCACCCACGTTCCGCGGTATGCCGAGCGTATGCGCTTGGCACGCGAAGAACGTGTGGCATTCGGCGAAAAACCGATGGAACGCATGAAGCGGTCGACGATCTCATGCTCGCTTGCGTACTCCACCCACAATTCCTGGACCGGCAACGTCGCGAACAATCGCTGCGTCAATCCGGCCAAGCCTTCCTTGGAATAGCCGCGCCCCCGCGCCTCCCGGCACAGCATGATACCGATTTCCAAATCCGCTGCATGCGCGTCGAACGCCGGTACGCCGCACATGCCGACCTTGTGCCCGAAGGATTTCTCGACGATCGTGAGGAACATGGGCTTGCCTCGGCGGCCTTGGCTCAGCATGCGGCGAAACGTTCGAGCGGCTTCCTCGCGAGTCAGCGCCGGCCCCACGAACCTCATGGTCTCCGCATCCGTATACAGCCCGACGAACAGCGCCTCGTCGCCTTCTTCGAGCGGCCGCATGCGCAGGCGTTCGGTCTCGAAGGCGAACGTGGCGAGCGGGACGGTGGCGTTCATGCGGGCTCGGCCGCTGCGGCGTCGAGCGCGGCCAGGCGCGCGCGCATGGCGTGGTCGGGTTCGAGCGGACGCGCGGGCGGGATCACGACCGTGATTTCGAGATCGACGTCGGCCTGCGGCAGCGCGGAGAGCGCGATGCGCTCGATGCGGGCTTGCTCGATCGGCAGCGTGGCGCCGCGGTAGAGCACGATCTCGTGATCGAGCGGGTAGTCCGCCGCAAGACGCTCGACGAGCAGCGCGCGATACGCCGCGGGCGTCGAGAACCGCGCGAGCGAACCATCGCCCGCCACGCCGACCTGCCAGAGCACGAGGTAGGCGCTCGGGTCGATGCGTCGCTTGTAGAACAGAAGCTGACTCGCCTCGAAATGCTGGCAGCCGACCTTGCCGGGATCGATGCCGAGATCGGCGTAAAGGCAGTCCTCGGCCGAGATGCCGGGTTCCATGTGCGCGCGATAGCCCTCGCGCCGCGCGATCTCGACCGCTTTGTGCGGCGCCCAGGCGAACACGCCGGGATGGCCGTAGAAAGCGCCGCAGACGTTCTTGCCCGCGCGCACTTCGGCGAGCATGGCCTCGACCATCTCGCGATACGTCTCCATGCGCGACTTGCCCTCGCGATACAAGGGCTGGAGGCTGCGCACGTCGCGATGCATGCCGGCGATCCACTGCTCGACGATGCCGTCGGAGACGGCGACGAAGACGACGTCGGCCTTCTCGATGTGACTGCGCGCAAGCGGACTCAGGTGCGAACCCAAGGTCATGCCGATGCCGACACAGGCAAGACTGCCCGGGCGCTGCGCGGACGTGCGGCTGGCGTTCAACGGAATCCCCCTCGGCGCGTTTTCGCGAGTCTAGCGCAACGACGCGAAAATCGGCTGCCGGCCCCCGGGCGTCGGGGTCCGCCGATCACGGAGCACCCGACGCCCGCCGCTTGAGATGGTCAGACGCGACATCGCCTATTCAAGGCGGAGTCGCGGCGGCGGGAAACTGTCAATGTTGACAGTTTCGTGCCGCCGAAGGTCAATGCAGCAGCAAGCGATCGGCCTCGCGCGGAACGGCGGCCTCGCTGCGCGGCGCCTGCCAGCGCTGGCTCGAGAGCCAGGATCTGAGCAGCTCGTCGGTCTTCGCGGTACCGAGTTCGCGACCGTCGACCGACGTGATCATGACGTTGCTGCTGATGCCGCCCGGTGCGAGCAGCGGCGGTGCGTCGCGTTCGAGCGCGAACCAGGCCCAGGCGACGCTGATCTGCACGGGCGTGCTGACATCGAGCCAGTCGCAATAGCCGGCGCTGAACGCAGGCACATCGCGTGCGAGGAGGTCCGCGCGCAGATCGTCGTCGCGCACGGTCACGCGCTGCGCGAAGCTGAGCCGGCAAAATCGCCGGAAAGTCAAACGGATATAGCCGTCGTCGGAATAACCGAGACGCTCGTCCTCCGGCAGCCACAAATGGGGTCCGACCATGAAAACATCCTCGAACAACGCCCGTGCAATGCATTATCGGGATTGCCGAAAACACGCCAACTGTCAACTGTGACAATCCGCCGATCCGAGGCGGCGCGTCGGCGAATTCCGCGCACCGCGCCGAACGTGTATTCTGATGACATTCCCCGCTTCCGACCGCGCCGCGGGTTCTCCGCCGGCGTTTTGCATGCGCGCAGAACTTACCGAAATCGCCCTGTTTTGTTGCCCGTCGACGCGCCAGCCGCTGCGGTGGCGCGAGCCGGGCTCCGACGTGTCGCACGCGCCGTGGCGCAAGCTCGCCGAGCGCTACGGCCTCGGCGACATCGTCGGCGTGCTCGAAACCGAGGACGGCGCCCTGGCCTACCCGGCGTGGGCCGGCCTGTACGGCCTGCTCGCGGAATTCGCGCAGGCGCGCACGGGCACCGCTGCGCCGGCGCTGCGCGCGGAAAAACGCAACGTCGCGAAGTTCTACGACGACTTCGGCTGGATCGAAGCCGAAGAAGGCCGCTTCAACGACGCCGTGGCGTTCGAGGACTTGCGCGACGTCACGGCGTTCTACCGGCGCGCGTGCCACCGGCGCGTGGGCCGTCATCTGCGCGGCGGACGCTACCTGCTCGATGCCGCTTCGGGACCGGTGCAGCTCGAGGAATACCGCGCGTTTTCGGCAAAATACGAGCGCCGCATTTGCGTCGACTTGTCGCTGCGCGGATTGCGCAAGGCGAAGGAACGCCTGGGCGAGCACGCGATCTGCGTCGCCGCGGACATCACGGCCTTGCCGCTGCGCGACGGCGTCGTCGATGGTTTCGTCTCGCTGCACACGATCTATCACGTCCCGGCGGACGAGCAAGCACGTGCGTTCGCCGAGCTCCATCGCGCGCTCGAGCCCGGCGGTCGCGGCGTCGTCGTCTATTCATGGGGGGCGAGTTCGTGGCTGCATCGCGCTGCGGCGCGGCTCGATCGCCGCTTCACGCACCGACCGCCGCTCGCCGAAGCCACGCCCATCGCTCTGCCGGCCGACGCCGATCTTTATTTCAAGCCGCACGACTACGCCTGGTACCACCGCGAGATCGCCGCGCATTACGCTTGCCGGCTGCGCGTATGGCGCAGCGTCGGCAAGGAATTCATGGAGCGCTTCGTGCGGAGCCGCCTCGGTGCGGCGCTGATCCTGGGCCCGTTGCTCGCGCTCGAGACGCTGTTGCCGCGCACGTTCGGGCGCATCGGCGTGTGTCCGATGATCGTGTTCGACAAGCCCGAGCGGCCATGAGGCTGCATGTTCTTACAGTTGTCAGCGCGGCTCCGGCTTGCTATCAACGCCGGCACGGTTTGCGGTTCGTGAGCGATCACGGATCGCTCTGACGCGCCAGGGGAACGGTTCCGACCATCGACATCGGCGTGCGCGACACGCATGGACGTCGTGGCGCGTTCGCGATGACGCTCTGGAAGAGGAGTACATGCGATGCACGCCTCCCGTCTTTCGCCGCACTGCATCGCCAGCATGCTCCTGGCGGCCGGATCGGCATGGGCGACGCCGCACGAATGCGGATCGGGCCTCTCGCCGATCGACTACGCCGAGTATTTCAATGCGCTGCCGAAGGACGGCGCGGCGTGCCGCATGTCCGTGCAAGGGAGCGGCGACAAGGCGCACATCGTCGTCGATCCGCTCGTTTCCAACCCGGCGATGTCGTGCCCGGATATGTTCGCGTGGAAGCTCTACGCCGACGTCATCAGGGACCGGTGGTGGGTGCGCTGGGCCGCGGAGGACCAGAACTGGCCCGCCCAGCCGTATGCGCTGTGCGCAGGCAACGAGTCGCCGAAAAACACGCACTGCTGCGCGTTCGGCGATGCGGGCAACGATCCGAAGCACTGCCCGGTGTTTCCTGGCGCGCTCGCACAGCAGCTGCACATCCCATTGCTGCGCGCGCCGCTGGACCAGCCGCCGACGCTGCGTCCGTCGTTCGCGGCGGACGTGCACGGCGTCAGTCGACGCTTGCTCGCGATCGCACAAGCGCAAACGGACGACAAGGAGCATATCGAGAGCATCGGCCGGCAGATCCGGCAGGACAACAACGAATACACGGTCAGGAACGAAGCGTTCCACGATTTCGTGTTCCGCAACGATCTGTACAACACCGAAGGCGTGGCGGCCGTGTTCGCGCGCAACGCGCAATTCCTGGCGACGAATGCGCCGTACCGCGCCACGCCGGCGGCCGCCGGCGGCGTTCTCACGAGCATCGATTTCCCGCCCGACGCGATCATGATCAAGAGCAACTGGATCAAGGAAGACCTCGCCCGCGAGCTCCACCTGCCCGAAGACCCGAACCTGCCCTACATCAAGAAAGAATTCCTCGACGGCGAAGGCCATCGCGGCGTCTACTGGCTCGTCGCGCTGCATATCTCGTCGAAGGACATCCCGAACTGGGTATGGGCCACGTTCGAACACGTCTCGATGCCGGGACGCTGCGACATCACGGGCTGCAACGATTCGTTCGGGTATCTCACGACGGATACGCTACCCGCCGGGGCCGCGCGGAATTTCGTCGCTCCGAAGACGACCTGCGACCGGCTTGCGGCGGCCTCGATCGTGTTCAGCCGCGACCGGCTCTACGCGCCCGAACAGCGCACGGCCGCACTCGGCGCGATCTTCGACGGCATGCGCATCGGCGTCGCCGCGGCGAAGGACCCGAAGAATCCCGACGCGCTCGATGCCGCGTGGCGCAGCTACCGCCTGAAAGGTACACAAGTGGATTTCGCTGACGCGACCGGACGCGCGACGATGCTCGCCAATTCGATCACCGAAGCGGGCTTCGTCAATGGCTCGAGCTGCATGACCTGCCATGCGCGCGCCGGCACCGACGAGCTCGGACCCGCCCACCCGAATCTTCCCGACCGCGGCACGTTCCCGCTCGGCGTTTTCGTCAACGCCGTGAGCGACTTCGGCTATGGCATGAGCGCCAACGGACTGCCGAATCCCGCGTGGTTCCACGAAAGCAACACCCCGCCGCGATTGCACGTGCTGCAGACGGATTTCGTCTGGGGCTTCATGAATGCGAACCGCGTCGTGAAATAGGGAACTGAGCGCCGGCGAGTCAATGTCCGCCCGCATCCGGATTGCGCCGCCTCGCCGTGACGTCGTCCATCCACTTTTGATCCTGCTGGCGCTCGGTGACGACCTCTCCGTACGTGCGGCAGTGGGTGATCGGGATGTGCGAACCGACGGGTGCACGGTTCTCGCAGACGAGGCGGTTGCGGTCGTTGTGCGTGAGGAGCCCGTTCAAGTGCTCCTGGAGATTGAACAAGCGCACTTTCTCGTCCTGCTTCATCGCGGCGACCGCGCCTGCTTTGTCGAGCATGGCTTGCATTGCGCCCATGTCGGCATCCACCTTGGCGCGATCGTTGGCGGCGATGAACTCGTAGCGTCCGCCGCTTTCCATCTCGTCGTGGACTTCCTTGACGGTGAGCGCGAATTTGTCCGGCGTATCGGCGACCACGCGCGACTTTTCCACGGCATCGGCGAACGCCGCGCCCGCGAAGAGCGAGGCCGCCACGAAGATCAGGCTTGGACGAACGATGGACTTCATAACGACGCTCCCGGCATCTGCAGATGTACGCCTCGGACCTAGTCCGCCGCTTTTCGTACGTAATTCATCGTATTTAGTACGGCAGCGGAAGTCAATCGGCGCTCCGCCGCTTGCGCTCAGCGGGCCAGATCGCGCAGATCGCGAGCGCGCGCCCGGCTCACGGGCAGCTGGCGGCCGTCGGCGAGTACCGCCACGAGCTGCCCGCCCGGCTCGCGGCGGAACGCCGCTACGCGGTCGAGATTGACGATGTGCGCGCGATGGATGCGCACGAAGCGCGCGGGATCGAGGCGGCGTTCGAGCTGACCGAGCGATAGATGCAGCACGTGCTCGGCAGCACCGACGTGCGCGGCGATGTAGTCGCCGACCGCCTCGAACCAGTCGACCGAAACGACGGCGAGCGGCACGATGCTGCGGCCACTGCGCACGAACAAGCGGCTCATCGGTGCGCGGCTCATCGCTTCGCCGAATCGCTCGAGCGCGGGCGGACGCGGTTCGCCGATCGCCAATCGCAGACGATCGAGCGCAGCACGCAAACGCTCCTCGCCGAACGGCTTCAACAGGTAATCGAGCGCTCCGAGCTCGAACGCCGCGACGGCATGTTCGGCGTACGCGGTCGTGAACACGACGAGCGGCTGGTGACGCACGCGGCGCAGCACCTCCGTGCCGAGGAGGCCCGGCATTTCGATGTCGAGCAGCACGAGTTCCGGCGCGAGCGTGTCGATCGCCTCCACGGCTGCCGGTCCGCTCGCCGCCTCGCCCGCGCAATGCACCCATTCGATTTCGGCGAGCATGCGGCGCAGGCCCGCGCGGGCCACGGGCTCGTCGTCGGCGATCAGCACCGACACGCGCGCGGGCTCACTCATCGGCGCGCTCCGCGGATCGAGGCAGCGTCAGGCGCGCGCGGAACCCTGCCGCCGGCGCACTCGACACTTCCAGGCGCGCTCGCTCGCCGTACAGCCAGCGCATGCGCTCGCGCAGGCGGTTGAGTCCGGTGCCGGTGTGCGGGATCGCGAGATCGGCGCCAGCACCGTCGTCCGCGACGTCGAGAATCAGCGTGTCCGCGACGAGCGCCGCCGCGATCGCGATCTGCGTTTGCTCGACGCGTGGCGCGGCGCCATGGCGCACTGCGTTCTCGACCAGCGTCTGCAGCGCGAACGAGGGCACGAGCGCGTTCCGCGCCTGCATCTCGATCTTCACGTCGATCCGCAATCGATCGCCGAAACGCAGCGCCTCTAGCGCCAGATAACGTTCGACGAACGCCCACTCCTCGGCGAGCGTGACGAGATCGCGCCGTTCCTCGAGCGCGATGCGCAACGCTCCGGCGAGCTGTTCGGCCGCCCGCGCGGCGCTGCGCGGGTCCGCCGGGATCAGCTGCACGACCGTGTGCAACGCGTTGAACAGGAAGTGCGGATGCAATTGCGCGCGCAGCGCATCGAGCTGCATGCGCGCGGCGTGCGCCTCCATTTGCGCGGTGCGTTGCGCGGCGAGATTCGCATACGCCGCGCCCGCGACGACGATGTAGAGCCAGGCGCCGGTCACCAGGAACGCGCCCACGCCGGGACCTGTCACGAGCACGAGCCGATGCGCGAGCGCGCTGTCGACGAGCACGATGAGCCCGTACCAGCTCACGGCATAGGCTGCCGCCGCGAGGGCGTGCACGCCGATGAACGCGAGCCGCAGCGGATGCGGCCACGGCGTGCGCGATGCGAATTTGTATACCGCGATGCCGAGCAGCGCGCCGGGCGCGGTCATGCGCGCCGAGCTGAACGCCGCTGCGCCGAGCGGAAGCCCATGGACGAACATGACGAGCGCCGTGAACAGCACCCAGATCGGCAGCCACGCGACCGCGAGCTGAAGCCACAGCCATCCTCGCGCCATCGGTTCTCCTCGCTGCGGCGCGGCCGAGGCGCGCCGCCAACTCATCGCGTCGTCACTCGGCCGCCGCTGCCGCCGTGCGCTTCGCAGTGTAAGCCACCACCGCTTCGTCCCACGTCTGGCCGTTATCGTACGAGCGATCCTGCTGCATGCGGAAGCCGTCGGCGCCGATCTCGAAATAACGAGTGCGGGTCAGCAACTCGCGACCGTCGGGACCCTTGCCGCGGCCGTCCAGGCGCAGCTCTGCGTCCTGCTTGCGGCCCAGCGCTTCGCTCGCCGTCGCGCGATAAGCGTCGACTGTGCTCACGACCCAATGTCCGTCGTCGCGCGCTTTGACGAGCAGCGCGCGCGAAAGCGCCACGGGATTGCCCGAAGCGTCGACGATGCGCAGCTCGTCTTCGACGCCAGCGCCGTCGAACACACGCCAGGCCTTCAAGGTGCCGGTGAGTTTCGGCGTGCCGTGGATCATCGCTGCGAGGCCGCTGACCTTCGGCTGCAATTCGATCTGCCATTGCCCGAGCAGGAAGTCGAAATCGCCCGTCGTCGTCCCGGCGTGTGCGGCGCCGGCGCCGACGGCGAGCAGGCCTGCGAGTATACATGTGGACAAACGCATATGGGTGCTCCGTTCGTGAAGTGCCGGCAGCATGCCAGCGTGCGCGTCGCGGCAGCGGACGGCTTCGCCGAACGGTCGCGCGGTGCGGCCGAACGGTCGCCGACCGCATTGGATTCGCCGAACGGTCGCGCGAGCCCGGCGAAGCGTCGGCCATGGCGGCCGGGCCATGGGTACAGTGCGGCCATCCCATTCGGAGTACACGATGAGCCTCGCCCACCCGCCCTCCGCCGCGCCGCTGATTTCGCTGCGCGGCGTGCACAAAACCTATCCGAGCCCCGCCGGTCCGTTCAAGGCCCTGGCGGACGTCGACCTCGATATCGGCCGCGGTGAATTCGTCGCGGTGGTCGGCCAATCCGGCAGCGGCAAATCGACGTTGCTCAACCTCCTCGGCGGCATCGACCGCGCGAGCAGCGGCGAAATACGCATCGACGGGCGCACGCTCGGCGGTCTTTCGGAGAAGGCCCTCTCGGCCTGGCGCGGCTCGGCAGTCGGCATCGTGTTCCAGTTCTTTCAGCTGTTGCCGACGCTGACGGCCGCCGAGAACGTCATGCTGCCGATGGATTTCGCCGCGCGCTGGCCCGCACGCGAGCGCCGCACCCGCGCGCTGGACCTGCTCGCGCGGCTCGGCGTGTCCGAGCAGGCCGACAAGCTGCCGGCAGCGCTCTCGGGCGGGCAGCAGCAACGCGTGGCAGTGGCGCGCGCCTTGGCCAACGCACCGGCCTTGCTGCTCGCCGACGAGCCTACCGGCAATCTCGACTCGCACACGGCGCGCGCGCTGCTCGACGTGTTCGCCACCTTGGTGCGCGACGGTCAGACGATCGTCATGGTGACGCACGAAGCCGGCGCAATGCGGCAGGCCACGCGCACCGTCCGCCTCGCCGACGGGCGCATCGTCGATCACGGAGCGCACATCGATGCTTGAGCCGCGCTGGCGCAAGATGCTGCGCGACGCATGGCTCAACGCCGCGCGCAGCCTGCTCGTGATCCTCGCCGTCGCCACCGCCATGACCGCCGGCGGCGCCCTGCTCGATGCGTGGTCGCTCGTCGACCGCGCGACCACCGGCAGCTATCGAGCGAGCCACCCTGCATCGGCCACGCTGCACGCCGAGCGCGTCGGCGATGCGGAGCTCGCCGCGACGCGCGCCGTGCCCGGCGTGCGGTCAGCGCGGCTGCGCCGCGTCGTCTCGGCGACGGTGCGCGCGAACGGGGCACGGCTGCCGGCCGAATTGTTCGCACTCGAGGATTTCGAGCAGCGCGATATCGGTCGACTCGAAGGCGTGCGCGGCACGTGGCCGCCGCGCGACGGCGAAATCGCGATCGAGAATTCCTCGCTCGAATTCTCAGGCGCGGCGCTCGGTGAGCCGCTCGCCGTCCAGTTCGGCCGCAATGACGAACGTACGCTGCCCGTGACCGGCATTGCGCGCGACGTGGGCCTGCCGCCCGGCTGGATGGATCACGTCGTCTACGGCTTCGTCACGCCCGCGACGCTTGCGAGGATCGGTGCGCCGTCGAGCTATGGCGACGTGCAGATCCTCGTCGACCCGGCCGCCGATCGCGACGCGG
>DASRGX010000144.1:0-2448 GCA_035650835.1 Rudaea sp. | reverse complement strand
GATCGCCGCCTTGCGCACGCTGCCGCGGACGGTCTGGCTGCTCGGGCTCATCAGCCTCGTCAACGACAGCGCCAGCGAGATGATCTATCCGCTCGTGCCTCTGTACTTGACCAGCGTGCTGATGGCCGGACCCAAGGCGCTCGGCCTCATCGAAGGCATCGCCGAGGCGACGGGCAGCTTGCTCAAGCTCGTCGCCGGGGTGTTCGCGGATCGCACGCACCGCATCAAATATTGGGTGTTCGCCGGCTACGGTGTGGCCGGATTCGCGCGGCCGCTCATCGCATTCGCGACGACTACGGCCGGCGTCCTCGCGTGCCGCTTCGCCGACCGCGTCGGCAAGGGGCTGCGCACGGCGCCGCGCGATGCACTGCTCGCGTTCGCGGTCGCACCCGAACGGCGGGGGCTCGCGTTCGGCTTCCATCGCGCAATGGACAATTTCGGCGCCGTGATCGGCCCGCTCGTGGCTGCCGCGCTGCTCGCGCTCGGGCTGCCGCTGCGGCATATCCTGCTGTGTGCCTTCGTGCCGGCCGTGCTCGTCGTCGTGCTCGCGCTCGCCGTGCAGGAGCCCGCCCGCGAGCCCGCGCTCAAACCCGTCCCGTTCACGTGGAATCTGCGCGAATTTCCGCCGGCATTTCGCCGTTATCTGATCGTGCTCGCGCTGTTCGTGCTCGGCAATTCCTCGAACATGTTCCTGCTGCTGCGCGCTCGCGAACTCGGTTTGAGTGAAACGGAAGTGCCAATGGTCTGGGCGCTCGTCTCGTTCGTCGCGGCCTTGCTGTCGACGCCCTTGTCGGCGCTTTCGGACCGTATCGATCGGCGTAGTCTCATCGTCGGCGGCTGGCTCACGTACGCGGCGCTCTATCTGCTGTTCGGGCGGTTGCCCGCGAAGCCGTGGCTGCTCTGGCCCATGTTCGGCGCGTACGGCGTCTTCCTCGCCGCGACCGAAGGCGTCGAGAAGGCGCTCGTGGCCGATCTCGTGCCGAGCGCCGTTTCGGGCACGGCGTTCGGCTGGTACAGCCTCGTCACCGGCGCGCTGCTGCTGCCCGCTTCGGTGCTGTTCGGCTGGCTATGGGCGAGCGCTGCACCGTTCGCGGCGTTCGCGTTCGGCGCGGCTTGCGCGCTTGCGGCGGCGGTGCTGTTGCGGTTCTGGGTGATGCGGCCACCGTTTGCGCCGCGTGCGCCGGAACCGCGATAATTCGCGTCTCCCTGAGTTTTCTCTAGGTATCGCCATGCTCGATCCCGCCTTGCTGCGCGGACAACTGGACAGCGTCGCCGAGCGCTTGAAAGCGCGCGGTTACGCGCTCGATAAAGCCGCGATCGAAGCACTCGAAGCGGAGCGCAAGAAGGTGCAGACCGAAACGCAGGAGCTGCAGAACCTGCGCAATACGCGCTCGAAAGCGATCGGCATGGCCAAGGGCAAAGGCGAGGACACCGCGGCGCTCATGGCCGAGGTCGCGGGCATCGGCGACAAGCTCAAGGCCAACGAGCAGAAACTCGCGGAAATCCAGGCGCAGCTCGCAACGATCACGCTCGGCATTCCGAATCTCGCGGATGCTTCCGTGCCGGCCGGCAAGGACGAAACCGAGAACAAGGAAATCCAGCGCTGGGGAACGCCGCGCTCGTTCGATTTCGCGGTGAAGGACCACGTCGAACTCGGCGCGCGCCACGGCTGGCTCGACGGCGAGACCGCGGCCAAGCTCTCGGGCGCGCGTTTCACCGTGCTGCGCGGCGCGCTCGCGCGCCTGCACCGTGCGCTCGCGCAGTTCATGCTCGATCTGCACACGCGCGAGCACGAGTATCTCGAATGCAACGTGCCGCTGCTCGTCAATGCGCAGACGATGCAGGGAACGGGGCAGTTGCCGAAGTTCGAGGAGGATTTGTTCGCGACGGCGGGCGAAGTGCGCCGCTACCTGATTCCCACCGCCGAAGTCTCGCTCACTAACCTGGTAGCCAACGAGATCCTCGAGGCCGACAAGCTGCCGCTGCGCATGACCGCGCACACACCGTGCTTCCGCGCCGAGGCGGGCAGCTACGGCAAGGACGTGCGCGGCATGATCCGCCAGCACCAATTCGAAAAAGTGGAATTGGTAACAATTTCCACACCGGCCGAAAGCTACGGCGAGCACGAACGCATGACGCGCAGCGCCGAGCGCGTGCTGGAGCTCCTGGAATTGCCGTATCGGCGCGTGCTGCTCTGCACGGGCGACATGGGCTTCGCGGCGGCGAAAACCTACGATCTCGAGGTCTGGCTGCCGTCGCAGAACACCTATCGCGAAATCTCTTCGTGCTCGAACTGCACGGATTTCCAGGCGCGACGCATGCAGGCGCGCTGGCGCAATCCGGAAACGGGCAAGCCGGAGCTCGTGCATACGCTCAACGGTTCCGGCGTTGCGGTAGGCCGGGCCTTGATCGCGGTGATGGAGAACTATCAGCAGGCCGACGGCTCGA
>DASRGX010000143.1:0-6576 GCA_035650835.1 Rudaea sp. | reverse complement strand
CGCGCCCGAACCGCTGTGCTCCGCGCCCGCGGTCGGGAAATTCTCGCCGCGGAAGATCTCGCCGCCGAGCTCGAGGAAAAGATCGAGCGGCGCCACCCAGCGCAATTGCACGCCGTCGTCGCCGTACTGATCGCCGAGGAACGCCTGGTAAGCGAGCGGCCGGTCGACGAAGTTGTCGGTATGCGTGTGGTGGCTGTTGAGATAGCCGATGTTCGAGTAGAACCGGCCGGCGCGCACGTTGAAGCCCTCGGGAAGGGTCAGCGTATCGATGTACGCCTCTTCGATGTTCGTGCTGATCTTGCCGTTGTCGTCGTCATAGCTGACCGTGAACTGGCCATAGAATTTATCGTCGATGTTGGCGGCGAACGAGATCTCGCTCTCGCCCAACGAGAAGCCCTGCGGACCCGTGCCGAAACCGTCGACGACCGGGAATCCCGCTCGCCGCGCATCGACCGGAAATTGCGAGTGATGGCCGTAGAGTCCGTTCAGGATCACGGCGATCGCCGGATTGAACGCATTGCCGTTCGCGCCGCCTGCCGACGCCGATGCCTCGGCGGGCGCCGCGACGGCCGCGAGTTGCGCCTGCTGCGCAGCCTCGGCCTGCTTCTGCTCCGCGCCTGCGAGCGTCTCTTTCATTTTTTCGAGCTCGGCGCGCGCGGCGTCCGCCGCGGCGAGCGCCGCCGCCGCTTGCTGGCGCAGCTTCTCCCCATCGGCCTCGAGCGCACGGATGCGTGCGTCGAGTGCGCGGATTTGCGCCTCGGCGTCGTTCTCGGCGGCCACCGCGGCGGCGGGAGCCAGCGCCAACGCGGCGAAACAGTAAGGTAGCAACAGGTTTTTGGGCATGAGCGGCAGTCCCGCGCCGGAAAGAGCTAGACGTTATAACGTAACCTGCAGAGTCTATCCATTCCTCGCGTGCGGTTCGAGTCAACCTTCGGCCTATCGGCAACTGGCAGTTACAAACGATTACACTTCGACGTCTCGAATCGGAGCACGACGATGACCGATTCCATCGAAGGCCGCCCTTTGGCGCTGGCCGGCTCGACCGCGCGTCCGCTGCGCTGGATGGTGGCGTTGAGCTTCCTGCCGCTCTTGATCGCGATAGGCGTGCTGTTCCTCGTCGTCGCGCAGACGGCGAACACGCGCGCGGGACCGCCGCTGCCGATCCTCGTCGCCGTGCCGGTCCTCATCGGTCTCGTGCAGTTCTTCATGGTGAGCCGTTTGACGCGCATCGGCGTGAGCGTCGGCCAGGGCGACCTGATCGTCGAAACGGGCTTCGGGCGCAAACGCGTGCCGCTTTCGCATCTGCGCAAGCACGGCGTGCGCATCGTCGATTTGCGCCACGACAACCGGCTCAAACCGTTCCTGCGTCTCATGGGCACGAGCCTGCCCGGCCTCACCGCGGGCCGGTACCGGCTGCGCAACGGCGAAAACGCCATGTGCCTCCTGCTCGAACGCGACCGCGTCTCGTATCTGCGCAGCGACGCCGACGACGTATCGCTGCTCCTGTCGCTCAAACAGCCGGAAAGCTTGCGCGCCCTGCTGGAACGCTGAGCGCCTCGCCCGTGAGCAGGAGTTCGGCGAGCGCGGCCGGCGATGCAGCGATCGCGTGCGCGCCGGCGTCCTCGAGCTCCTCGACGCTGCCGAAGCCCCAGCTCACGCCGAGCGCGCGCACGTCGTTGGCGCGGGCGCCGGCGATGTCGAAATGGCGATCGCCGACCATGACCGCCCCGCTCGGCGGCGTACCGAAGTCGGCGAGCGCCTGCGCGATCATCTCGGCCTTGGCACTGTGCCGCGTCTTGTGGCCGGCGCCATAGACGCGCGCGAAGGCTCCGCCGAACGGCAGATGCGCGGCGATGCGGCGCGCTTGCGGCTCGATCTTGGTCGTCACGATGGCGAGCTGGCAGCCGGCGGCATCGAGCGCACCGATGAGATCCGCGATGCCCGGATACACCTCGTGTTCGGCCCAGCCCGACGCCTCGTAATGCTCGCGATAGTGAGCGATCGCGAGCTCGATGCGCGCCTCGTCGTCGCCTAGCACCTGCGGGAACGTCTCGTGGAACGGCGGACCGATCCAGCCGCGCAGCACGGCTTCCTCGGGCAGTTTCGCCTCGATGCGCGCGAACGCGTGACGCAGCGAGCCGAGAATGCCGGCTTGCGAATCGATGAGCGTGCCGTCGAGATCGAACAGCACGAGCCGCGGCAGCGCCATCTCAGGCGCGCGCCGCGAGCGCCGCCACGGCCGGCAGCTCCTTGCCTTCGAGGAACTCGAGGAACGCCCCGCCGCCCGTGGAAATATACGAAATGGCATTTTCCACTTTGTATTTCTCGACCGCGGCCAGCGTGTCGCCGCCGCCCGCGATCGAGAACGCCGGCGCCGCCGCGATCGCCCGTGCGACGGCTTCGGTGCCCTTGCCGAACGCGTCGAATTCGAACACGCCGACGGGTCCGTTCCAGACCACCGTGCCGGCCTTCGCGATGAGCGCCGCATAGCGTGCGGCCGTCGCGGGACCGATGTCGAGGATCATGTCGCCGGGGCCGACGTCGGCGACCGCTTTGATCGTCGCCGGCGCATCGGCTTTGAACTCGGGTGCGACGACGACGTCGGTCGGGATCGGCACCTCGGCGCCGCGCGCCTTCGCATCGGCCATGATTTTCGTCGCCGTACCGACGAGGTCGAGTTCCACGAGCGACTTGCCGACGCCGTAGCCGGCCGCCGCGATGAAGGTGTTGGCGATGCCGCCGCCGACGATCAGCTGGTCGACCCTGGCGATGAGACTTTGCAGCAGTTCGAGCTTGGTCGAAACCTTCGAGCCCGCGACGATCGCGAGCAGCGGACGCGCAGGGTGCTCGAGCGCCTTGGCCAACGCGTCGAGCTCGGCCATGAGCAGCGGACCGCCGCAGGCCACTTTTGCCGCGCGGATCGCCCCGTGCGTCGAGGCCTGCGCGCGGTGCGCGGTGCCGAACGCGTCCATGACGTAGACGTCGCAGAGCGCGGCGTATTTCGCCGAAAGGTCCGGCGAATCCTTGCCCTCGCCGACGTTCATGCGGCAGTTCTCGAGCAGTACGATCTCGCCCGCCGCGACCTCGACGCCGCCGAGATAGTCGCGCACGAGCCGCACGGGTTTGCCGAGCGCGGCGCCGAGCCAGTCGGCGACGGGCTTCAGCGATTCGGATTCCTCGAACACGCCCTCCTTCGGCCGGCCGAGATGCGACATGACGATGACTTTCGCGCCGGAATCGCGCGCGCGCACGAGCGTGGGCAGCGCCGCCTCGAGCCGCTGCGCGGCGGCGACCTTGCCGTCCTTGAGCGGAACGTTGAGATCCTCGCGGATCAGCACGCGCTTGCCGGAAAGATCGAGGTCGGTCATGCGGAGGATGGCCATGCAAGAGGATCCTGGGATATGGACGATGACCGCGTATTGTACGGCCTGCGCCGAGGCCGCGCGCGCCTCGCGCCTGTGGCAGACTGGGCCGACCCAGGCCGCGTAAGATCGCCATGTCGACGATAGTGAGCCGAGTGTTCGCCGCCGTGCCCGACGCGATCACCGCCGCGGTGTTCTGCGCGGCCTGGAAGGCGCCCGCGGTGCTCGGCAACACCTACGTCGACGACCTCGTGCTCGTCATGTTCCTCCAGGCGTTCATCATCTTCCTCGGGCTCGTGTTCATGATCCTCATCGCGGGCGACGGCCGCGGATCGCGCCTCGGGCGGCTCGGCGCGCTCGCGATGATGACCGTGGTGTCGCTTTTCATCCTGACGAACGTGCTGCACCAGATGGAGGCGGATCACTCGAAGCCGACCACGATCGGGTTCGATGTCGCCCGGCCGGAACTGCTGTACGCATTCGGCTGGCTCACTGCGAGCAATTTCGCGCATCTGCTCACGCACCCGGCCGGCAGCGCGGACGTCGAGAACCGCCGCATATCGGCCCTCGCGCTGTACACGTTCGTGTCGTATATCGCGGCCTTCCTGGCCGCGATACTGCTGCCGCTGCCACCGCTCGGGCTGACGCCGCAAGTCGTCGCCGACATGCACCGCGTCGACGATGTGTGGGGCGCGAAGCTCTACATCCCGATCGCGTTCGGCGCGATCTATTTCGGCGCGCTCGCCTGCGTCAAAGCTGCGCTCGTCGGACGCACGCCTGCCGCGGTCATTTGACCCGGCGTTGCGGTCAGGCCGCAGCCACGATGCGCTCTTCGCTGCGCCGCGACGCCGGCGCAGGCTCGCTTCGCGCCCGTTCGCGCGAGGCGGCAAGCACGTCGGCCAAGACCGCGGTCGCGGTGAGGTCGATGCCTGCTCCCGGACCGGCGATCGTGAGCGGAGCGGCGCTGTAGTAACGGCTGCGCAGGATCAGCGCGTTCTCGCAAGGCGCGAGCTTGGCCAGTGGATGATCGGCGGCCACGCGCTCGGGCGCGGCGCGTACGCGACCTTCCGTGAACGTGCAGCGGTAGATCCAACGTTCGTGGCGCGCATCGGCGATCGCGGCGCGCGCGCGCCAGAGCTCGTCGGCCTCGCGCAGCGCATTGGGCAACTGCGTGACTTCCACGCCATCGAGCACCGCCGGCTCGACGAGCGGAACGCGTTCGACATCGGCGAAATCGATCTCGTAACCGAGCGCGCGCGACATGATCACGAGCTTGCGCGCGGCGTCTTCGCCGGAAAGATCGCGCGCCGGATTCGGCTCCGCGAAGCCGAGCGCGACCGCGTCCTGGACGGCGGCCGACAAGTTCGTGCCTTGCTGCACGCGCCCGAGCACGAACGAGAGCGTGCCGGACAGCACGGCCTCGAACGACTCCACGCGATCCCCGGCCTGGCGCAGCTCGCGCAAGGTGCCGAGCAGGGGCAAGTGGGCGCCGACCGTGCCCGAATCGCGCACCAGCGTGCCGCCGGAGACTTGCGCGGCCACCAGTGCGCGCCACAGCGGGGCGTCGGCCGAGGGCCCGAACTTGTTCGGGGTCGCGAGCTCGATGCCGGCGGCGAGCCACCGCGGATAACAACCCGCGACCTCGGCGCTCGCCGTGCAGTCGACGACGATGAGCGGCCGCGGCAGCGTGGCGACGAGCCCGGCGAGCGCGTCGGCGCGAGTAGGCGGCGCCGCAAGAAGGCGGGCCGTCGCGTCGCGCGGAGCGAGGCCCTCCGATTCCGCGCACCAGGCCCGCGAATTGCCCACGGCGACGAGCCGCAGCCGCGGCGCCCAGGTTGCCGCACGCTCCGCCACGAGCTCGAGAAGACGCCTGCCGACGCGCCCGGTGGCGCCGATCACGGCGAGATTGACCCACTTGGCGCCGCTTGCGTCGTGCGCTTCGCTCATGACAGCCCCTTGTCCCGGAATGTTTGTCGGAATATTTGGATGTTTAGACGTCTATACGTCCAAATATGAACATATTCGCGATGGTATGTCAAATGCCGGACCTTTGCCGCCCCGCCGCCGCCGTTGCGTCCGGAGCGGCAATCCGTCAGGATGCCGACAAGGACCGACGCGGACACGGAGCCGCATGCACACGATCGCCTTCATCCACGACCTCGCCTTCATCATGTTGGCGGCGGGCGTGGTCACGGTCGTGTTCCATCTGCTGCGCCAGCCCGTCGTCCTCGGCTACATCGCGGCGGGCGTGCTGATCGGGCCGCACACGCCGCCTTATTCGCTCGTGACCGACGAGGAAACGATCCAGACGCTCGCCCAGCTCGGCGTGCTGTTCCTGCTGTTCTCGCTCGGCCTCGAATTCTCCATGCGCCACCTGCGCCAGGTCGGCGCCACGGCGCTCGTCGCGGCACTGGCCGGCATCGTGCTCATGCTCTGGCTCGGCTACGAGCTCGGACTCGGCTTCGGCTGGCGCACGATGGACGCCCTGTTCCTCGGCGCGATGCTGTCGATCTCCTCGACGACGATCACGATCAAGGCGCTCGACGAGCTCGGGCTCAAGCGCCAGCACTTCGCCCAAGTCGTGTTCGCGATCCTCATCGTCGAGGACGTGCTCGCGATCGGCATGATCGCGCTGCTGTCGGGCATCGCGGTCACGGGCTCGGTCGACACCGCCGCCGTGCTGCACACGCTCGCTGCGCTCACCGTGTTCCTCGTGGCCTCGCTCGTGATCGGCATCTTGACGGTGCCGCGCCTGCTCGATTTCGTCGCGCGCTTCAACAGCAACGAAATGCTGCTCGTGGCCGTGCTCGGCTTGTTGTTCGGCTTCTGCCTCATCGTCGCGCGCCTCGGCTACAGCGTCGCGCTCGGCGCGTTCGTCATCGGTGTGATCGTCGCCGAGGCCAATTCGCTGCGCCGCATCGAGCGCGTGATCGCGCCCGTGCGCGATATGTTCAGCGCGATCTTTTTCGTGGCGATCGGGCTGCTGCTCGATCCGAACGTGCTGCTCGGTTACGCCTGGCCGATCGCCGCGGTGACGGTCGCCGTCGTGATCGGCAAGGTGCTCTCGCGCAGCTTCGGCGCGTTCGCCGCCGGCCAGGACAGCCGCACCGCGATGCGCGTGGGCATGAGCCTCGCGCAGATCGGCGAATTCTCGTTCATCATCGCCACGCTCGGCACCACGCTCAAAGTGACGAGCGATTTCCTATACCCCGTC
>DASRGX010000142.1:0-21043 GCA_035650835.1 Rudaea sp. | reverse complement strand
CCTGCTCGCGCCGATACAGCGTACCGCGGCGCACGCCGCTCGAGCCCAAAAGATCGGGCACACTCGGCGAGGCGTCGTCGAGCGTTTTCGCGACGCAGCGTGAGCCGGGCTCGGGTGCGGTGGAAAGACTCACCGTGCCGTCGCGCACGCAGCGCCACACCGTGCGCGCATGCACGCCCGAGCTCGCCAAGAAAGCAAAAATCGCCGTGAGCACGAAGAGGCGCCGCATGCTTGCTAGATCGGAGCGCGGAAGCGCGAATGCAAGTCTCGCATGCGCACGAGTCCGGCAGCGGCGCCTTGCCGATTCAGTCGTCGTCGAACCGCTGCGAACCGAACGGTTTCGCGGGTCTTGCTGCAGGCTTGACGCCGCTCGCCACGCCTTGCCAAACCGCCAATGCGTCGCGCGTGGCGGCGACGTCGTGCACGCGCACGATCGCGGCGCCCTTCTGCACGGCGATGAGCGCCGCCGCGACGGAGCCGCTCGCGCGCGCGCCGACGTCGCGGCCCGTCAGCGCGCCGATCATCGATTTGCGCGAAAGTCCGGCGAGGAGCGGCACCCCGAGTGCGGCAAGCTGGCCGAAACCGCGCAGCAGCGCGAGATTGTGCTCGAGCGTCTTGCCGAAGCCGAAGCCGGGATCGACGACGATGCGCTTCTTCTCGATGCCGGCCATTTCGCAGGCAAAAATGCGTTCGGCGAGGAAGCGGCGCACGTCCGAGACGACGTCGTCGTAGTGCGGATCGTTCTGCATCGAACGCGGCTCGCCGAGCATGTGCACGAGACACACGGGCACCTTGAGCGCGGCCGCCGCATCGAGCGCGCCTTCGCGGCGCAGCGCGTAGACGTCGTTGACGAAACCGGCGCCCGCAGCGACCGCGGCACGCAT
Source organism: Rudaea sp. (assembly GCA_035650835.1). Classification (GTDB taxonomy): domain Bacteria; phylum Pseudomonadota; class Gammaproteobacteria; order Xanthomonadales; family Rhodanobacteraceae; genus Rudaea. The sequence continues at coordinate 20,159 of DASRGX010000142.1, read as the reverse complement.
GACCTCGGGTTTGCTCGTGTCGATGGCGATCGGCAATTGGGTTTCTTTCGCGAGCCGCTCGATGACCGGCACGACGCGCGCGATCTCCTCGTCCGCCGGCACCTCGGTCGCGCCCGGACGCGTCGATTCGCCACCGACATCGATGAGATCCGCGCCTTCTTCGACAAGCTGCATCGCATGCGCGACGGCCGCGTCGACGTCGGCGTGGCGACCGCCGTCGGAAAACGAATCGGGGGTGACGTTGAGTATCCCCGCGATGCGCGGCCGGTCGAGCACGAGCTCGCGGCCGGCGCAGTTGAGAGTGGGGCTCAGGGAGAACACGGCGGCTCCGGTCGGAAGTAGGACTCAGGCGACGTTCGCGGCGCGCACGTCTCCTCGCGCCACTTTAACGGACGGAGCGGGCGCCAGGCGATGGCAGCCCGCTCGCAGTGAAGTCCCGAGCCCTGGTGGAGCAGCGCGCGGCGCGCTCAGATCGTCGCCGCGCCGCCGATCGGCGGCGCCGGCTTGCCGACGTCGCTCTTGCCGCTGCCGGGATCGTTCGGCTTCTGCCAATCCTTGGGCGGACCCGGCGTGCGGCCTTCCATGATCGCGCAGATCTGTTCGCTGTCGATCGTCTCGTACTTGAGCAGCGCCTGCGCCATCGTATGCAGCTTGTCCATGTTCTCGGTGAGCAGACGCTTGGCGTCGCTGTACGCGCGATCGAGGATGCCGCGCACGACTTCGTCGATCCGGCGTGCCGTCTCGTCGGACACGTTCTTGTGCTGCGTCACCGCGCGGCCGAGGAACACCTCGTCCTCTTCCTCGCCGTACGCGATCGGTCCAAGCTCATCGGACAAGCCCCACTTCGTCACCATCTTGCGCGCCATTTCGGTCGCGCGCTTGATGTCGTTGGAAGCGCCCGTGGTGACCTTCTCGGGCCCGAAGATCAGCTCTTCGGCGACACGGCCGCCGTACAGCGAACACAGATTGCTGTGGATGTACGTGCGATTGATGCTGTAGCGATCGGCCTCGGGCAGGAACAGCGTGACGCCGAGCGCGCGTCCGCGCGGGATGATCGTGACCTTGTGCACAGGATCGTGCTCGGGCACGAGGCGCCCGACGATCGCGTGACCGGCTTCATGGTAGGCCGTGTTGCGCTTTTCGTCCTCGCTCATGAGCATGGACTTGCGCTCCGTGCCCATCATGATCTTGTCCTTGGCGCGATCGAGATGGTCCATCGACACGTACTTGGCGTTCTCGCGCGCGGCGAACAGCGCGGCCTCGTTGACGAGATTGGCGAGATCGGCGCCCGAGAACCCAGGCGTACCGCGTGCGATGACGGTCGGGTCGACGTCGCTCGACAGCGGCACCTTGCGCATGTGCACTTTGAGGATCTGCTCGCGGCCGCGCAGATCCGGCAGCGGCACGACGACCTGGCGATCGAAGCGACCCGGGCGCAGCAGCGCCGGATCGAGCACGTCGGGGCGGTTCGTCGCAGCGATGACGATGATTCCTTCGTTGCCCTCGAAGCCGTCCATCTCGACGAGGAGCTGATTCAACGTCTGTTCGCGCTCGTCGTGACCGCCGCCCAAGCCGGCGCCGCGATGGCGGCCGACCGCGTCGATTTCGTCGATGAAGATGATGCAGGGCGCGTGCTTCTTCGCCTGCTCGAACATGTCGCGCACGCGCGAGGCGCCGACGCCGACGAACATTTCGACGAAGTCGGAACCTGAAATCGTGAAGAAGGGCACTTTGGCCTCGCCGGCGATCGCCTTGGCCAGCAGGGTCTTGCCCGTGCCGGGCGAGCCGACCATGAGCACGCCGCGCGGAATGCGTCCGCCGAGCTTCTGGAATTTCGACGGATCGCGCAGGAATTCGACGAGCTCCTGCACTTCCTCCTTGGCCTCGTCGACGCCCGCGACGTCGGCGAACGTGATCTTGACCTGGTCCTCGCCCTGCAGCCGCGCGCGCGAGCGGCCGAAGCTCATCGCCCCGCGCCCGCCGGCACCGGCCTGCATCTGGCGCATGAAATAGACGAGCAGTCCGATGAAGATCAGGAACGGCACCCAGTCGAGCAGGATGCGCCACAGCGCACCGCTGTTGTCGGGCGGGTCCTGGCGCACTTCGACGTTGTGCTGGCGCATGATCGCGACCATGTCGCGATCCTCGATCGGCGCGATCGTGACGAGCGCACTGCCGTCCTTGCGCTTGCCCGAAATCGTCGCGGGCTCGGTCGCGCTGATCGTCACCTTCGAGACCGAGTTGTTCTCGACCTGCTGCATGAACTCCGAATACGGGATGTTCGTGGTGCTCTCGCCGCGCGGGTTGAAGCTCTGGAACACCATGATCAGCACGATGGCGATCACCACCCAGAGCAGCAGATTCTTGGCCATGTCATTCATACTCGACTCTCAGTACCACTTCAGCGCTTGCCGGTTGCCAACGCGTAGACTTCGGCACTGCGCGCGCGCGAGGCCTTCGGTTTGCGAATGCTGACGCGCTCGTAGCCTGCGCGCAAGCGTTTCAGGAATTCGTCGAAACCGCGTCCCTGGAACAGTTTCACCAGAAACGCGCCACCGGGCTTGAGGTGCACGGCCGCGAATTCCTGCGCCAGTTCAGCCAGATGCATCGCTCGTGCCTGATCGGCGATATCCACACCGCTCATATTGGGCGCCATGTCGGAGAGGACAAGGTCGACGGGCGTCCCGCCGAGCAGTTCCTCCAGACGCGCGAGCACGTTTTCTTCACGAAAATCGCCCTCGATGAATTCCACGCCCGCGATGCCCTGCATCGGCAGGATGTCCAAGGCCACCACACGACCCTTGTCGCGCAGCCGGTCGCGAACCATCTGCGACCAGCCCCCCGGGGCCGCGCCGAGATCGACGACGGCCATGCCGGGCTTGAGCAGGTGATCGCGCTCGAGCAGCTCCTCGAGCTTGAACACCGCGCGCGAACGCCAGCCCTCGGCCTGGGCGCGCTTCACGTAGGGGTCGCTGAAATGCTCCTTGAGCCAGCGCTGACTGGACTTGCTGCGGGCCACGGCGCTGCGGTTCAGGTAGCGCCGGCCGGGCAAAATGAATGCTGCATGGCCGCATGATACCCTGTTATGCCCTGCCTTGCGTGAAGCCGATGAGCCTGACACCGAGCCAAATCCGTTACCTGCGCGGCCTCGCCCATGCCCTCAATCCAGTGATCCAGACGGGCAACAAAGGCGTAACGCCGGCATTGACCAGCGAATTCTCGTCCGCGCTCGAGCATCACGAGCTGATCAAGGTCAAGCTCGGCAGCGACGATCGCGAGGAGCGCGCCGCCCAGATCGAAGCGCTTGCCGCGGCCGCCGGCGCCGACGTCGTGCAGCGCATCGGCAAGACCGCGACGTTCTACCGGCGCCATCCCGAAAAACCCAAGCTCGCCTTGCCGAAATAACGCATCCGATGCAGCTCACCGAACACCGCCACGAGCGCGAGCTGTTCCTGCGCCACGCCGACGCGGACTACGTCACGGTCGTCGACCGCCGCTTCGACCACAGCATCGTCGTCGGCGTCGACGGTGTGATCGAGGATTTCGCGCCGCGTACCGTCGCCGAGCTCGACGGCGCGGCGATCGCGCGGGTGCTATCGCTCGAGCCCGCCGTCGTGCTGCTCGGCACCGGCGCACGCGCGGTATTCCCGCCCGCTGCCATCGCAGCGGAGTTCTTGAAGCGCGGCATCGGCATCGAAACCATGGACAACGCCGCCGCGGCGCGCACGTTCAACGTGCTGGTCGCCGAAGGGCGGCGCGTGGTGGCGGTGTTCTTGCTCTGAGCGAATCACTCTCGATCGCGAGACGGTCGCTCAGTCCGCAGCCACCAGCACGCGCAGTCGCGCGAGCGCTTCGCTCTGGATCTGCCGCACGCGTTCGCGCGTGAGGCCGAGTTCGGCGGCGATCTCGGCCAGCGTCTGCGCGCCGTGCTCGTTGAGCCCGTAGCGCCTTTCGAGCACGAAGCGCTGCCGCGGAGTCAAACGCTGGATCAGCCGGCCGATGCGTCCGCCCGTGGTGTCCTCGGCCGGCGCCGTCGCGTGTTCCGCGGCGAGCTGATCGATGAGGGCGCGGTCGTCGCCTTCGGCAAACGGCGCATCGAGCGAGCTGATCCGCTCCGTGACGCAGAAGAGCTCGGCCACGCCGGACGGCGCCTTGCCGGCCGCCTGCGCGAGTTCCTCGATGCTGGGCATGCGCCCCTGCGTCGCTACGAACTGACGGCGCGCACGCAGCACCTGGGCGAGCTCGCGCAGCACGTGCACCGGCAAACGCACGGTGCGCCCTTGGTGCATGAGTGCGCGCTGCACGGACTCGCGAATCCACCACACGGCATAGGTCGAGAAGCGCAGCTTGCGCTCCGGGTCGAATTTCTCGACGGCGCGGATGAGGCCGAGGTTCCCTTCTTCGATGAGATCGAGCAGAGGCACGCCGCGGCCGACGTAGCCGCGGGCGACCGTCACGACGAGGCGCAGGTTCGCCTCGATCATCTGCCGGCGCGCCTCCGCATCGCCGGCGCGCACGCGTTCGGCGAGCGCCGCCTCGGTGGCCGCATCGAGCAGCGGGATCAGGCCGATCTCGTTCAAATATATACTTGTGGAATTACGCGCCTCTTCGTCCTGCGGCTCGACGGCGTTGACGAGCTCGATGAGTTCCTCGGCATCGAGCTCGTCGTCGGGTGCGCGCGTAGTCATGCGCGAAGCATACTCGCGACGCGCGCGCGTTCACAGTCGAGTCAGCGCGCTGGCAGGTAGTCGAGCGGATTCACGGGCTTGCCGTTCTTGCGTATTTCGAAATGCAGCTCGTCGCGCGCGCCCGCGCCCTCGCCCATCTCGGCGATCTGCTGGCCGGCCTTGACCTTGTCGCCCTCTTGCACGAGGCGCCTGCGATTGTGCCCGTAAGCCGAGAGGAAGCTCGCGTTGTGCTTGATGATGACGAGCTCGCCGTAGCCGAGCAGGCCGTTGCCGCTGTAGACGACTTCACCGTCCGCCGCCGCACGCACCGGCTCGCCGGCTTTGCCCGCGATGTCGATGCCCTGTTTGGTCTGGTCGCCCGCCACGTAGGTGCCGACGACCTTGCCCTCGCCGGGCCAGCGCCATGTGACGCCGCCCGCGGTGAGTTGTGCCGCACTCGCGGTACCAGCGGGGGCCACGGGCGGCGTTGCGGCCTCGGCAGGCGCTTCGGCCGGCGCCGCAGGTTTGGGCGCCGGTGCGACTTCCGCCGTGGACGTTTGACCCGGTTTTTCGATCGGCTTCTCGGCGGGTTTCGCCGCCGATTCGGGCACCGGAGTCGGCGCTGCCCGCGCGGGCGCCGCCGCGACCGGCTTGGGCGCTGGCGCAAAGTCCACATGTGGACTTTGCGCAATCGGCACGGCCGCAGGCGCTGTGCGCTCCGGCGCGGCGCTCGTCACCGCTGCTCCATCGCTGCTCAGGCGCAGCTCCTGGCCGACGTAGATCCGATACGGCGACCCGATGCCGTTCCACGCGGCGAGATCGCGGAAATCGAGGCCGTGCTTGAAGGCGATCGAGTACAGCGTATCGCCCTTCACGACGCGGTACGTGCCGGCCGCGGGCGCGCGCTCGACCTCGGCGGCGGCGCGATCGGTGCGCTCGGGCGCCGCGGGGCCGATCGAGCGATCCTCCACGGGCGCCGGGTCCGAAGCGCACGCGCCGAGGACCAGCGCGCAGAGCGCGGCGAGGCCATGGAGTCGCGGGGACCGGTAGTGCGTCATCGTCGCGGTTCAACGCAGGTAGCGGAAGTAGACCACGACGAGCGCCATCAAGACGAGCACGCCCCAGCCGATCCACTCGATCCAGCGGTGCAACGCCTGCTCCGCGCGCGGACCGCCGAGGCGGATGAGACCGCACAGCAGATACACGCGCTTGCCGCGGCCGACCAGCATGCCGGCGACGAAGGCCGGCAGCGGCACGCCCACGAAACCTGCCGCCCAGGTGAACACCTTGAGCGGTATCGGCAGAAAGCCCGCGAGCACGAGCAGCCAGAAGACGTGCCAGCCGTCGTCGGTGTGAAGCTGCGCCACGAGGCTCTCGAATTTCGGCATCCAGCCGAGATCGACGAGCAACGGCCGCATGTATTGGAACGCGTAGTGGCCGAGAGCGTAGCCGACGAACGCGCCGAGCAGCGACGCCGAGAGGCTGATCGTGGCGAAGCGCGCCCATAACCGCGGACGCGCGAGCGTCATCGGCGCGAGCATGATTTCGGGCGCGATCGGGAAGATGAACGCCTCGATGAAGCTCAAGCCGGCGAGATACCACTCGGCACGGCGATGCGCGGCCCAGCGCAGCGCGAATTCGTAGAGCGGTTTGAACAGCTTCATCAGGCGAGTCCCCCGAGCAGCGGCACGAAGCTCACGCCGCCCAGGTTCTCGGCCTTCCAGCCCTGATCGCCGCGCCGGTAACGCAGGAGCTGCTGCATCCCGGGCGGACCGACCGGCGCGACGAGCACGCCATCGGGTGCGAGCTGATCGAACAAGGCCGGATCGACGGTTTCGCCGGCCGCGGTGAGGATGACCGCATCGTACGGCGCGTGCTCGGGCCAGCCGAGCTTGCCGTCGTCGTGCTTCGAGCGCACGTTGGCGATGCCGAGCTTGCGGAAACGCCGCCGCGCGCTGCGCAGGAGCTCCTCGATGCGTTCCACCGTGTACACGTTCGCGATCAGCGCGGCGAGCACCGCGGCTTGATAGCCCGAGCCCGTGCCGATCTCGAGCACGCTCGCCGGCAATTTGTGCTCGATCAGCGCCGCGGTCATGCGCGCCACGACCCAAGGCTGGGAAATCGTCTGGCCTTGGCCGATCGGCAGGGCGGTGTCCTCGTAGGCGCGCGACGCCAGCGCTTCCTCGATGAACAGGTGCCGCGGCAGGCGACGCATCACGTCGAGCACGCGCACATCGGCGATGCCGTTCGCTTTGAGCCGATCGACGAGGCGGTCGCGTGCCCGCTGAGACGTCATGCCGAGTCCACGCGCCTCGGGCGTCGGCCGCGAGAAGACGTTCATGCGCCGCTCAACTCCAGCGACAACGAACCGACCCAGCCGCTCACTTTGTCGAGCGCCTGGAAACGCGTGAGATCGACGAGGATCGGCGTGATCGAAATGAAACCCTCACGCACGGCATGAAAATCGGTGCCGGGGCCGTCGTCCTCGGCTTCGCCGGGCGGTCCGATCCAGTAGATCGGCCGGCCGCGCGGATCGGTCTGCCGGATGCACGGCGAGGAGCGGTGACGTTTGCCCAGGCGTGTCACCGCGAAACCGCGCAGCTCCGACCACGGCCGGTCGGGCACGTTCACGTTGAGGATCGTATCGGCCGGCAGCGGGTCGACGAGCAGGCGCTCCATGATCGCGAGCGCCGCCTGGGCAGCGCTGTGATAGTGCTGTCCCAAATGGTCCGTCGAGGCCAGCGACACCGCGATCGCCGGCAGGCCGAGGAAACGGCCTTCCATGGCGGCCGAGACGGTGCCCGAGTAGATCACGTCGTCGCCGAGATTCGCCGAGTTGTTGATGCCCGACACGACGATGTCGGGTTCGTATTCGAGCAGTCCGGCGAGCGCCAGATGCACGCAGTCGGTCGGCGTGCCGGCCACGCGGTAGCGGCGCTCGTCGAGCTTGGTGACGCGAATCGGCTGATCGAGCGTCAGCGAATTGCTGGCGCCGGAACGGTCGCGGTCCGGAGCGACGATCGTGACCTCGCCTACCACGGACAAGCGGTCGGCCAGCACATGGATGCCGATGGCGTCCACGCCGTCGTCGTTGCTTACTAACACTCGCATGCTGGAATCGCAGCCGTTGCCCTGTGCGGCGGAAGTATGGTCGGTCGAACGAACTGCGCTGCAGCTCGCGCTGCGGCACGCAGGCCGTCCCTGGTCTGCCCCGAAGCCGGCTGCCCGCCAACGCTGCCGGTTCGAGTGCGCAAGCGGTTGATTGTACCGGACTGCGGCACAAACTGGACGCGTGGACGTGCTCTGCTAAGCTCGATCGATGGCCAAGCGTCGCGACATTCCGGTGAGCGCCGAAGACCGGCGGCTGTTCGAAGAGGCCGTCGGCCCGGTGCGCCGTCTCGAGCACGAACACGCCGAGCACGGCCGCGCGCGGCCCGCGCCAGAGCCGGTGCAATCGCTGCTCGATGAAGCGCGCGTGCCGCAGGAACTGCTGCGCTCCGCGATCGATCCGGCCGAGATGGAGGTCGGCGAGGAGCTCAGCTACCTCAAATCCGGCCTCTCGCCGCGCCTCCTGCGCCAGCTCAAGCGCGGCCATTTCAGCATCGCCGACGAGATCGACCTGCACCAGATGGGCGCCGAGGTCGCACGTGCCGCGGTCAAGGAATTCCTCGAAGAAAACAAGCGCGCCGGCCGTCTCTGCATCAAGATCATCCACGGCAAGGGCCTGCGCTCGAGCGCGCAAGGGCCCGTGCTCAAGCGCCTCGTCGACGGCATGCTGCGCCGGCGCGCGGACGTGCTCGCCTTCGCCTCGGCCAAGCCGGCCGAAGGCGGGACGGGCGCCGTCATCGTCCTGCTCGCGCAGGACTGACGTTCAGTTCGAAGTGCCGCTCGCGCCGGGTGCGCTCGACGCGCTCTTCGGCTTCTGCGGATAGTTGACCCAGATGAGCTTGGCGCCGCGGTCGTGTGCCCATTTGTTCACGGCCGCGACCTTCTCGACGTCGGTATCGGGGCTCGTGAACACGGTATTGGCGTCGCGATACGCGGCGCCGCCGTTGCTGCTGCCCACGGTCGCGCAGGCGCTCAAGCCCGCGATGAGCAGGAAAACGAGAACGATCTTGAGCATAGCCACCTCGCTTGCCGGAATGGTGGTGCCCGACGCCTCCGAGCGCGCCGCGGCACGCGCAAGTTCCTTCGCCAGATTCCTCGTTTCAGTATAGACGCGGCGGCAAGGCGAAGCGTCGCTCGAAAGTCATGCCCAATCGCAAACTTCGCGCAGCACCGCCGTCGCATAGGCCCCTGCCGGCAGGCGAAAACTGAGCTCGAGCGCGTCGGCCGCGATCCAGGTCGACGCGAACCCCTGCGGTATCAGCACGAGCGAGCGACGCTCCTGCGAAAGGCCGGCCGCGACGACGCCGGCGGAAAGATCCGGATGTGCGGCGGCGACCGCCTGTTCGAGCGCGGCGACTTCGCCGGCGGAACGCAGCTCGCCCGCGCCCCAGAGCGGCCCCGTCGGTGCGATGTCGTTCGCCTCGTGGCGCGCGCGGAGCTCGGCCGACAGCGGCTCGGGACCGAAGATGCTGCGGCTGCCCGCGAGCATCCAGACCTCGCCGTCGAGCGGTCGCAGCCAGCCGCCGCGTTCGATGCGCGCGGCCAGCGCGAGATTGAACAAATGCGAGCGCGCCGACGAAAGCAGGAGCGAGCGCTCATGCCGCGGCAAGCGCCGGCCCGCGAACATCGCGCGCGCCTTGTCGAGGTTCGCGCCGCCGCGGCCGAACCGCTGCTCACCGAAGTAGTTCGGCACGCCGCGCGCTGCGATGTCGGCGAGGCGGCGCGCCGCGGCATCGCGGTCGCCCGCGACGCCGCGAAGTACAATTGTGAACAAATTCGCGTCGAGCGCGCCGCGCTTGAGCTTGCGCGCATGGCGCGCCGCGCCGAGCACGCGAAACTCCGGATGCGCGAGCGCGCTCCAGTCGAGGTCGGGCCGGCCGGGCAAATGGATCGAGAACGTCTGCCGGGCGACGGCGTGGCGGTCCTTGAGGCCGGCATAGCTCACGGCGTCCGCGCCGACGCCGGCGAACCGCGCCAACTCGCGCGCCACCCAGTCGGTGTTCGCGCCACGCTTCTCGATGCGCACGAACACGTGCTCGCCGGCGCCGTCGGGCGCGAAGCCCAAATCTTCGTCGACGAGGAAATCCTCGGGCGAAGACCGCAGCGTTCCGCGAAGCGGCGGCCCGCCGTACGCGAACGGCAGCTCGGCGGTCGCGTTCACGCTCATTCCGCTTTCGCGAGCAGCACGACCGCGAGCGCGGCGATGCCCTCGCCGCGGCCGGTGAAGCCCAGACCTTCGCTCGTCGTCGCCTTGACGCTGATGCTGCCGGCCTCGCAATTTAGATCGCCCGCGAGAGTCGCGCGGATCGCCGCGGCGTGCGGCGCCACTTTCGGGCGTTCGCAAATCACGGTGATGTCCGCATTGCCGACGGCATAGCCGCGCTCGCGCATGAGCGCCGCGCAATGGCGCAGGAACGCGCGGCTGTCGGCGCCGCGCCAGCGCGCGTCCGTCGGCGGGAAATGCGTGCCGATGTCGCCGAGCGCAAGCGCACCGAGGATAGCGTCGCAGAGCGCATGGATCGCCACGTCGCCGTCGGAGTGCGCGACCACGCCGTGCGTGTGTGCGACGCGCACGCCCCCGAGCATCACGTGGTCGCCGGGGCCGAATGCATGCACGTCGAAGCCTTGGCCGATTCTCATATCGCGTGCCTCAAGCATGGCGCAGGATGGATTCTGCGAGGAGCAGATCGGCGGGCGTCGTAACTTTGATATTGTCGTCGCTGCCGGCGACGAGCAGCGGCCGATGTCCGGCGCATTCCATCGCCATGGCCTCGTCCGTGACCGCGACGCCGGCGGCGTGTGCGGATTCGAGCGCAGCGACGAGCTCGCCGTGGCGGAACAACTGCGGTGTCAGCGCGCGCCATCGCGTCTCGCGCGGCTCCGTCGCAGCGACGCGGCCCTCGGCGTCGGCGCGCTTTAGCGTGTCGCGCAGCGGCGCGGCGAGCAAGGCGCCGCCCGCCGGCATTCCCGCGTCGATGAGGCGCGAGATGTCGGCGGCGCGCACGCAAGGGCGCGCGGCGTCGTGCACGAGCACGAAATCCTCGGGCGCGACTTCCGTGCGCAAAGTATACAAGCCCGCCAGCACCGAATCGGCGCGCTCCTCGCCGCCCTCTGCGATCAGCACGAGTTTGCCGCCGATCTCCGCCTGGCCCGGCCAATGCGGATCGTTGCGCGCGAGCACGACGACGATCCCGCCGATGCGCGGATGCGCGGCAAGCCGTTCGAGCGTCAGCAGCAGCATCGGCGTGCCCGCGATGCTGCGGTACTGCTTGGGCAGTTCGCCGCCGAAGCGCGCCCCGCGTCCTGCCGCCGGCACGACACACCAGAGAGCGCCCTCAGTGCTTGTCACCGGTATCCTTCTTGTCGGCCGGCGAAGGCTCGACGATCTGGTAGAACGTCTCGCCCGGCTTGACGAGGCCGAGCTCCGAACGCGCGCGCTCTTCGATCGCTTCGCGGCCGTTCTTCAAGTCTTCGACCTCCGCCGAGAGCGCCTCGTTGCGCTGGCGCAGGCGCCGGTTCTCTTCCTTCTGTTCGGCGAGGCGCCGCTCGAGTCGCCACACATCGCGCATGCCGCCCTCCCCCGCCCAGAGTTTGATCTCGAGCGCGAGCAGCAGCACGAGCAGGATCAGCGCGGCGTAGCGAAGCACGGCGCGTCGTCGCTCAGCCCACGAGCCCCGGCACGTTGGGGAACGCGGCGCGCCCGGCGTATTTCGCCTCGGTGCCGAGCGCTTCCTCGATGCGCAGCAGTTGGTTGTACTTGGCGACGCGGTCGCTGCGGCACAGCGAACCCGTCTTGATCTGCGTCGCGGTCGTGGCGACCGCAATGTCGGCGATCGTCGTGTCTTCGGTCTCGCCCGAGCGGTGCGAGACGATCGCGGCATATTTCGCCGCGTGCGCCATGGCGATCGCTTCGAGCGTTTCGCTGAGCGTGCCGATCTGGTTCACCTTGATGAGGATCGCATTGGCGATGCCTTTCTCGATGCCTTCGCGGAAGATCGCCGGATTGGTCACGAACAGGTCGTCGCCGACGAGCTGCACCTTCTTGCCGAGCCTGGCCGTGAGCCGCTTCCAGCCGTCCCAGTCGCCTTCGGCCATGCCGTCTTCGATCGTGATGATCGGATACTTCGCGCACCAGCCGGCGTAGAACTCGATGAGCTCGTCCGACGAGAACTTCCTGCCCTCGCCCTCGAGGTGGTAGGAGCCGTCTTTGTAGAATTCCGAGCTCGCCACGTCGAGGCCGAGATAGACGTCTTTGCCGGCCTTGTACCCCGTCTTGGCGATCGCTTCGAGGATCGTCTCGATCGCCTGCTCGTTCGACTTGAGGTCCGGCGCGAAACCGCCCTCGTCGCCGACCGCCGTGTTGAGACCCTTGCCCTTCAGTACACTTTTTAGCGAATGGAAAATTTCCACGCCGGCGCGCAGCGCCTCGGAGAATGTCGGCAGGCCGACCGGCAGCACCATGAATTCCTGCATGTCGACGTTGTTGTCGGCGTGAGCACCGCCGTTGACGATGTTCATCATCGGCACCGGCAAGGTCGGCGGGGCTTTCGGCTCGCCGAGTTCGGCGAGGTAACGCCACAGCGGTTGCTTCCGGCCGGCGGCGACCGCATGCGCGGCAGCCATCGAAACGCCGAGCAACGCGTTCGCACCGAGGCGGCCTTTGTTCGGCGAGCCGTCGAGCGCGATGAGCTTCTTGTCGAGTCCGGCCTGATCGGCGGCGTCGAACCCTTTGAGCGCCTGGGCGATGACGCCGTTCACGTTGCCCACCGCGTTCTTGACGCCCTTGCCGAGATAGCGCGCCTTGTCGCCGTCGCGCAATTCGACGGCTTCGCGCGAGCCGGTCGAGGCGCCGCTCGGCACCGCCGCGCGGCCGATGGAGCCATCGCTCAACGCGACGTCCGCTTCGAGCGTTGGATTGCCGCGCGAATCTAGGATTTCGCGGGCGTGGATGCGTTCGATCTTGGTCACAGGTCGGATTCCGGTGCTATGAGGTGAAGAGACGGGAAATACTCGCGGTAATGACGCGTATCGCGCGTGAGTATGGGGCAATCGCGCACGGCGGCGTGAGCTCCGATCAGGAAATCGGCAAGTACGCGGTTCTTGCTGCCACCGCGGCGCCGGTAAGCGAGGAATGCGCGGCCGGCCAGAAACAACGCCGGTCGCGGCGCCGCGACGAGTTCGATGCCGATCTCCTCGAGCGCCGTGTCGAGCTCCCCGGGCCCGAGGAATCCCGCGGAAAGCTCGGCATAGACGATCGGATCGATCGCGAGCTGGTGCAGTTGCGCCAGCGCACGCAGTCGCCGCATCGACCATTCGGACCAATCGGGATCGCGCTCGAAGACGTCGATGAGGACATTGGTGTCGACGAGCAGCATCAATCGTCCGGCCGCAGCAGCGACATGAGCTCGGCCGTGCTCTTCCACTTGACGGTCGCGCGGCCGAGCGCCGCGTCGAACCGATCCCGCTTGGCCGCTTTTCGCGCCGGCTTGCGGATGACGACCTCGCCGGCCGCGTTGAGTTCGAACGCCACCGGCCGACCGGGCTTCAGACCCAGTTCGTCGCGCAAGCGCTTCGGGATCGTCACCTGCCCCTTCGCCGTCATCGTAGTCCGCATGGTATTACCTCCAAAACATCGGTAATACGATAAGCGGGCGGATTGCTTCCGGCAAGTCCGCCGCGCTCACGCCCCGTGCTTCTTCGCAATAGCGTCGAGCTCGACGAGCACGCGCAGCAGCGCCTCCATCTTGCCAAGCGGCCAGGCATTCGGCCCGTCGCTGAGCGCCTTTTCCGGATCCGGGTGCGTCTCCATGAAGATGCCCGCGATGCCGACCGCGACCGCGGCGCGCGACAGCACCGGGACGAATTCACGCTGGCCGCCCGATTTGCCGCCCGCACCGCCCGGGAGCTGCACGGAGTGGGTCGCATCGAACACCACGGGGCAGCCCGTATCGCGCATGACGGCGAGGCTGCGCATGTCGGAGACGAGGTTGTTGTAACCGAAGCTCGCGCCGCGTTCGCAGACCATGATCGCGTCGTTGCCCGTCTCGAGCGCCTTGGCGGCGACGTGCTTCATCTCCCACGGCGAGAGGAACTGGCCCTTCTTGATGTTGACGGGCTTGCCGGTCTTGGCGACGTTCTGGATGAAATCGGTCTGCCGGCACAGGAACGCCGGCGTCTGCAGGACGTCGACGACACCCGCGACTTCCTCGAGCGGCGTGTACTCGTGCACGTCGGTGAGCACCGGTACGCCGACCTGCTTCTTCACTTCCGCGAGGATGCGCAGGCCCTCGTCGATGCCGAGTCCGCGGAAGCTCTTCGACGAGGTGCGATTGGCCTTGTCGTAGCTCGACTTGAACACGAACGGAATGCCGAGCCGCGACGTGATGTCCTTGAGCGTTCCCGCGGTGTCGATCTGCAATTGCTCGGATTCGACGACGCAAGGTCCGGCGATCAGGAACAGCGGACGGTCGAGGCCGACCTCGAAACCGCAGAGCTTCATGCGCACACCGCGCGGGCCCGCGTCATGCCGCGACTTCCTTGGCGAACCGCGGCGCGGAACGCACCGCCTTGTATTCGCGCGCGGCGCGTACGAAACCCATGAACAACGGATGGCCGTCGCGCGGCGTCGAGGTGAATTCCGGATGGAACTGGCAAGCCACGAACCACGGATGCTTGTGCTCGGGCAGCTCGACCATCTCGACGAGCAGATCGTCCATCGACTTGCCGGCGATGACGAGTCCCAGGTCCTCGAACTGCTGGCGGTAGCGGTTGTTGAACTCGTAGCGGTGGCGGTGGCGTTCGCGGATCACGTCCTGACCGTAGAGGGCGCGCGAGATCGTGCCCGCCTTGAGCCGGCACTCCTGCGCGCCGAGGCGCATCGTGCCGCCCTTGTCGGAGCCCTCGTCGCGGCGTTCGACATCGCCCGCCGAGGTCGTCCATTCGGTGATCAGCGCGATGACAGGATGCGTGCAATGACGGTCGTTCTCGGTCGAACCCGCACCGTCGAGGCCGGCGATGTGGCGCGCGAAATCGACGACGGCCGCGTGCATGCCGTAGCAGATGCCGAAATAGGGAATTTTATACTCGCGCGCGAACGCGGCCGCGGCGATCTTGCCCTCGAAGCCGCGCTTGCCGAAGCCGCCCGGCACGAGGATGCCGTCGGCCTCCTTGAGCACGTCGGTGCCGCGCGATTCGATGTCCTCGGATTCGAGCCAGCGCAGGTTCACGCGCGTGGACTGCTTGAGGCCGCCGTGGCGCAACGCTTCGCCGAGCGACTTGTAGGCGTCCTTGTGTTCGACGTACTTGCCGACGATCGCGATCGTGACTTCGTCCTTCGGATGCTCGACGGCATCGACCGTGCGCTCCCACTCGACGAGGTTCGCGGGTTTCGCATCGAGGCGCAGATGCTCGGCCACGATTTCGTCGAGCCCTTGCGAATTGAGCCAGAGCGGCAGCTTGTAGATCGTGTCGACGTCGACCGCGCTGATGACGGCCTTCTCGGGCACGTTCGTGAACAGCGCGATCTTGCGCCGCTCCGATTGCGGCAACGGCTGCTCGCAGCGGCAGAGCAGCACGTCGGGCTGGATACCGAGCGCGCGCAGCTCCTTGACCGAGTGCTGCGTGGGCTTCGTCTTGATCTCGCCGGCGGCCTTGATGTACGGCACGAGGGTCAGGTGCATGAACAGGCACTTCTCGGCGCCGTGCTCGATGCGCAATTGGCGGATGGCCTCCAGGAACGGCTGCGATTCGATGTCGCCGACCGTGCCGCCGATCTCCACGAGCGCCACGTCGTAGCCGCGCGTGGCCTCGTGGATGCAGTGCTTGATTTCGTCGGTGATATGCGGAATCACCTGCACGGTCGCGCCGAGATAGTCGCCGCGGCGTTCCTTGCGGATCACCGCTTCGTAGATCTTGCCCGTCGTGATCGAATTCTTGCCGGTCAGCCGCGTGCGCACGAAGCGCTCGTAGTGGCCCAAGTCGAGGTCGGTTTCCGCGCCGTCGTCGGTCACGTAGACCTCGCCGTGCTGGAACGGGCTCATCGTGCCCGGATCGACGTTGATGTAGGGATCGAGCTTCATCATCGTCACGCGCAGGCCGCGCGCTTCGAGGATGGCCGCGAGCGAGGCGGAGGCGATGCCCTTGCCCAAGGAGGACACCACGCCGCCGGTCACGAAAATCAGGGGAGTCATCAGCGTATCCGCTGCTGGTAAAGGCATATTCTACCGGCAGACGGACGGACGCGCGAGTAGCTTGAAATTTGCCGGCCCAACCTCGACCATGCGCGCCTCCCCTGAACGCCGCAACTCATGAGCAGCCGTTATAACGCCGCCGATATCGAGGTCCTGTCCGGCCTCGAACCCGTCAAACGCCGCCCGGGCATGTACACCGACACCACGCGGCCGAACCACCTCGCGCAGGAGGTCATCGACAACTCGGTCGACGAGGCCCTCGCCGGCCACGCGAAGACGGTCGAAGTGACCGTCCATGCCGACGGCTCCGTCGAGGTCACGGACGACGGCCGCGGCATGCCCGTCGACATCCATCCGGAAGAAGGCATCCCGGGTGTCGAGCTCATCCTCACGCGGCTCCATGCCGGCGGTAAGTTCTCGAACAAGAATTACCAGTTCTCGGGCGGTCTGCACGGCGTCGGCGTTTCGGTCGTCAATGCGCTTTCGAGCAAGGTCGAGGTGACGATCCGGCGCGACGCCCAGGTCTGGCGCATGGACTTCGCGCACGGCGATCGCGCGAGCGCGTTGAAAGCCATCGGCACGGTGCCGAAGAAGCAGACGGGCACGACCGTGCGCTTCTGGCCCGATCCGAAATATTTCGATTCGCCGAAGATCTCGCTGCCCAAGCTCAAGCACGTGCTGCGCGCGAAGGCCGTACTTTGTGCCGGTCTTACCGTGCGCCTCAGCGACGCAGTGAGCGGCGAAAAGGACGAGTGGTACTACGAAGACGGTCTGCGCGACTACCTGCGCTCGATGCTCGGCGATTCGCAATACCTGCCCGGCGAACTCTACGTCGGCTCGCTCAAGCGCGATACGGGCGCGGTCGATTTCGCGCTGGCGTGGCTGCTCGACGGCGAGCTCACGCAAGAGAGCTACGTCAATTTGATTCCGACCGCGCAAGGCGGCACGCACGTCAACGGCTTGCGCTCGGGCCTCACCGAAGCGCTGCGCGAATTCTGCGACATCCGCAATCTCTTGCCGCGCGGCATCAAGCTCGCGCCCGAGGACGTCTGGGACCGGCTCTGTTTCGTGCTCTCACTCAAGATGCAGGACCCGCAGTTCTCGGGCCAGACCAAGGAGCGCTTGTCCTCGCGCGATGCGGCGGGTTTCGTCGAGAACGCCGCACACGACGGTTTTTCGCTGTTCCTGAACCAGCATGTCGAGCTCGGCGAGAAGATCGCGCAGATCGCGATCGAGCGCGCGACGCTCAGGCTCAAGGCCGAAAAGCAGATCGTGCGCAAGAAAGTCACGCAGGGGCCGGCTCTGCCCGGCAAGCTCGCGGACTGTGCCTCGAGCGATCTCACGCGCACCGAACTTTTCCTCGTCGAAGGCGATTCCGCCGGCGGCTCGGCCAAGCAGGCGCGCGACAAGGATTACCAGACGATCCTGCCGCTGCGCGGCAAGATCCTCAACACCTGGGAAGTCGAATCGGGCTCGGTGCTCGCGTCGCAGGAAGTGCACGATCTCGCCGTCGCGATCGGTTGCGATCCCGGCAAGGACGACGTGTCAGGCCTGCGCTACGGCAAGGTCATCATCCTGGCAGACGCCGATTCCGACGGTCTGCACATCGCGACGCTGTTGTCGGCGCTGTTCCTCAAGCACTTCCCGACGCTCGTGCGCGACGGCCACGTGTTCGTGGCGATGCCGCCGCTGTTCCGCGTCGATGTCGGCAAGCAGGTGTTCTACTGCCTCGACGAGGCCGAGCGCGACGCGATGCTGCAGAAGATCGAGCGCGAGAAAATCCGCGGCGCCGTCAACGTCACGCGCTTCAAGGGCCTCGGCGAAATGAATCCGGCGCAGCTGCGCGAATCGACGATCCATCCCGATACGCGCCGGCTCGTGCAGCTCACCGTCGAGGACGCCGGCGGCACCGGGAAGCTCATGGACATGCTGCTGTCGAAGAAACGCGCATCCGACCGCAAGGAATGGCTCGAGACGAAGGGCGATCTCGCGTCGCTCGACGTCTGACGTTCGCTCGTCCTGACTTTGATGTTAGAGCTTCCGCTCGGCCGCAGGACGAGCGGAAGCTCTGCTCGAAAAGTCACGACGAGAGGAAGCTGTTGTTCTATAGACATAGACAACACGCGAGCAGTCGTGTGATGAGTGTTTCGAGTGCTCCCGCCTTGATCGGAGAATATTCGAAGGTTTCTTCATCCATGTAATTGCATTGCGCAAGCTCCAGTTGGATGGCGTCTATGCCCTCCGCCGGCTTGCCGTAGTGTCGTGTGATGTAGCCGCCCTTGAAGCGGCCGTTTACGACGTACGTGTATGCCGATTGTCCGGCAAGGGCGGCTTCGAGTTTTTGTTGCAATGCCGGCGAGCAGCTCGCGCCTTCCGCGGTGCCGAGGTTGAAATCGGGCAACTTACCCTCGAACAGGAAAGGCACGACGCTCTTGATCGAATGCCCTTCCCACACGACGGCTCGGCCGTGCGCGGTGCGCAAGCGGTCGATCTCCGCAGCCAGGGCGTCGTGGTACGGACGCCAGTACAGCTGCACGCGCTCGGCGATTTCGTCCGCGCCGGGTTCCTGACCGGGCGCGTAGATCGGCGCGCCGGAGAACTCGACGATCGGACACAAGCCGGTCGTGTTACGGCCCGGATACAACGACGTGTCGTCGGGCGGCCGGTTCAAATCGACGACATAGCGCGAATACGTCGGCACGATGACCGATGCGCCGATGCCGCGCGCGAACGCGTAAAGGCGCGACACGTGCCAGTCGGTGTCCGGCACGCGCCGCGCGGAAGGCGACATGCGCGCCGCCAAGCCGTCGGGCAGCGCCGTGCCGTCGTGCGGCAGCGAAACGAGCAGCGGCGCCGTGCCGCGGTGTAGCGTATACGTTTCCACTTATTCGCCCCGCGCCTGGGCCGCGATCGGCACGAACAGCGCGCTCGGCCGCTGGGCGTCGTGATAGAGCGTCACCTTGACCGTGCGCGCATCCTTGCCGGTTTCCGAGGCGACTACGCCGCCCGCGTTGTAGTTCTTCTCGGCGTAGAGCGAATTCACGGGCGCGACGACGAGCCGCAAGCGGCTGCCGGCCTGCAGGCGTCGCGCAACGAACATGAAACGGTCGAAATCATAGCGCTCGATCGCGTTCTTCGGCACCGCCGTCGGTTCGCGCCGGCTCTTGCGGTAGCGCGCGCGCAGCATGTCGTCGCTCAGGAACACGGCCGTGCCGTCGGGCTGGATTTCCCAGACCGAGACGTAAAAATCCGTGTCGGGTTGATCGATGGCGATCCACGCCGAAAACTTGAAGAAACCGGCGATGTCGAGATCGCGCTGGAACGGCGCCGTGTGGTAAAAAAGATATTTTCCACTTTGTTGCAAGAATACGCGTTGATCGGTCAGCGCATTCTGCACCTCGACCGACTGCACCGCCGCCGAGCTCGTGTCGAGCGGATCGTAGGTGTAATGATCGGGTTTCGCCGCGCCCGGCTTGTCGACGGCGAGTTCGCCCGACGCGAACACGTCGTTGGCGCGGCCCTCGACCGAATCGAGATAGAGCGGGCGCGACTCGGACGTGATCCCTTCGAGCGTATCGGCGTAGCGCCAATCCTCGGCGCCGTTGCCGAGCACGTAGTACGCGACGCGGTTCTTGAGGAAATCGGGCTTGGGCCCCGACTTCATCGTCCAGTCGTACCACTCGCGATGCAGCTTGTTGAGATCGAGCAGGCTCGCCGGGCCGAATTTGAGGCCGCCGACGTCGGCCTGCGGCGTGCGCGTTCCCGGGTGATCCCACGGACCGATGATGAGGTAGTGCTGGGCCTTCGCGTGTGCCGAGCCGTGCGCCATGTGCTCGCGGTAGAACGTGAGCGCACCCGGCTGGTCGCCGTCGTATTGGCCCGTGATCGTGAGGATCGGCAGGTCGATCTTCGAAAACTGCTCGACGGTCGGGTTGTAGGCATCCCAGTACGCATCGACCGTCGGGTGCGCGACCCAGGTCTGGAAGATCGGCGACGGATTGCCGATCAATGTATCGAGATCCTTGAACGCGCGGTGCTCGAGATAGAGCTGCTTGAACTTCGCAATCCAGAACGCACCGTCGTTGAAGATTTTTTCCTGTCCGGCGTGCCCGCTCGTGAACGTGAGCCATTGCATGTCGTAGGGATAGGCGATGTCGTTGCGGCGCGGGAAGTCCACGCCGGCGTACGGCGATGC
>DASRGX010000141.1:0-16211 GCA_035650835.1 Rudaea sp. | reverse complement strand
GTGATCGACGCGATCGCGAGCGCGACGGCGCGCGAACGCGCCGCCGTGCTCGGGGCGAATTGGCTGCCGCACGACCTGCTCAATGCGCCGCCGGCAGCGCCTGCAGGATGAAGTCGCGCAGGATCTCCTGCGATTGCGGGTGTGCGTAGCGCTGGTTGTAGGCGGTGCTCGTCACGATCGCGACGAGGCGCCGGTCGGGGATCATGAACACGTAATTGCCGCCGTTGCCCGCCATCGCCCAGACCGGCTGGTCCTTGCCCGCGAGCGGATAGTGGAAGCGCCAGAACAGATAGCCGTATTCGGCGTCGTCGCGCGCCTGCGCGTGCACGCCGAGTGCGGCGTCGATCCATTTCGCCGAAATCACCTGACGCTCCTGCCAGCGGCCGTGGTCGACGATCATCTGGCCGATCTTGAGCATGTCGCGGCTGCGCATGCGCGTTCCGCCGCCGCCGATCGCGATGCCCTCCGGCGAGAAATTCCATTGCACCTTGGCAATGCCGAGCGGCTTCTCGAGCACCTCGGCCGAGAACGCGTCGAGATGCCGGTGCGCGGCGCGCTCGACGATCGCGCCCGCAACGTACGCACCGGCCGTGCAATACGAGAAGGAACGCCCGTGCGGGCTGTCCTGCGGCTTCTTCATCCACGGCGCGAAGCCTTTGATCGGCAGATCGAGCGCGAACTGAAGCCAGTCTTCGGTCACGTACATGCGCTCCTCATTGCCGCTCGAGAACTCGTTGTCGTCGTTGCACTCCCAGAGCGAACTCATGGTCAGCAGGTCCTCGAGCGTGAACGCTTCCTTGCGTTTGTCGGCGTGCTGCCACGGACGCTTGTCGCCGAAATAGTCGTAGACCTTCACATCGACGCTCGCGATGAGGCCGCGGTCGACCGCCGCGCCGGCGAGCAGCGCCGTCAGGCTTTTCGTCGCCGACCGCATGTCGTTCAAACGCTCGCGGCTGCCGTCGTTGAAGTAGCGTTCGTAAACGAGTTTGCCGTCGACCGCGACGAGGACGCTCGTGATGCCCTTGTAGGCCTGATCGGCGATGCGCGCCTCGAGCGCATCGAAGCGCGCAGTGTTCCAGCCTGCCTTGGCCGCATCGGCCGTGGCCCATCCATCGGCGGCATCGGGCTCGGCATAAGCGGCATGGACGTGAGCATGCGCGAAGACGCACAGCCCGAAAGCGATGGCGAAAAACTTCATGATGCACTCCTGCGGTGGACTGCCCGCAGTGAGGCACAACCGCGGTTGAAGCGCATGAAATGCGGTTGAAGGTTAATGAAGGCGGCGAGCGAGCCTTGCTGAAAGCCTCCAACGCGTTACGATTTGCCGGCGTTCTGCAAGACGATCGCGACGTTGGCGTGAGCAAGACTCACGTACCGGAATCAGGCCCCCGCTCGAGTGCGCCGCGAATCTCTTCGAGCGCATTCGGATCGTCGAGCGTGGACAGATCGCCGGGGTCGCGCGACTCGGCGAGTGCCTGCAGCGACCGTCGCAGGAGCTTGCCCGAACGCGTCTTCGGCAGCGAATTGACCACGTAGACGCGGGCAGGCCGCGCCACGGGGCCGAGCAGTTCGACGACGCGCTGCTGCATGCCTGCGGCGGCGGCGTAGCGCGGCGCGGTTTCGGCCGCCTTGAGCGTCGCGAACACGATCGGCACCTGCCCCTTGAGCTCGTCCTTGACGCCGATCACGGCGACTTCGGCGACCGCGGGATGTGTGGCGACGGATTCCTCGATCTCGCGCGTGCCGAGCCGATGGCCGGCGACGTTGATGACGTCGTCGGTACGGCCGAGGATGTAGGTATAGCCGTCCTCGTCGCGGATCGCCCAATCGAGCGAGCTGTAGAGAAGCTCGCGAAAATGCGAGAAATAGCTTTGTATGAAACGGCCGTCGTCGCCCCAGATCGTCGTCATGCAGCCGGGCGGCAGCGGGGGTACGAAGGTGAGGACGCCTTTCTCGCCGGCTCGCGCGTCGGCGCCTGTCACCTCGTTGATGACGCGCAGCTTGTAGCCGAAGTTCGGCAGCCCGGGCGAGCCGAATTTGATCGGCTTCATGTCGAGACCGGGCTGGAGGCACAGCACGGGCCACCCCGTTTCGGTTTGCCAATAATTGTCGATGACGGGCTTGCCCAAACCTTCGGATATCCATTTCGCGGTCGGCTCGTCGAGCGGCTCGCCGGCGAGGAACAGGTACTTGAGCGCGCTGAGGTCGTACTTGCGCAGCCAAGCGGGATCCTGCTTCTTGAGCACGCGGATCGCGGTCGGCGACGAGAACATCGTGCGTACGCCGTAATCGGCGCAGAGTTTCCACCATATTCCCGGGTCGGGGTGGATCGGGACGCCTTCGTAGAGCAGCGACGTCGCGCCGACGATCAGCGGCCCGTAGATGTTGTAGCTGTGACCGACGGCCCAACCGACGTCGGACGTCGAGAATATCGTCTGGCCCGCGCCGACATCGAACACGGTGCGCATCGACAGCGCCATCGCCACCGCATGGCCGCCGACGTCGCGCTGCACGCCTTTCGGCTTGCCCGTCGTGCCCGAGGTGTACAGCAGATAGCTCGGCTCGTTGGACTCGAGCCAGGCGACGGGGACCTCGGCATTCTCGTGATCGCGCCGCACCACCGCGTAGTCGACGTCGCGTTCGACGCGCCACGCAAGGGCCGGATCGAGGCCGCGCGAAACGACGAGCACGCGTGGCGCCGGGTGCTGCGCTTCGGCGAGCGCTGCATCGACCAGCGGCTTGTACGGAATCATTTTGCCCGCGCGCATGCCAGCGTCCGCGCAGATCAGGAGCTTCGGCCGCGCATCGTCGATGCGCAAGGCGAGATTGTGCGCCGCGAAACCGCCGAACACCACGGAATGGATCGCGCCGAGCCGAGCGCAGGCAAGCAAGGCGAATACTGCTTCGGCCATGTTCGGCATGTAGATCACCACGCGCTCGCCCTTGGCGACGCCGAGCGCAACGAGCACCGCTGCGAAAACGTTCACCTCGCGGTGCAGCTCGCGATACGTGACGCGGCGCGTGACGCCGGTCTCAGTCGAGATCGCGACGAGCGCCGTCTGCTCGCCGCGCGCAGCAAGATGCCGGTCGACGGCGTTGTAGCAAAGATTCGTCTCGCCGCCGACGAACCAGCGGCGAAAAGGTGGATTCGTATACTCGAGGACGGCACGCGGCGGCACGTGCCAGTGGATCGCGCGGGCCGCGTCCGCCCAGAATTCTTCGGGCTGCTCGATCGAGCGCCGGTACTCGGTGTCGTAGCTCATGGCTGCCTCCGCGGCCCTGGCCGGCGAAAGGGTAGCGCAAGCTGCGGAAAAATCACGCCCGACCTTCGTCGCGGCGGGTCTCCGCCTCGCTGAACGCGCGCTGCATCATGGTGCAGCCGACGTAAACCCCGGGCCGCGGACGGCGTTCCTCAATCGTGAGACAACACCGAAGGAGACCGTCATGAAACGCCATGTCAGAGTCCTGCTGCTCGCTGCGGTGCTCGTGTTCCCGCTCGTGTCGACCGGCTGCGTCTACTACCCCGCGCGTCCGTATCGTCCGTACGTCGGCGCCGTGTGGGTGCCTGGACATTGGGCCGGACCGCGAGGCGACGTCTGGGTCGGCGGGCATTGGCGCTGAAGACGCAAGCGCGCACGGCTGAAGGTCGGTTCCAAACTTCCCGCTATTCCTGCACAGGCAGGAATAGCGGGACTGCAGGTCAGTGCTTGCGCGCCGCCTCGATCTCGTTGGCGAGACGATCGGCTTTGTATACTTTGTGCAGCGCCTCGAGGATCGCACCCGAGTGCACCGCGACCGTGCGGTTGACGCGCTCGTCGAACCAGAAATCGCCGCCCAGCGACTCGATGTTGCCGTCGAACACGAGGCCGACGATTTCGCCGCTGCGGTTGATCATCGGGCTGCCCGAATTGCCGCCGATGATGTCGTTCGTGGTGACGAAATCGAGGCGCTGGTTCATGTTGAGCGCGGCTTTCGCGTCCAGCCAGCTCTGCGGCAGCGCGAACGGATCGTAGCCGGTGGCGCGCGCGAAGGCGCCGGCGATATCGGTGAACGGCTTGATCCATTTGCCCTTCTCTTCCCAGCCCTTGACCTCGCCGAACGAGAAGCGCTGGGTGAACGTGGCGTCCGGATAGACGCTCGTGCCGTATTTCTCGAAGCGGGACGCCGCGATGAGCTCGGAGTTCTTGTCGATCACGGATTCCACGTTGTCTTCGACCTGCTTGCGAATGGCGCGCGACTGCGCATCGATGCTGCGCGCGAGCACGATGAACGGATCGTCGGACTTCGCCACGGCATCGCCTTGGTCGTTCCAGAGCGCCTTGCGCAATGCCGGATCGCCGAGCTTCGTGCCGTCGACGAGGCGTTTCGCCAGCGCCTCCGGCGATTCCTTGCCGAGCACCTCGCGCACGAACGGATCATCCGCACCGAGCCATTCGCGCAGCTTGGTCAACGACCATGCGAGCTTGACCTTCTCGAAATCCGGATACACGGGGGCCGTCGAGAACAGGCGCTGTTCCATGCTCGGCAGCGCCGATTCGGTGTATTCGCGCAAACGCTCGGCGTTCGGCTTCTTGCGCTCCTCGGCGCCGCGCACGAGCGTGCGCGCGTAGCCGAAGTACTTCGAATAGAAGCCCAGGCCGCGTTCGATGTACGTGTATGGCAGCTCCAGATTGCGGTAGGTCGTCTCGGCCTTCGCGATCTCGTCCCAAGCTTGGCCGTACTTGGCCTTGCGTGCGGGATCGGCGTCGACGAAGGCGCGCAACTCGGCTTCCTGCTTGCGCTTGAAGTTGAACACCTCGGGGTCCTGCAAGGCTTCGAGCCGGCCCTTGAGCGCCTTGTACGAATTCTCGACGCCGAAGAGATCGCTCTGCGCGATGCGCGAGTGCTCGGCGCTCTCGGAGCGGAACTGTTCGAGCAAGCCGCGCTGCTCCGCGAGTTGCAGCAAGCGATGCAGCGTCGACACGTCGCGCGTGGTCTCGAGCTCCGAAATCGTGAGCTGACGGTCGGTGCCGCCCGGATTGCCGACCGTGATCGTCAGCTCGCCCTCCTCGGCGCCGGCCTTCGAGAACGGGAAGTAATCGGCGACCTTGGCCGGCTTGTCGTTCTCGTAGGCGCGCAGCACGCCCATGTCGAGGTCGTAGCGCGGGAAATTGAAGTTGTCGGGATCCCCGCCGAAGAACGCCATCGCAAGCTCGGGTGCGAACACGAGCCGCACGTCCTGATAGCGATGATACTTGTATACATCGTAGACGCCGCCGTGATAGAGATCCACGACGTCGCAGCGCGTATGCTCCTTGTCGGCGCCGACGCACTCCTTCTCGATGTCGGACTTCACGGCCTTCTCGGCCTTGCTGTAGTCCTCGCCGCTCTTGCCGGCCGTGGCCTGCTTCACGCGGGCGGTGACGTCGGAAATCGTATCGAGCCGGTTGAGCTCGATCTCGGGGCACTTGATCTCGTCTTTTTCTTCCTTGGCGTAGAAGCCGGTCTTGATGAAGTCCTTCTCGGCCGTGGAGAGCTGCTGCACGCAGGAGTTCACGCAATGGTGGTTGGTGAGCACGAGGCCGTTCGGCGATACGAAGGAGCCCGAGCAACCGCCGGCCAGTCGCAGCGCCGCGTGCTGGGCGTGAGCGACCCACTGCGCCGTCGGAGTAAATTTATACTTTTCCGCTAGCTCCTGCTTCGGCAGGTTGTCGGGCGTCCACATGCCCTCGGCGGCGAACGCGCTCGCGCTCGCGACCAGGGTGCTGACGATGGCAATGGCGATCCTGTTCACGGGTCCTCCCCTTCTCGGTCGTACGGAAACGGCCGCGCCGCCTGCATGGGCGGCGCGGTAAGTGGCAACGAAGTAGTTTCGCCGAGAGCCGGCATGCCGGCATGGGCGAAAGGTCACGGTCAGCGCTTGGCGAACAGATGTTCGACGCCTGCGCGTTCCTCGCGCAATTCCTTGTCCGTCGCGTCCATGCGCTCGCGCGAGAACGCGTTGACGTCGAGGCCTTGCACGATGCTGAATTTTCCGCCCTTGCACGTGACCGGGTAACCGTAGATCACGCCCGGCTTGATGCCGTAACTGCCGTCGGAGGGCACCGCCATCGATACCCAGTCCCCATCGGACGTGCCGTGCGCCCACGTGCGCATATGGTCGATCGCCGCCGAGGCGGCCGAGGCCGCGCTCGAGGCGCCGCGCGCCTTGATGATCGCCGCACCGCGCTGCTGCACGGTCGGGATGAACGTGTCCTTGTACCAAGCCTGATCGACGAGCGAGAGCGCCGATTTGCCGCCCACGGTGGCGTGATGAAGGTCCGGATACTGCGTCGAAGAATGGTTGCCCCAGATCGTGACCTTGCGGATGTCGGTCGTGTGCTTGCCGGTTTTCTCGGCGAGCTGCGAAAGCGCACGGTTGTGGTCGAGGCGCACCATCGCGGTGAAGCAATTCGGATCGAGATCCGGCGCGTTCGATTGCGCGATCAGCGCGTTGGTATTGGCCGGGTTGCCGACCACGAGCACCTTGACGTCGCGCTTGGCGTGCGCGTTGAGCGCCTTGCCTTGCGGCGCAAAGATCGCGCCGTTCGCCTCGAGCAGGTCCTTGCGTTCCATGCCGGGTCCGCGCGGCCGCGCACCGACGAGCAGCGCATAGTCGACGTCCTTGCACGCGACGTTCGCATCGTCGGTCGCGACGATGCCCGCGAGCAGCGGGAACGCGCAATCGTTGAGCTCCATCGCCACGCCGTTCAGCGCGGGCAGCGCCGGCGTGATCTCGAGCAGGTGCAGGATGACCGGCTGATCCGGCCCCAGCATGTCGCCGGCGGCGATGCGGAACAGCAGGGCGTAACCGATCTGGCCGGCGGCGCCGGTGACGACAACGCGGACGGGGGATTTCATGGGATTCACTCCGTGGGCGGGAATGGGGAATCGGGAATGGGGAATCGGAAAATCAGGATGAGGCGGCGCTGCTCGCCTTTCGATTCCCGATTCCCGACTGCCGATTCCCGGCCTACTTCAATTCTGCGAAGAACTGCTGCAATCGCTTGAGGCCGTCCGTAAGCTCAGCCGGCTTGCACGTATACGAAATGCGGATCGCGCGCGGTTCGCCGAAGGCCGAACCCGGGACGCAGGCCACGCCTTTCGCTTCGAGCAAGGCGTTGCAGAAATCGACGTCGTTGCCGATCGCGTGGCTGCCGTGCTTCTTGCCGAACGCGACGGAGATATCCGGAAATGCGTAGAACGCGCCTTGCGGACGCGGGCAGCGCACGCCGGGGATCGCCGTGAGGGCCGCCATGACTTCGTCGCGGCGGCGGGCGAAATCGGCGCGCTTCTCGCGCGGGACGTCCTGCGGACCCGCGAGCGCGGCCGTCGCAGCGGCCGTGACCACCTCGGGCAGATTCGTGATGTGGTTCGAATTCAGCGTCACCATGGCCTGGGCGATTTGCTCGGGTCCGGCGATGAGCCCGACGCGCCACCCCGGCATGCCGTAGGTCTTCGAGACCGAATCGATGAGCACGACGCGATCGCGCAGCTCCGGGCGCGCCTTGACGAGATGCGCATAGGACAACCCGTCGAAGATCATGCGATTGTAGATGTCGTCGGAGAGCACCCACATCGGGTGCTTGGCGAGCACGTCGGCGATCGCCGCCACTTCTTCGGGCGCGTAGACCATGCCCGTCGGATTCGACGGATTGTTGAACAGCAGCAGCTTCGTCGTCGGCTTGATCGCCGCTTCGAGCTGCTTGGGCGTGAGCTTGTAATTCTGCTCGGGCGGGCACGGCAGCAGCGTGATCTTCGCGCCGAGGATCTCGGCGATGTCGACGTAGCTCGTCCAGTACGGCGTCGGGATCAGGATCTCGTCGCCCTCGTCGAGCAGCGCGTACATGAGGTTGAACAGCACCTGCTTGGCGCCGACGCCGGCCGCGAGATTCTTGCGCTCGTAGCCTTCGAAGTCGCCCTCTTTCAAGTGACCGAGGAAGGCATCGAGCAGCGCATCGGCACCGCGGTTCGAGCCGTACTGGCCGCTGTCGTGCTTGAGCGCCTCGTGCGCGGCAGCGTAGACGTGCTCGCCGGGCAGGAAATTCGGCACGCCGATCGAAAAGCTGATGATGTCCTTTCCGGCCGCTTTGAGCTTCTTGGCCTTTTCGGCAACCACCATGATCGCGCTCGGTTTGGCGCGGCCCATGCGCTCGGCAAGCTCAAGCATCGACAGTCCTCGGATCGGGGCGGAAGGAGCGCAAAATTCTAGCACCTCGCACATTGCAGCGCACAATCGCTGCAGTGGTACTGGATATTCCTCGCGAAGCGGTTCTCGGCCGAGACGCGAACGCGCGCCAGTAAGCAGTCGAAACTCCGCTCCTCCCTCGCCGCTTCACGCCGTAGCAATGAAACCTGGCCGTCAGCAGAGCCGTGGTAAGCTCGACGCGCTTCGCAACCCAGACAAAACCAGTTCCGAAGGAGACGAACGATGCTGCACCTGATCTGGTCCGTGATCGTCGGTTTCATCGTCGGCCTCATCGCCCGCGCCGTCATGCCGGGCGTGCATCACCTCGGATTCTGGATGACCGTGCTGCTCGGTATCGGCGGCTCGCTCGTCGGCGGCCTGATCGGCATGGTTCTCAAGCGGCCCGTGGCCGGCGCCGCATTCCATCCAGCCGGGTTCTTCCTCTCGATCATCGGCGCGATGGTGCTGCTCTGGGCTATGCAGTACGTGCATGTATGACGGGAATCCGGGAATAGGGAATAGGGATTAGGGATGGCAAGAGCATTCGCTCTTACCGACTCCCAACTCCCGAGTCCCGGCGCGCTACCGCGCGTCGAGGATCTGGTTCCAGCGCTCGATGCGCGCTTTCTGCTTCTCGAACAGGGGACCGTAGTCGCCCTTGATCGTGATCGAGCCGATTTTCTCGCCCTGGCGCACGGCGTCGACGATGACGCGATCCTCGCCGGAGACGATTTGGCCGAACACCGTGTGCTTGCCGTCGAGCCACGGCGTCGGCACGTGCGTGATGAAGAACTGGCTGCCGTTCGTGTTCGGGCCGGCGTTCGCCATCGACAGGACGCCTGCCTTGTCGTGCTTGAGCGAGGGCACGATCTCGTCCTCGAAGCGGTAGCCGGGGCCGCCGCGGCCACTGCCTTCGGGGCAGCCGCCTTGGATCATGAAATCGGGAATCACACGGTGGAAGCTCAAGCCGTCGTAGAACTTGCGCACCGCGAGATTCACGAAGTTCGCGACCGTGATCGGCGTTTGGTCCTGGAACAGGCGCAGATGGATCGTGCCGCGACCGGTGACGATTTGGGCCTGCAATTCGCTGTTGGCGTTCATTCCGTTGTGCTCCGGGTGTCGAGGTCGGCATGATAGCGGAAGAGCTGGGATTGGAGATTGGCGAAACGGGATTGGGGATTGGGGATTGGTAAGAACCTGCATCCTTAATCCCCAATCCCGAATCCCGACTTCCCGCCCCCGTTGCTGCGCCGCAGAAATCCCCACCGATTTCCGGTATAATCCAACGATTCCTAGTTAGCCGCGCTCGCCTCCCGCGAGCCTTTCGTCATGTCCATCGAAAACCTGCGCAACATCGCCATCGTCGCCCACGTCGACCACGGCAAGACCACCCTCGTCGACTGCCTGCTCAAGCAGTCCGGCACGTTCAGCGAGCGCACGGTGCTCGCCGAGCGCGTCATGGACTCGAACGACCAGGAAAAAGAACGCGGCATCACGATCCTCGCGAAGAACACGGCGATCACCTGGCGCGGCAACCGCATCAACATCGTCGATACGCCCGGACACGCGGACTTCGGCGGCGAGGTCGAGCGCGTGCTGTCGATGGTCGATTCGGTGCTGCTGCTCGTCGACGCGATGGACGGCCCGATGCCGCAGACGCGCTTCGTCACGCAGAAAGCGTTCCAGATGGGCTTCCGGCCGATCGTCGTCATCAACAAGATCGACCGTCCCGGCGCGCGCCCGGACTGGGTGCTGAACCAGACTTTCGATCTCTTCGACCGCCTCGGCGCCACGAACGAGCAGCTCGATTTCCCGGTCGTCTACGCCTCGGCGCTGCACGGCTACGCGAGCCTCGACCCGAACGCCCGCGAAGGCGACATGGTGCCGCTTTACGAGGCGATCATGCAGCACGTGCCTGCGCCGAAGGTCGACCCCGAAGGTCCGTTCCAGATGCGCATCAGCCAGCTCGACTACAACTCGTACGTCGGGCTGATCGGCATCGGCCGTATACAACGCGGCAAAGTGCGTACGAACATGCCGGTCGCGGTCGTCGATCGCGAAGGCAAGAAACGCCAGGGCCGCGTGCTGCAGGTGCTCGGCTTCATGGGTCTCGAGCGCCGCGAAGTGCCCGAAGCCGAAGCCGGCGACATCATCGCGATCTCGGGTGTCGAAGGCCTCGGAATTTCCGACACGGTCTGCGCGCCCGAGGCGCCCGAAGGCCTGCCCGTCATGACCGTGGACGAGCCCACGATCAGCATGACGTTCTGCGTGAACAACTCGCCGTTCGCGGGCAACAAGGATCACAGCGGCGGCAAGTTCCTGACGAGCCGCCAGATCCGCGATCGCCTGTTGCGCGAAGTGCTGCACAACGTCGCCTTGCGCGTGGAGGAGACCGAGGACGCCGACAAATTCAAGGTCTCGGGCCGCGGCGAGCTGCATCTGTCCGTGCTCATCGAGACCATGCGTCGCGAAGGCTACGAGCTCGCGGTGTCGCGTCCCGAAGTCATCGTCAAGGAAATCGACGGCGTGCAACAGGAACCTTACGAGCAGCTCGTCGTCGACATGGAAGAGCAGTTCCAGGGCGGCGTCATGGAACGCCTGGGCTCGCGCAAAGCGCAGCTCAAGAACATGGAGCCCGACGGCAAGGGCCGCGTGCGCCTCGAATATCTGATCCCGGCGCGCGGACTGATCGGCTTCCAGACCGAATTCCGCACGATCACGGCCGGCACGGGGCTCTTGTTCCACGTCTTCGACCATTACGGTCCGCTCGCCGAAGGCGCGATCGCCAAGCGCCCGAACGGCGTCATGATCTCGAACGGCCAGGGTCAGGCACCGGGCTACGCGCTCATGGGCCTGCAGGAGCGTGGACGCCTCCTCATCGAGGAAGGCGCGGACATCTACGAAGGCCAGCTCGTCGGCATCCACGCGAAGGACAACGACCTTACGGTCAATGCGCTGCGCGCCAAGCAGCTCACGAACATCCGCGCCGCCGGCAAGGACGACAACGTGCAGCTCACGCCGCCCGTGAAGATGTCGCTCGAACAGGCGCTCGAATTCATCGAAGACGACGAGCTCGTCGAAGTCACGCCGAAGGCGATACGCCTGCGCAAGAAGCACCTGACCGAGAACGAGCGCAAGAAGGCGTCGCGGCAAGCGGCGTGAACCGGGTGAGCGGCTAGGCCGGTTCGGTCTGCCGCCGCCACTCCCGCACGGTCGCTCCATTCACCGCCTTGAATACGCGCGACAGCGCCGTCGCGCTGCCGTAGCCGACGTCGCTCGCCACGCGCGCAAGCGGCTGGCCGCGGCGCAACAGGTCCTGCGCGACGCTCACGCGGTAACGCGCGAGGTAATCGCCGGGCGTGTCGCCGACGACGTCGCGGAACGCGGCGGCGAATGCGCTGCGCGACATGCCCGCTTGGTTCGCGAGACGTTCGAGCGACCAGTCGCGCGACGGCGTTTCGTGCATGGCGACGAGCGCCTTCGCGAGTTGCGGGTGCGCCATGCCTGCGAGCAGCCCCTGGTCGACGCGCGCACCGTTCATGAGCGCGCGCAGGATGTAGACGAGCACGACCTCGAAAAGGCGATCGACGATCGCCTGCCGCCCACAGGCATGGCCGAACGCTTCGGCGAACAGGCGATCGAGCACGGGTTCCGCGCCGTCGATCTCGGCGAGCGGCAGCGCGACGAACGACGGCAACGCGCGGGCGATCGGGTTCTCGGCACCCGCGCTGAACGCGACGTGCGCGCAAGCCATGTCGGCGCCGACCTCGGCGTCCGTGACGAGCCGATGGGCGTGAGGACGCGGATAGAACAGCAGGCTCGCATCGCCGATCTCGATCGCACGGCGCGCGCCGTGCTCGACGCGCAAGGGTCCGCGCTTGATGAGATGAAGCTGGCCGCAGCCATTCGCGGTATCGATGTCGTTGATGCCGCAGAGCGCGCCCGAGTGGAACATGCGCGCGCTCACGGAGAAGCGCTTGAGTAGCGCGTCGAGACGGTCCATGGCTCTCCTGGACGATCGGTTGTTATTCGTGGATTCTACATCACCATTAGTCCAGATCGGACTCGTAGAGTAGTGGCGTGCGCAAAACCGCACTTCCCATCACTCGAGGAGACCGCACCATGTCGTACATCAAACCGATCGACCGCCAGCATGCCGACGCCAGCGTCGGCGCGACGCTCGACGCACTGAAAGCCAAGCTCGGCAAGCTGCCCAACCTGTTCCTCACCCTCGCGAACACGCCGGTCGCGCTCAACGCCTACGTGCAGCTCGCCGACGCGGTCGGACACGGCCGGTTCGGGGCGAAGCAGCGCGAGCAAATCGCGCTTGCCGTCGGCGAGGCGAACGCCTGCGAGTACTGTCTGTCCGCGCACAGCGCCATCGGCAAGATGGTCGGCCTCAGCCCCGCGCAGATCGCCGCGGCGCGCGACGGCAAATCCGACGACGCACGGGACGCCGCGGTGCTCGCGCTCGCGCGCGGCATTCTCGACCATCGCGGCCACGTGCCGACGGCCGAGCTCGACGCATTCAAGGCCGCGGGTTTTTCCGACGGCGACGTGCTCGAAGTGCTCGTCAACGTCGTGCTCAACATCTACACGAACTATGCGAATCACATCGCGCGCACGGATGTCGATTTTCCGCTCGCTGCGAAGCGCTTGGCCGCGTGATGTAGGAAAAGACAGGAATCG
The DNA here is from genome assembly GCA_035650835.1 of Rudaea sp. Taxonomy (GTDB): domain Bacteria; phylum Pseudomonadota; class Gammaproteobacteria; order Xanthomonadales; family Rhodanobacteraceae; genus Rudaea. The sequence continues at coordinate 3,316 of DASRGX010000141.1, read as the reverse complement.
CCGCGAAGAACACGAAGATCGAAAGATTTTCTTCGTGTTCTTCGTGCGCTTCGTGGCTCAAGTTGTTCGGTCCTGCGGTAAGCTAGGGAACCCAGCGACCCCGCACGAGGAGTGACGGTCATGTTGATGCCTCTCATCATCGTGGTCTTCATCGTGCTCGCGAGCGGCATCCGCATCGTGCAGCAGTACCAGCGCGGACTCGTGTTCCGTTTCGGCAGCTATGCGAACACGCGCCAGCCGGGCTTCAACTGGATCGTCCCGATCGTCGATCGCATGCAGATCGTCGACGTGCGCGTGGTCACCCTCGACATCGAGCCGCAGGAGACGATGACGAAGGACAACGTGCCCGTGAAGATCAAGGCCGTGGTCTGGTTCCGCGTCGTCGACCCGCAGCACGCGATCATCGAGGTGGCCAACTACTACGCCGCGATCGCGCAAACCTCGCTGACGACGCTGCGCACGGTCATGGGCCAGCATTCGCTCGACGAGCTCCTGAAGGAGCAGGACAAGCTCTCGACCATGCTCAAGAAAACGATCGACGACGTCACCGAGCCCTGGGGCATCCAGGTCGAGCGCGTCGAAATCAAGGACGTCGAGATCCCCGAATCGATGCAGCGCGCCATGGCGCAGGAAGCCGAAGCGCTGCGCGAGAAGCGCGCGCGTCTCATCAAGGCCGAAGCCGAGCTCGAAGCGGCGCGCAAGCTCCGCGAAGCCGCCGATCAGCTCGCGCAATCGAAGATCTCGCTCGAACTCCGGCGCATGCAGATGATGACCGAGATCGGCGCCGAGCAGAACACGATGATGGTCGTCATGATGCCGTCGGAATTCGTGCGCGCGGCGGAAGGCATCGCCAACCTCGCCGAACGGCGTTCCGCGGACCCGGGCTGACGGCGTGTTCCTGATCCTCCTCACGTACACGAAGCCGCTCGCCGAGGTCGATGCGCACGTTGCCGAGCACATGGCTTTCGTCCGCAAGCATTATGCGAGCGGCGAATTCGTGTTGTCGGGGCGCAAGGAGCCGCGCACGGGCGGCGTCATCCTCGCGAGGACGGCGTCGCGCGCACGCGCCGAGGCGATCGTCGCCGAGGACCCGTTTTTTCGCGCGGCCGTCGCGACGTACGAGATCGTCGAATTTCTACCCTCGAATGCCGCACCGGAGCTCGCGGCGCTCAAGGAGCTTTGAAGCGAAGGCACCGCCGTGGCGGCGGCGCCTTCCGCAGCGGTTCAACGCACCGCCGCGACCGCCTTGTTGATCATCGCTGCGGCTTCGGTCTTGAGTTTCGACGCTTCCGCGCTCGTCGCGGCGCGCGCTGCCGCGTTCAGCATGGCCAAGCCTTCGAGCACCTTCGCACTCACCGCCTGCAGCCACGGCGAGGGCTCCGGGTCCTGCGCGCGCGAACGCGCCACGAGCACCGCCTCCCAGAACCATGCCTCCTGCGGCATCACGTACTTCCACCACCACTTCGGCTCGCCTACCACCCAATCGCCATCGTTCACGTCGGACATGTCGGTCTCCTCACGTTTCGTCATGGATATCCGGCCGGAGCGCGTGCGCTCCGATCCGGCATTGCGCGATCCCGGCTCGAGTCCCGCACCCCTCCTTGCGCCGGTGCCGAGCCTCTGCGCTCGTGCGGCTTCGCGGGGACGCTACTCTGCGCGCCGCCGTTGGCGCGCGACATGGCAAATCGCCGCGCTTTCGTGTAGGAATTTTCCTACGGGGCCGGTCTGGGACCGGGACGCGCACTGCTTACGCGAGGTCGACGTGGATAGGCACGAGACAAAAAAATGGCGGTTCGCAGCGGCCGCGATAGCCCTGGCGGCGAATGCGTTCGCGCAGAATCCCCCCGGGATTCCCGACGAATCGACGATCGCCGAGCTGACCCGGCGCATGGCGGACGGCGAGCTCACCTCGCACGCGATCGTCGCGCACTATCTGGAACGCATCGCGGCGATCGACAAAGCCGGGCCGGCGATCAACGCGGTCATCGAACTCAACCCGGAGGCGCTCAAGATCGCCGATGCGCTCGACGCGGAGCGCAAAAGTGGAAAAGTGCGCGGTCCGCTGCACGGCATTCCCGTGCTCGTCAAGGACAACATCAGCAGCGCCGACGCGATGCACACCTCGGCGGGCTCGCTCGCGCTCGCCGGGTCGATTCCCGCGCAAGACGCGACGGTCGTCGCGCGCCTGCGCGAGGCCGGCGCCGTGATCCTCGGCAAAACCAATTTGAGCGAATGGGCGAACTTCCGCTCGACGCACGCGACGAGCGGCTGGAGCGGCCGCGGCGGACAGACGCGCAATCCGTACGCGCTCGATCGCAATCCATGCGGATCGAGCTCGGGCACGGGCGCGGCGATCGCGGCGAACCTCGCCGCAGTCGGCGTCGGCACCGAGACCGACGGCTCGATCGTATGTCCCTCGGCCACGAACGGCCTCGTCGGCATAAAGCCCACGCTCGGGCTCGTGAGCCGCGCCGGCATCGTGCCGATCGCCCATAGCCAGGACACGGCGGGCCCGATGGCGCGCAGCGTCGCCGACGCTGCGCTGCTGCTCGGCGTGCTAGCCGGGGCGGACAAGCGCGACCCGGCGACCCGCGATGCCGACGCGCACCGCACCGATTACACCAAGGATCTCGACGCCGGCGGGCTGCGCGGCATGCGCATCGGCATCGTGCGCAAGCTCGCGGGTTTCAGCCCCGACGTCGATGCGGTGCTCGCGGCGAACATCGAAGCGCTGAAGGCGGCGGGCGCGGTCGTCGTCGATCCCGTGGAGATTCCCAATCTCGGCAAATACGACGAGGCGGAGCTCCTCGTGCTGCAGTACGAGTTCAAGCACGACATCAACGCCTATCTCGCCGGCTTGCCGGCGGGCGCGAACGTGCCGCGCTCGCTCGCCGATCTCATCGCGTTCGACGAGCGCGAGCGCGCGCGCGAGATGCCGTGGTTCGATCAGGACCTCTTCGAGCAATCGCAAAAGCGCGGCGACCTCGACAGCCGCATCTACCGTAACGCGCTCGTCAAGTCGAAAACGCTCGCCGGCGAGATCGGAATCGACGATGCGCTCAGATGGCATCGCCTCGATGCATTGGCCGCGCCGACCGGCGGGCCCGCCTGGGTCATCGACTGGGTCAACGGCGACCACACGGTTGGCGGCAGCTCGACGCCGGCCGCCGTCGCCGGCTACCCCGATATCACCGTGCCCGCCGGCTTCGTGCATGGCCTGCCCGTCGGCCTGAGTTTTTTCGGGGCGGCGTGGAGCGAGCCCACACTGATCCGCATCGCCTACGCGTTCGAACAAGCCACGCACGTACGGCAGCCG
>DASRGX010000140.1:0-13175 GCA_035650835.1 Rudaea sp. | reverse complement strand
TGGGCCGCGCGCGCGCCGATTCAAGACCGGGCGCAGCAACGAACCCATACGGCCGCCTCCACCGGCTTTGCGACGCAGAATGCCACAACAACCGCTTACCGATACGTTTTTCGACAGCTTCGATCTGCATCCGAACCTGCTTTCCGGCCTGCACGCAGCGGGCTTCACGCGCTGCACGCCGATCCAGGCACTCACGCTGCCGCTCGCCCTGGCCGGGCGCGACATCGCCGGCCAGGCGCAGACCGGAACGGGCAAGACCGCGGCCTTCCTCGTCGCCACGCTGAATCGGTTGCTGACGAGACCGGCGTTCCCCGAACGCGCGGCGAACGATCCGCGCGCCGTCATCATCGCCCCGACGCGCGAGCTCGCCATCCAGATCGACAAGGACTTCCGCAGCCTCGGGCGCGACACGGGCCTCAAATCCGCCCTGATCTACGGCGGCGTCGACTACGACAAGCAGCGCGAGCAGCTGCGCGCCGGCGTCGACATCATCATCGCCACGCCGGGGCGCCTGCTCGACTATTACAAGCAGCACGTGTTCTCGTTCCGCGCGGTCGAAGTCATGGTCATCGACGAAGCCGACCGCATGTTCGATCTCGGCTTCATCAAGGACGTGCGCTACATCCTGCGGCGCCTGCCCGAGCGCGAGCGCCGCCAGTGCCTGCTGTTCTCGGCGACCTTGAGCCATCGCGTGCTCGAGCTCGCCTACGAGCACATGAACGAGGCCGAGAAGCTCGTCGTCGAGACCGAGAACGTGACCGCCGACCGCGTGCGCCAGATCGTGTATTTCCCGGCGACCGAGGAAAAGTTGCCGCTCCTGATCGGCATCCTCTCGCGCATGGACGCGCATCGCAGCATGGTATTCGTGAACATGAAGGTGGCGGCGGAGAAAGTCGCTCGGCGCCTCGAGCGCCAGGGCTTCCGCGTCGGCATGCTCTCGGGCGACGTCCCGCAGAAAAAACGGCAGAGCTTGCTCGGCAAGTTCCAGCGCGGCGACATCGAGATCCTCATCGCCACCGACGTCGCCGCGCGCGGGCTGCACATCCCCGACGTCAGCCACGTCTTCAACTACGACCTGCCGCAGGATCCCGAAGACTACGTGCACCGCATCGGCCGCACGGCGCGACTCGGCGCGGAAGGCGACGCGATCAGCTTCGCTTGCGACATGTACGCGCAGGGCTTGCCGGACATCGAGGCCTACATCGGGCAGAAGATCCCGGTCGGGCGCGTCGACCCCGAACTCCTGATCGCGCCGGCGCCGCGTCCGCGCGCCGACGTCGCCGTCGAGGAAGACGAGGACGACGGCTCGATCCCGACCGCACCCCCGCCACGCCAGCGCTCGCGCCAACGGCCGCCGCGCCGTGAAGCGCAGCGGCATGCCGAAGCGACGGCGCCCGCGCCACCGGCTCCCGTCGCCGCGGCGAACGATCCTAACGCTGCTACGGACCCATCGCGTAAACGCCGCCGTCGCGGCGGTCGCGGCCGCCGTCGCGGCAATGCTGCCGGCGAAACGGCCACGGCGGCCGCGGGCGTGGCCGCGCCCGCGAAGAAGCCCGCGCCGCAGCGCGAAGAGCCGCGTCCGCGTGCGACGCGCGCACACGAGGAACGCGTCGCCGCACCGGCGCCGGGCCGCGAGGCGAGCGCGCCTGCACCAGCAGCCAAGAAGAAATCAGGCTTGCTGCAGCGGATCGGACGGTGGTTCAAGCGCTCCTGAGCTCCGGTTCCTGTTAAAGTCCGCCGGAAACGCCCAGCGGTCGTGATCGCATGTTGAATTCCACGAGCAACGCCGATGCGCTGCGCCTGTCGCGGCTCGGCGCGCTCGCCGTGAGCGCCGCCGCGGCCGCGACCTGCGTATGGCTGCTCGTACGTCTAGTCTGGCTGCTCTTGCCTCACGTCGACGTGGTGCTCGCGCCGGCGCCGCCGGTCTCGAGCGAACCTGCCGCGGCCGCGCAATCGATCGCGAAGTGGCACCTGTTCGGCAATCCGCAAAGCGTGCCGGTCGTGCTCGCGCGCAATGCGCCGGCGACGACGCTCAAACTCATGTTGCGCGGCACGTTCGCGCTGGCGGACCCGAAGCAGGGCATCGCGATCGTCGCCGACGAGCAAGGCGCCGAGCACGCCTATCGGGTCGGCGACGACGTGGGCGGCGGCGCCAAGCTCACCGAGGTGTATCCCGACCATGTCGTGCTGAGCCACGAAGGCGCGGCCGAAACCTTGCGACTGCCCCGGCCGGAGGAACACGTGCCGGAAATGCCCGACCGCAATCGGCAGAATCTGGCCGGTACTTCCGGGAAGGCCGCAAGCGTGCCGCCGACGTTCGTGCCGCCGCAAATGGCGCACGGTGCGCTCGACTGGAGCGCGGCGCAGAAGCGCCTGCAGATCGACCCGCAGGAACTGGCCAAGCAAGTGCACGTCGAGTTCGTGTTCGAGAGCGGCAAGATCGCCGGCGCTCGTCTCTCCGGCGGCGGCAAGATCGGCGAGCTCATGAACCGGGCCGGGCTCAAGCCCGACGACGTCGTGACGGCCGTCAACGGCACACCGCTCGCGGGGCTGTCCGATCCGCAGCGTTTCAGGGACAATCTGAAGGACGCCCAGAACCTGCAGGTGACCGTGCTGCGCGGCGGCAAGCCCGCGACGCTGACCGTGAACCTGCGTTGACCGCGTGGAACTTGCGATCCGAGAGAAGCCCATGAGCATGCGTGCCTGCCTTGCCGCCGTCCTACTTGCGGGTGCGGGGATCGTCCCCGTGCGCGCCGCCGATACCGCCGCCCCGGCGATCGCGCCCGGCAGTCCCGCCGTCGCGGCGCGACCTGCCGCGGAGCCTGCCAATCCTCCCGGCACGCACACGCTCAATCTCAAGGACGCCGATATCCAGGCGCTGATCTACACGGTCTCGGAAATCACCGGCAAGAACTTCATCATCGGCCCGAACGTGCAGGGCAAGGTCACGGTCGTCTCGTCGCATCCGATGAAGCCCGACGAGATCTACGACGTGTTCCTCTCCGTGCTGCGCGTGCATGGCTACGCGGCGATTCCGGCGGGCAGCATGATCAAGATCGTGCCCGAAGCGATGGCGCAGCAGGACGGCTCCGGCGGTCTCGACGGCACGCGTGGTCACGAAGCGGACGAGCTCATCACGCAGATCGTCCCGGTCAAGCACATCTCGGCGACCGAGCTCGTGCCGATCCTGCGGCCGCTCATGCCACAAGGCGCGCAGCTCATCGCGCACGCGGGATCGAATTCGCTCGTGATCTCCGACCGCGCAGGTAACGTCGCGCGCATGGTCAGCATCATCGAACGCATCGACACCGTTTCCGATGCCGGCGTGGAAGTGATCCCGCTGCAGCACGCGAACGCCGCCGAAGTCGCGCGCACGCTTTCCCAGCTCGCCGAAGTGAAGGGCGCGACCGACATGAGCGGCGACACGCCGCGCATCTTCGCCGACGAGCGCACGAACTCGATCCTGCTATCCGGCGGCAAGAGCGGCCGTTTGCGCATGCGCGCCCTGATCACGCACCTCGACACGCCGATCGCCAACGGCGGCGACACGCAAGTCGTCTATCTCAGCTACGCGAACGCGAAGGATCTCGTGCCGATCCTGCAGGGCGTGGCCGCGACGCTCACGGGCGAAGCCGTGCCGGGCAAAGGCGCCGCCGCGGCGAACGCGGCCGTGGCGACGAATGCCGCCACGGGCAGCGCGGGAGCGGCGACGGCGACGATCCAAGCGCACGAAGAAGACAATGCGCTCGTCATCAGCGCGCCGCCCGCGGTGTACCGGTCGCTGCTTGCGGTGATCCGCCAGCTCGACATCCGCCGCGCACAGGTGCTCATCGAAGCCGTGATCGCCGAGGTCTCCGACGAGACCGCGAACGAGCTCGGCGTGCAATGGCAGTTTCCGCTCGGCGACAAATCGCACGTCGTCGGCGGGACGAATTTCACCGGCAACACCTTCGGCAACAACATCCTCAACGCGACGGCGGGCCTCAACGCTTCGACGCCGACCAGCACGGTCGGCAACGGTTTCAACCTCGGCTATTTCGACACGATCACCGTCAACGGCAAGAAACTCCTGAGCCTCGGTGCGCTGATCTCCGCGCTGCGCAGCGACGGCAAGAACAACATCTTGTCGACGCCCTCGGTCATGACGCTCGACAACCAGGAAGCGATGATCAAGGTCGGCCAGGAAGTCCCGTTTCTGACCGGCTCGTATACGACCAACACCGGCGGCTCGACGACGACGACGGCGAACGGTTCGACGACGACGAACGGCATCGGCAATCCGTTCCAGACGATCCAGCGCAAGGACGTCGGCCTCACGCTCAAAGTCACGCCGCACATCAATTCCGGCGACGCGGTCAAGCTCGATCTGCACCAGGAAGTCTCGACCGTGCTGCCGCCTGTCCCGGGCGCCGTCGATCTTGTGACCAGCAAACGCGAGCTCGAGACGACCGTGCTCGTGAAGAACGATTCCCTGCTCGTGCTCGGCGGGCTCATTTCCGACAACGTGAAGGACAGCGTGCAGAAGGTGCCGGCGCTCGGCGACATCCCGCTGATCGGCAACCTGTTCCGCTACCGCAGCAACGACCACCAGAAGCAGGACCTCATGGTGTTCCTGCACCCGCGCATCCTCAAGGACAAGGATTTCACCACCGAGGCGACCGTCTCCGCGGAAAAGTATAATTATATACGCACCGAGCAGCTCGAGATGCGCGAGAACACGGAGACGATCACGCCGCGCGCCGAGCAGCCGATGCTGCCCGAGGTGCACGACTTCCTCGCCAGCCCGCCGCTCGACGTCGCGCCCAAGGACGCCCGGCCCGAGCGCCGTCCGTGAGCGCGACGAGTACACAGGCGCGGCCGCCGCGTCCGAGCTTCGGCTTCGCCCGCCGCAACGGCGCCACGCTCGTGGGCTGGCGCGAAGACGCAGCGGAAATCGCCTGTCGCGAAGGCGTGCGGCCCGAAGTGCTGGCCGAACTGCGCCGCTATCTGAACGCGCCGTTGCGCCTCGCGCGTCACGGCGCCGCCGAGTACGAACGCCTCCTGCGCACGCTCTACGAACAGGGCGACGATGCGCGGGCGATGGTCGCCGATTTCGACGACGAGCTCGATCTCAAGACGCTCGCCGACGAGCTGCCCGAGCCGGAGGATCTGCTCGAATCCGAGGACGATGCGCCGATCATCCGGCTCATCAACGCTCTGTTGACCGAAGCGGTCAAGGAAGGGGCGAGCGACATCCACATCGAGCCCTTCGAGAACCGGCTCGTCGTGCGTTTTCGCATCGACGGCGTATTGCGCGAGGTCCTGAGTCCGCAGAAGGCGATCGCGAGCGCGGTCGTCTCGCGCGTCAAGGTCATGGCTCGACTCGACATTGCCGAGAAGCGCCTGCCGCAGGACGGACGCATCGGCTTGAAGATCGCGGGGCGCCCGGTCGACGTGCGCGTATCGACGATCCCGGCCGGCCACGGCGAACGCGTGGTGCTGCGCCTGCTCGACAAGCAGGCGGGCAAGCTCGATCTGCGTCAGCTCGGCATGGCGCCCGACACCCTCGAGCGCTTGTCCGAGATCATCGAGCGGCCGCACGGTATACTTTTGGTCACGGGTCCGACGGGTTCGGGAAAGACCACGACGCTGTATGCCTCGCTGCTGCGCCTGAACGATGCCAGCCGCAACATCATGACCGTCGAGGACCCGATCGAGTACTACATCGACGGCGTCGGCCAGACGCAGGTCAATACCAAGGTCGAGATGACCTTCGCGCGCGGCCTGCGCGCGATCCTGCGCCAGGACCCGGACGTGGTCATGATCGGTGAAATCCGCGACTTGGAGACTGCGCAGATCGCGGTCCAGGCGTCGCTGACGGGACACCTCGTGCTGTCGACGCTGCACACGAATTCGGCGGTGGGCGCGGTGACGCGCCTGCGCGACATGGGCGTCGAACCGTTCCTGCTCTCGTCGTCGTTGATCGGCGTGCTCGCGCAACGCCTCGTGCGCGTGCTCGATCCCGCCGAACGCGAAGCCTACCCCGCGACGCCGCGCGAGCTCGCCGCGTTCGGCAAGCCGGCCGACCTCGCCGCGCGTCTGTATCGGCCGTCCTCGCAGGCGAACGGGCGGCACGCCGGGTATCGCGGCCGCACGGGCATCTACGAACTCGTGCCGGTCGACGAAGAGCTGCGGCGCTTGATCCACGCCAACGCGGCCGAAGCCGATCTCGAACGCCATGCGCGAGCGCGCACGCCGAGCATCCTCGAGGACGGATGGCAAAAATGCGTCGCCGGCGTGACCCCCGTGGACGAGGTGCTGCGCGTGACGCGCGAGGAGTAGGCTCGCCCGCCAGCGAATTCGACCGTGATCTTGCGCGACGCCACGATTGCCGACTTCCCTTCGATCCTCGCCCTCAACGCGGCCTGGGTGCATTTCCTGAGTCCGCTCGATGAAGCACGCTTGCGGCAGCTGCACGATCGAGCCGCGTACCATCGACTCGCCGAGAACGACGGGCGTGTCGCCGCCTTTCTGCTCGCGTTCCGGGAAGGCGCCGAATACGACAGCCCGAACTACCGCTGGTTCGACGCGCACTACGGGCGGTTCCTCTACGTCGATCGCGTCGTCGTCGGCGAAGCCGCGCGCGGCCGCGGGCTCGGCGCGGTTCTCTACGAAGACGTGTTCGCGTTCGCGCGTGCCGCGGGTGCCGAACGCGTGACCTGCGAGTTCGATCTCGAACCGCCGAATCCCGTATCCGAGCGATTCCACCGCCGCCACGGCTTCGTCGAAGTCGGCCGGCAATGGCTCGGCGGCGGCAAGAAGCAGGTGTCGCTCCAGGTGCGCGAGCTCGGTAGCACGACGGCCGACTCCGGTATGATCGACGACTGACATCTCGGGGAACGACGCTGCATGAGCCTCATCGAGCAACTCACCCGCCACAAACCCATCGAGCAACTGCAGGCCGAGCTCGGCGCCCGCAAGGATTTTCGCCGCGTGCTCGGCGTCTGGCAGCTCACCGCGATCGGCCTCGGCGGGATCATCGGCGTCGGCATCTTCGTGCTGGCCGGACAGCAGGCGGCGCTCAACGCCGGGCCGGCCGTCGCGCTGTCGTTCATCATCGCCGGCATCGCCAGCGCCGCCGCTGCGCTCTGCTACGCGGAATTCGCCGGTTTGATTCCCGTCACCGGCAGTGCCTACACCTATGGCTACGCGGTGCTCGGCGAAGGCATCGCCTGGCTGATCGGCTGGGACCTATTGCTCGAATACGCACTGATCGTCGCCGCCGTCGCGAGCGGCTGGTCGGGTTACGTCGTGAACCTGCTCGATGCGTTCGGCATCCACATTCCGGAGGCATTGCGTGCGGCGCCGGACGCGGGGCCGGGTCACGTGTTCAACCTGATCGCGGCCATCGTCGCGATGGGAGTGGCGCTACTGCTGACACTGCGCACGGAATGGGGCGCCCGCGCGAACACGGCGATCGTCGCGGTCAAGGTGGTCGCGGTCGTGCTCGTGATCGGTGTCGGCATGTTCTACGTAAACCCGGCGAACTGGCATCCGTTCGTGCCCGAGCGCGTCGTCGATGCGCAAGGCGTCGCGCATTTCGGGTGGCGCGGCGTGGTCACCGCCGCGGCCGTCGTCTTCTTCGCCGTGTTCGGCTACGACACGCTGACCACGGCCGCCGAAGAAGCGCGGAACCCGCAGCGCGATCTGCCGCGGGCGATCCTGCTGTCGCTCGGCGTCTCGATGGTGCTCTACATCACGATCACGCTCGTGCTGACGGGCATGGTGCCGTACGCGCAACTCGGCAACGACGCCCCCGTCGCGCACGCGTTCCAGGCGCTCGGCATGAAGTGGATAGGAGCGGCGATCTCGGCGACTGCGGTCGCCAGCATCCTGAGCGTGATTTTCGCGTTCATGCTCGCCGCGGCGCGCATCTGGTTCGCGCTCGCGCGCGACGGCCTGCTGCCGGGCTGGTTCGCCGTGGTCCATCCCCGCTACGGCACTCCGCATCGGCCGACGCTCGCGCTCGGCACGTTCACGGCGCTCGTCGCCGGACTCTTCCCGCTCGGCGAAGTCGCCAAGCTCGTCAACATCGGCGTGCTGTCGGCCTTCATCGTGATCTGCGCCGCGGTGCTGCTGCTGCGCGTGCGCAAGCCCGAGCTGCCGCGCGCATTCCGCACGCCGTGGGTCCCCGTGATCCCGGTGATCGGTATACTTTTTTCCATCTGGCTGCTGTCGGAGCTCGCCGCGATCACGTGGATGGTGTTCCTGATCTGGGTCGCCCTGGGCCTGCTGATCTATTTCGGCTACGGCATCCGCCACAGCAAGCTGGCCCAGGTACGCAAGACCGACTGACGCCGTGCCAGCGTTCGCGTACCAAGCACTCGACGCGCTCGGCAAGACCGAGCGCGGCGTCCTGCAGGGCGACACGGCGCGCGCGGTGCGTGCGAGTCTGCGCGAACGGGGGCTCAACCCGCTCGAAGTGGTGCCGGTCGCCGAGTCGGCGCGCAAGGCCGGCGTATTCCGCCGCGGCCTGTCGAGCGCCCAGCTCGCCCTGCTCACGCGCCAGCTCGCGACCTTGCTCAAGGCCGGGCTGCCCGTCGACGAGGCGCTCGCGGCGCTCGCCGAGCAGAACGAGGATCAGCGCGCGCGTGCGCTCGTCATGTCGCTGCGCTCGCGCGTGATCGAGGGCGCAGGGCTCGCGGCGGCGCTGGCCGATGCGCCAGAGAGCTTCCCGGAGATCTTCCGCGCGTCGGTGGCGGCGGGGGAGCAATCCGGGCGCCTCGATCAGGTACTCGGCCGCCTCGCCGATTACAGCGAAGCGCGCGATGCGCTGAACCAAAAGATCTGGGCGGCGCTCGCCTATCCGTTGTTGCTGACGCTCGTCGCCGTGCTCGTCGTGAGCGGGCTCCTCGTCTACGTCGTGCCCGAAATCGTGGGCGTGTTCACGCAGATGCACCAGAAACTGCCGTGGCCGACGCGCGCGCTGCTTGCACTGTCGAGTTTCGTCAAAATGTGGGGATGGCTGCTCGTTGCGCTTCTCGCCGTCGCCGGGATCGGCGGCCGTTTCGCGCTGCGCACCGAGCAAGTACGTTACGCCTGGCACCGTCTGTTGCTGCGGCTGCCGCTCGTCGGACGGCTCGTACGTGCCGCGAACACGGCGCGCTGTTCGCGCACGCTCGCGCTCCTGACGGCGAGCGCGGTGCCGCTGCTGGATGCGCTCGGTATCGCCGCGCAGGTCATGCCGAATCTGCCGATGCGCGCGGCCGTGCGCCGCGCCGCACTCAAAGTGCGCGAAGGCGGCGGCTTTTCGCGCGCGCTCGGCGAGAGCGGCTATTTCCCGCCGGTCGCCCTGCGTCTGATCGCGAGCGGCGAGCGGGCCGGCGAGCTCGAGCACATGCTCGAGGAAGCCGCGAATCACCAGCAGCGCGATCTCGACCGCTGGATGACCGCGCTCACCGCGATCCTCGGCCCGGCCGTGATCCTGCTCGTCGGCGCGATGGTGCTGTTCATCGTGCTGGCGATCCTGCTGCCGATTTTCGACTTGAACCAGATGGTGAAATGACCGGGATTCGGGATTGGAGATTCGGGAATCGTCAAAGAGACAGCGATTCGCGAATGCGCGCTTTGAACCGAATCCCCAATCCCCAAATCCCTAATCCCGACCCTTTCGCATGATCCGCTTCGAGCACGTCAGCAAACGCTATGCGTCCGGCCACGATGCGCTGGCGGAACTCTCGTTCGAGCTTGCGCCCGGCGAGATGGCCTTCATAACGGGTCATTCGGGCGCGGGAAAAAGTACACTTTTGAAACTCATCGCGCTCATCGAACGGCCCACGCGCGGGCAGATCGTCGTCGGCGGGCGAAATCTCGCCGATGTGCGCCGGCGCGGCATTCCCGAAGTGCGTCGCAGCGTCGGCATGGTGTTCCAGGACCACCGCTTGCTGCTCGACCGCAGCGTGTTCGACAACGTCGCGATGCCGCTCGTGATCGCCGGCGCCTCGCGCGAGGAAGTCGCCAAGCGCGCGCGGGCGGCGCTCGACAAAGTGGGGTTGCTCGCGCGCGAGCGCACCCAGCCGGCGGCGCTGTCGACGGGCGAACAGCAGCGCGTCGGCATCGCGCGCGCGATCGTGAGCAAGCCGGCGGTGCTGATCGCCGACGAGCCGACCGGCAACCTCGATCCGCAGCTTTCCGCCGAAGTCATGGCCTTGTTCGGCGAATTCCAACAGGTGGGCACGACCGTGCTCGTGGCGAGCCACGATCTCCCGCTCGTCAAACGCATGGGCAAGCGCGTCCTCGTGCTCGATCACGGGCGGCTCATCGACGACTACCGTCCCGGCCCCGGTGCCAACGCATGAATCGGCGTATTGCGGCCAACCGTAGCAAGGCGCAGCCGGCGTCGGCGGTCGCGCCGCGCAACCGCGGCAGTGCGCGCGCGTGGCGCGAGCAGCACCTCGCGAGCGCCGCGTCCAGCCTGCGCCGCATCGCGGCGCGCCCGTTCGCGACCGCGCTGACGGTCACGGTGCTGAGCCTCGCGCTCGCGCTGCCGCTGCTGTTCTGGCTGCTGCTCGACAACGCGCGTCAGCTCGGCGGCAGCTTCGATAACGCTGGTGCGATCAGCGTGTTCCTCAAACCTCACGCGGATGCGGAGGCGATCGCGGCGCGTTTGCGGACACGGGCGGAAATCGCCAGCGTCGAGCTCAAGACACCCGAGCAGGGTCTCGAGGAATTCCGCAGCCAATCGGGCTTCGCCGACGCGCTCAAGGTGCTGCGCTACAACCCATTGCCGGCGGCGCTGATCGTGAATCTCCGGCCCGACGCCGGGGAACCGGCCGCTGCGTCGCTAGTCGACGAGCTCGGCCGCGACAGCGCCGTGGATCTGGTGCAATACGATGCGCAATGGCGGCGGCGGCTCAGCGCGATTCTCGCGCTCGTGGCGCGCACCGCGGACGTGCTCGCGGCGGTGCTCGCGTTCGCCGCACTGCTCGTGATCGGGAACACCGTGCGGCTCGACATCCAGGGCCGCGCCGAGGAAATCGAAATCATGCAGCTCCTCGGCGCGAGCGACGGTTTCGTTCGCCGGCCGTTCCTGTACACGGGCCTCTGGTACGGCGTGTTCGCGGGGCTCCTCAGCGTGACCTTGATCGGGATCGTCGAGGCCGCGTTGGCCGGCCCGCTGGCGCAATTGACGGCGAGCTACGGGGAGCGATTCAGCGTGCACGGACTCGCGCCGTCAGGTATGTTTGCGGTACTTGGCGCGAGCGCCGCGCTGGGGTGGCTCGGCGCCTGGCTCACCGCCTCCCGGCACATCGCGCTCGGCCAGCCGCACTAGAGGACCGTCGATGGAAGCCGCACTGACCCGCCACATCACGAGCGAGACGCCCCGCGTCATGGTCGTGGACGGCTCGAAGGTCGTGCGCCGCCTCATCGAACAATTGCTCAAGGCCGATCTGCCGGGCGTCACGGTGCTGTCGTGCGAAACGGGCGCTGAAGCCAAGCAGCAGCTCGAAACCGGCGTCGTCGACCTCGTCACGACGGCGCTGCGTCTGCCGGACATGGACGGGCTCGAGCTCGCCCGCCACGTGCGCGAATTCGCGCCGCAGGCCTATATCCCGATCGTGATCGTCTCGGGCGACGTCAACGAGCGGCTCGTCAACCGCGAGCTTTCCGAGGTCGTCACCGACTATTTCGACAAGTCGCTGGGCTTCAACGCGCTCACGGCGTTCATCCGCGGCTACGTGAGGCCCGAGGGTCAGACGTCGGGCGACGTGCTCTACGTCGAGGACAGCCGTGTCGTCGCGCTCGCGACGCGCCGCATGCTCGAAAAATACGGCCTCACGGTGCTGCACGTGACGAGCGTCGAGGACGCCATCGCCATGCTCGAAACCGCGATGGCGCAGGGCCGCGTCCCGGGAGTCGATGTCGTGCTCTCGGACGTCAACCTCAAGGGCGAACTCACCGGTGCGGATCTGCTCGACCGCATCCGCAACGAGTTCGGCTACGCCAAGGGCCAGCTGCCCGTGCTCATCATGACCGGCGACGACAATCCGCTGAACCAAGCCAAGCTGTTGCGCTCAGGAGCGAACGATCTCGTGCAGAAGCCGATCGAGGAACGCCTGCTCATCACCAAGCTTCTGTTCCAGATGCGCGTGGCCCGTCACGTGCGCCAACGCGCGACCGCCACGGCGTGAGCGAAGACCGCATCAAACTCGACGCGTCGTGGAAGGCGCGCGTCGGCAGCTATCTCGAACGGCCCGAGATGCAGCGGCTCTCGGAATTCCTGCGCGACGAAATCAAGCAGGGCAAGACGATCTACCCGCCGGCGCGCCGCATTTTCACGGCGCTCGATGCCACACCGTTCGACCAGGTCAAGGTCGTCATCCTCGGCCAGGACCCCTATCACGGTCCCGGCCAGGCGCATGGACTGTGCTTTTCGGTGTTGCCCGGCGTGCCGCCGCCGCCATCGCTCGAGAACATCTTCGCCGAGATCGAGCGCGATCTGCACCTGCCGCGACCCGATCATGGCTGCCTGGTGCCGTGGGCGAAGCAGGGCGTGCTGCTGCTAAATGCCGTGCTCACGGTCGAACGGGGGCTCGCCGGCTCGCATCAAGGGAAGGGATGGGAAGGTTTCACCGATGCGGTGGTCGATGCCCTCAATCGCGGGCGCGAAGGCTTGGTCTTCCTGCTCTGGGGCAGCTACGCGCAGGCTAAGGGTAAGCTCATCGACGCCACCCGCCACAAGGTGCTCAAGGCCCCGCATCCGTCGCCGCTGTCAGCTCATCGGGGATTCATCGGATGCTGCCATTTTTCCATGGCGAACAAATGGTTGCAGGAACATGGCCAAACGCCCATCGACTGGCGGCTGCCGCCTTCCGCTCAACTTGCACCCATTGCCTGATTAGTGTACTATTCGGTTCAGAAAAGGCGGCCCTGGATGGGCTGCCGCGGAACTTAATGAGGTTTTAGCACTCAAAGGTCCCGAGTGCTAGACTGTCTCCGAAGGAGATCGACCGAATGTCCACCGCCCTGATTGCCAGCAATCTGCCGATGCCGAACGCGATCGGCAGCCTCGACTCCTACATCACGGCCGTGCACCAGATTCCGGTGCTGAGCCTCGATGAGGAGCAGGCGCTCGCACGCCGCTACAACGCCGACAACGACCTCGACGCCGCCAAGCACCTCGTGCTTTCGCATCT
>DASRGX010000139.1:0-39579 GCA_035650835.1 Rudaea sp. | reverse complement strand
TCGTCGATGTAGAACGCCGTCATCTTCTCGTCGCGCTTGGCGTCGTCGGATGTCCAAAGCCCTTTCCAGCGGACGTCGCAGGTTTCGATGTTGTCGCCCGGCGTCGACTCGAAACGCGTCTCGGAGCATGCGCACAGCAGCGCCACGAGCGTGCACGACAGGGCGGCGCGCAGGCGGTTCACGACGCATCTTCCAAGCGCGCGAGCACCACGTCGGCTTCGACGAATTCGCCGGCCGTCGCGCGCAATTCCACGATCTTCGCCGCGCGCGGCGCACGCAGCGTGAGTTCCATCTTCATCGCTTCCATGATGATGAGTTCCTGGCCCTCGGCCACACTGTCGCCCGCGGTTGCCTTGACGAGCACGATGCGTCCCGGCATGGGCGCGCGGATCGCGTCGGCGGCGGTGCCGTCGCTGGCCTCGAAGGCGAACGCCGGGGTGTGCTCGAACTCGCGCCGGCGCTCGCCGTCATGGATGCCGATGCGGTCGGAGCGCACTTCGGCCGCGAAGCGCCGACCGACACCGTCGAAGCGCGCGGCTAGCACGCCGTCGTGCAGCACGGCGCCTTCGATCGTGCAGCGTTCCGCACCGGCGGCGAGCACGTAATTGCCGTTCGCACCGTGCGCCTCGATTTGCGCGTGGTCGAGCACGACGATGCGTTTGCCGGCGTGACCGAGCCGCCAGGCATCGGCGCGGGCCCATGGAGAATGCGGATCGCCGCTCGCGGCCGCAGCGCTATGCGTTGCGGCTTCTTCGTGCAGCAGCCATGCGGCGGCGGCGGCGAACAGCGCGCTCGGATCTTCGGCGCCGCCGCGATCGCCGATGAACTCGTCGAGGTGACGGTCGAGATAGCCCGTGTCGATGCGGCCTTCGACGACCGCTGGATGCCGCACGAGGCGTTCCAGAAACGCGATGTTCGACTTCGGGCCGACCACGTCGCAATGCGCGAGCGCTTCGCGCATGCGCTGCAAGGCTTCGGCGCGGGTGCGATCCCAGACGATGAGCTTGGCGATCATGGGATCGTAGAAGATCGTGACGGTATCGCCCTCGACGACGCCGCTGTCGATGCGCACATGTGGATTTTGCTGCGGAAGGCGCAAACGCTGCAATTTTCCGGAGCCGGGAAGGAATCCTTGGTCGGGATCTTCGGCGTAAAGGCGAAGTTCGATGGCATGGCCGTCGGCCGGCACCGACTTGTTGCGGATCAGCGAGCCAGGCAGTGCCTCGCCTGCGGCAATGCGCAGCTGCAGCTCGACGAGATCCTGGTGCAGCACCATTTCCGTGACGGGGTGTTCCACCTGCAGTCGCGTGTTGATCTCCATGAAATAGAAATCGCCGCCGCTCTTGCGGGCGTCGGGGCCGACGATGAACTCGACCGTGCCCGCATTGACGTAGCCGAGCGCGCGGCCGGCAGCGACGGCCGCTTCGCCCATGCGCGCACGAAGATCTGGCGTCAGGAACGGCGAGGGCGTCTCCTCGAGCACCTTTTGATAGCGGCGCTGCGCCGAGCACTCGCGCTCGTTGAGGTGGATCACGTTGCCGTGTGCGTCGCCGAAGATCTGGAATTCGATGTGACGCGGCGTTTCGACGTAGCGTTCGAGCAGCACGCGGTCGCGGCCGAATGCGTTCTTGGCCTCGCGCCGGCAGGATTCGAGCGCCGAGGCGAATTCCCCCGCCGCACGCACGATGCGCATGCCCTTGCCGCCGCCGCCGAACGCGGCCTTGATCATGAGCGGGAAGCCGATGCGCTGCGCCTCGCGCGCGAGCAGCCCGGGGTCCTGATCCTCGCCCGTATAGCCGGGCACCACGGGCACCCCGTGGCTCGCCATGAGTTCCTTGGCGCCCGCTTTCGAACCCATCTTGCGCATCGAGGTAGCCGAGGGCCCGATGAACGCGATGCCGGCGCGATCGACGGCGTCGGCGAAATCGGCGTTTTCCGAAAGAAAGCCGTAGCCCGGATGGATGGCTTCGGCGCCGGCCTGCTTCGCGACGTCGATGATCGCATCGGCGCGCAAATACGAGTCGATCGGGCGCGGACCGCCGATCGGATAGGCGCGATCGGCCTGGCGCACGTGTTGCGCATCGGCATCCGCTTCGGAATAGACGGCGACGGTTTCGATGCCGAGCCGGCGGCAGGTACGAATGACGCGGCAGGCGATTTCGCCGCGATTGGCGATCAGGACGCGGCGGAACATCATTCGCCGTCCCAGTAATCGACGGCCGAATCCGCGCGGCCAACGTGGCGGAATCCGCTGCTGCCGGCGCTGCGGGGACCTTCGGCGACGAGGAATTTGCCGGAATCGGGGTACTCGCAGATCTCGGGATAGATCATCGTGCTGACCGCGAGATACTTGAGCTCGACAGAGCCCGTGTTGATGAGCTGATGGGCGGTTTCCGGACCGCCGGGCGGGCAGGCGATGAAATCGCCCTCGCGCACGGGATACGTCTTGGCGCCGATGCGCAATTCGCCCGAGCCTTCGAGCACGAAGAACATTTCCTCGTTGACGCGATGGCTGTGAAACGGAACCGAACGTTTGCCGGGTGGTACGGCCGTAATGTTGTAGCCGAGCTTGCGCGCGCCGATGCGCGGAGCGACTTCGCCCATGCGTCCGTCGAAGCGTTCGGCCGCAGCGCCGGGCGCGGCGAACGCCTTCGGGCGCGGCGGCAACTCGATGTCGTCGATGTTCACGATCGGATGCGTCATGAGCTCACTCCGGCAGGTGGCAGACGGCTTCGACGTTGTGGCCGTCGGGATCGAGCACGAATGCACCGTAATAGTGCTCGTGGTAGTGCGGTCGCGGACCCGGCGCGCCGTTGTCCCTGCCGCCTGCGGCGACGGCGGCGCGGTAAAACGCGTCGACTTCCGCGCGCGTTTTTGCCGCGAACGCAAGATGCACGCGTCCCGTCGATGCGCCGCCCGAGCCCACCCAGAACTGCGGCCGTCCGGGCGGACCGTAACCGGTGCCCTCGTAACCGCCGGTCTGTTCCTTCGTGAGGTCCATGACCGGCACGTAGCCGAGCGGGGCGAGCGCCTTGACGTAGAACGCGCGGCTGCGCGCGAGATCCGCTACCGACAATCCGATGTGATCGAGCATCGTTTCACTCCTTTTCGATCCATTGTGCCGAGCGCTTGCCGAGGAACGCGGCAAGGCCTTCTTGTCCTTCCGCCGAAACGCGCAGGCGCGCGATCAATGCGGCATTGTCCACATCGATACTTTGCGCGGACGCGGGCGTCGCGCCGCTCATGCGCAAGGCCAGGAGTTTGGCCTCGCGTTGCGCAATGGGCCCGCCTTTGGCGAGCGCGTTGAGCGTTTCGTCCACGGCGGCATCCAGCGCGTCCGCGGCCACGCGGCGATGGACGAGGCCGATCCTCTCGGCTTCGGCCGCATCGAAGATCTCGCCCGTCACGAACAAGCGCCGCGCCTGGCGTGCGCCTATGGCAGCGATGACATAAGGCGAAATCACGGCCGGCACGAGACCGAGCTTCACTTCCGTGAGACCGAACTTCGCAGTGTCCGCGGCGACCGCGATGTCGCAGCACGCGACGAGCCCAACGCCGCCGCCGTAGGCCGCACCGTTGACGCGTGCGATCGTCGGCTTGCCGAGAAAATTGAGCGTGCGCATGAGCGTCGCGAGGCGCTCGGAGTCGGCGCGGTTCTCGGCCTCGCTCGCCGCGGCCATGCCACGCATCCAGTTGAGGTCGGCGCCGGCCGAAAACGAAGCGCCGTTGCCGGTCAGCACGACGGCCCGGACCGCAGCGTCCGCGTCGAGTTTGGCGAGCGCGTCGGTCAACTCCGTGATCAGCGCGTCGTCGAACGCGTTGTGCACTTGAGGCCGGTTGAGCACGACGCGCGCGATGCGGCGGTCGATGGCGATGTCGATCAGCTTCGGCATGGGGGGTGCATGGCGCGCGATGGTGTGTACGATCATAGCCGGTGCGCGGCCGCACGAGAAACTTTCGCCGCGGCCGTGCGTTCGCATCCAGCGGAGAATCGCACGCATGCCGATGCTCAAGATTTACTTGCGCGTGCTCGCCCTTCTCGCCCCTGAAAAGGGCCTGGCGGTCACGCTCGCGCTCGCAAACCTGGCGCTGGCGGGCGTGTATTTCCTCGAGCCTTGGCTGTTCGGCCGCGTCGTCGATGCGCTCGCCGGGCATCACGATGCATGGCCGTTCATCGGCTGGTGGGCGGGCGTCGGGTTCGGCGGAGTGGGCGCGAGCGTCTGGGTGTCGCTGCACGCCGACCGTCTCGCGCACCGGCGGAGGCTTGCCGCGATCTCGCAGTTCTTCGAACACGCGATCGCGCTGCCGCTCTCGTTCCATGGGCAACACCACACCGGGCGGCTCCTGCGCATCATGCATGCGGGCAGCAGCAATCTGTTCGGCCTGTGGCTCGGTTTCTTTCGCGAGCACTTGGCGACGCTGCTGTCGATCGTCGTCATGGTGCCGCTCGCGCTGCGCATGAACTGGGAGCTCGCGCTGCTCATGATCGGGCTCATGACCAGCTTCGCCGTGTTCAACACGATCGCCATGCGGCGCACGCACAAGGCGCAGGGCGACGTCGAGGAACTCCACCATGCGATCTCCGAACGCGCCGGCGACGTCTTCGGCAATGTGCTCGTCGTGCAGAGCTTCACGCGCCTCGCGTCCGAGGTGGTCGCGATCCAGGACATGATGGCGCGTGTGCTCGCGGCGCAATATCCGGTGCTGCGCGGATGGGCGTGGCTCGCGGTCGCGAATCGAGCGGCGAGCACGCTCACGATCATCGCGATCTTCGCGCTCGGCGCTTCGCTCAACGGTCGCGGCGAAGTCAGCGTCGGCGGCATCGTGAGCTTCGTCGGCTTCGCGATGATGCTGATCGGGCGCCTCGAACAGTTCGCCTCGTTCATTTCCGGCCTGTTCTTCCAGACGCATGCGCTCGGCGATTTCTTCGAAGTACTCGATACCGACGAAGTGCTGCACGAAAAGCCGGGGACGCCCGACCTGCCGAACGTCAAAGGCGAGGTGGTGTTCGAGAACGTCTCGTTCGGCTACGAGGCCACGCACCCGGCGATCAAGCACCTGAGCTTCCGTGCGCCGGCGCGCTGCACGGTCGCGCTGGTCGGACCGACGGGCGCCGGCAAGACGACGGCCCTGAGCCTGCTCTATCGGGCGTACGACCCGACCGAAGGCCGCATCACGATCGACGGCATCGACATCCGCGACGTGAGCCTGACGTCGCTGCGTCGGCACATCGCCGTGGTCTTCCAGGATCCGGGCCTGTTCTACCGTTCGATCGCCGAGAACCTGCGCGTCGGCAAGCCCGAGGCCACGCAGGCCGAGCTCGAGGCCGCCGCGGAGGCAGCCGATGCGCATCACTTCGTGATCGTGAAGCCCGAAGGCTACTCCACCGTCGTCGCCGAGCGGGGCCGCTCGCTCTCGGGCGGAGAGCGCCAGCGGCTGGCGATCGCGCGGGCCATGCTCAAAGACGCGCCGATCTTGATTTTGGACGAGGCCACGAGCGCGCTCGACAACGCGACCGAAGCGCGCATCCAGCGCGCGCTGCGGGCGCTCGCGAAGAACCGCACGACGTTCGTGATTGCGCACCGGCTCTCGACGGTGCGCAATGCCGATCTGATCCTCGTGCTCAAGGACGGCGAGCTCGTCGAGCAGGGTCGCTACGACGAGCTCGTACGGCAAGGCGGTTTGTTCGCCGAGCTCGACGCCTCGGGCAAGTTCGTGGCCGACGCCGTCGAGCCGTCGCCGATCACGATCGATGCCGTGCTGGAGGCCGGCTGAACGGCGCCGCCCGGGCGTATTGCCGTGGCGAATAAGAACCATTATCATTTGCGCCATGAACACGCCGACAATTTCTGCATTGCGTCCGCTTTGCTTGGCCTTGGCCCTCTTTACCGCCGGCGCCGTTCACGCGGACGATTTCGAAGCGAAGCTCGCCATTCGCGATCACAAATTCGATCCTGCCGAGCTGACCGTGCCCGCGGGTACCAAGGTCAAGCTGCTGATCGAAAACCAGGACGCCACGCCCGAGGAGTTCGAGAGCCATGAGCTCAACCGGGAAAAGGTCGTGGTGGGCAAAGGCACGATCACCGTGTTCGTCGGCCCGCTCGAGGCAGGCCGTTATCCGTTCTTCGGCGATTTCCATCAGGAAACCGCGCAAGGCGTGTTGATCGTCAAATAGCGCAGGAGCGACACGATGCTCGGTACAGGCCTCCTCGTTTTCCGCGAAGTGCTCGAAGCGGCCCTGATCGTGAGCATCGTCTGTGCCGCCACGCGCGGCGTGCCCGCGCGCGGCCGCTGGGTCGGCGGCGGCATTGCCGCCGGTGTCGTCGGCGCGCTGCTCGTGGCGTTCTTCGCGGACGCGCTCGCGCAAGCTGTGAGCGGCATCGGTCAGGAGCTGTTCAACGCCAGCGTGTTGCTTGCCGCCGTCGTCATGATCGCCTGGCATGCGATCTGGATGGCGAGCCACGGCAAGGAACTCGCTACGCAGATGAAGGCGGTCGGCGGTGCGGTGCAAAGCGGCAAGCGGCCGCTATCGGCGTTGCTCATCGTCGTCGCGATCGCGGTACTGCGCGAAGGCTCGGAAGTCGTTCTGTTCCTCTATGGGCAAGCCGCGAGTGGTGCCGGCGCGATGGCGATCGCGGGCGGCATCGCGCTCGGCATCGTCGGCGGCGTGGCCGTCGGATTCCTCTTGTACTTCGGCTTGCTCGGTATCCCGATGCGCTACTTCTTCTCGGCGACGAACTGGCTCATGCTGCTGCTCGCGGCCGGCCTCGCCTCGCAAGCGGCCGGGTTCCTGATCCAGGCCGACGTACTGCCGGCCTTCGGCAATCGCATCTGGGATTCGTCCGCGCTGCTGTCGAACGGTTCGATGCTGGGCAAGACGCTGCACACGCTGGTTGGCTACGATGCCACTCCGGCCGGCATGCAGCTCGTGTTTTATGCGATCACCGCATGCGCGATCGCGATCGGCATGCGCGTCTGGGGTCACCCGCACAGTGCCGCCCCGAAGCCGTCCTTGGCGTCGCAGGGCCGCTGACGCGCGACCCTACGGATCGCCGAAACCGTCGGCGAATATCGGATCGACGATCACATTGATGACGCCCGTCATCGTCGGATGGTTGCCACAGTTGTAGAAGAGTGTTCCTGCCGCGCTCGCGGGCGGCGTGAACGTCATCGTCGTCGTGCTGCTCGTCACGCCGTTGTTGTCGAGGCCCGAGGTCCCGCCCGTCGGATAGGCGCCGGCGGAGCCGTTGGCCTCTTGCACGGTCTTGATGTAGAACGGATGCACGACGTTCGTGTTCGCGGTGAACGTATAGGTTTGACCGACGATCAACGTCAGCGGTGCATTGTCCGGCTGCGCGTTGGTTCCGAAGGTGACAGCCCACACGAGGGTGCCGCCCGAGGTGGTGGGTGCGAAGGTGAAGTCGCTGGCATGCGCCTGGAATACGGCCGTGGCAAGCAGCAGGGCGCAAAGGCGAGCGGAACGCGTCATTGCGAATCTCCGTCGATGTCGGTTTGCCCCCTTCGGGCGAGGAGACCGGACACCTCGCGGATTCATTGCACGTTACATGCGGAACACGCCGAAACGTTGCTTCTCGATCGGTGCGTTGAGCGATGCGGATATCGCCAGACCGAGCACTCGGCGCGTGTCCTTCGGGTCGATGACGCCGTCGTCCCAGAGCCGCGCCGTCGCATAATACGGATGTCCCTGTCGCTCGTATTGCTCGCGAATCGGCGTCTTGAATGCGTCTTCTTCGTCCTTGCTCCAGGATTGTCCGGCTCCCTCGAGACTGTCGCGCCGCACGGTGGCCAGCACCGATGCCGCTTGTTCGCCGCCCATGACGGAGATGCGCGCGTTCGGCCACATCCATAGGAAACGCGGCTGATAGCCGCGACCGCACATCGCGTAGTTGCCCGCGCCGAAACTGCCGCCGATGATGACCGTGAACTTCGGCACGTGGGAGCAGGCCACCGCCGTGACCATTTTCGCACCGTCCTTGGCGATGCCCGCGTTTTCGTACTTGCGGCCGACCATGAAACCCGTGATGTTCTGCAGGAACACGAGCGGAATGTCGCGCTGATTGCAGAGCTCGATGAAGTGCGCGCCCTTGAGCGCCGACTCCGCGAACAGTATGCCGTTGTTCGCGACGATGCCGACCGGATAGCCGTAGATATGCGCGAAGCCGCAGACGAGCGTCTTGGCGTAGCGCGCCTTGAATTCCTGGAACTCCGAGCCGTCGACGATGCGCGCGATGATCTCGCGGATATCGAACGGCCGCCGCGTATCCTGCGGCACTACGCCATAGATCTCGTCGGCCGCATAGCGCGGATCGCGGGCTTCGCGGATCGCGACGGGAAGCGTCTTGCGCCGGTTGAGATTCGCGACGATGTCGCGCGCGATCGCGAGCGCGTGCTGATCGTTCTCGGCGAAGTGATCGGCCACGCCCGAAACCGACGTGTGCACCTCGGCGCCGCCCAAGGATTCGGCGTCGACCACCTCGCCCGTCGCCGCTTTCACGAGCGGAGGACCGCCGAGGAAGATCGTGCCTTGCTCGCGCACGATCACGGTTTCGTCGCTCATCGCAGGCACGTAGGCCCCGCCTGCCGTGCACGAACCCATGACGACCGCGATCTGCGGAATATTGAGCGCGCTCAACCGCGCCTGGTTGTAGAAGATGCGACCGAAGTGCTCCTTGTCGGGGAATACTTCGTCTTGCAGCGGCAGGAAGGCGCCGCCGGAATCGACGAGATAAATGCAAGGCAAGCGGTTCTCGAGCGCGATCTCCTGTGCGCGCAGATGTTTCTTCACGGTGATCGGAAAATACGTACCTCCCTTGACCGTCGCGTCGTTCGCCACGACGACCGCTTCCGCACCGTGGATGCGGCCTATGCCCGTGATGAGTCCCGCGCACGGCGCCTGGTTCTCGTACATGCCGTGCGCCGCGAGCGGCGAGAACTCGAGGAACGGCGAACCCGGATCGAGCAGGGCGCGGATGCGTTCCCGCGGCAGAAGTTTGCCCCGCTCGGTGTGTTTGTTGCGGGCCTTCTCGCCGCCGCCGAGCGCGCTCAGTGCGATTTGCCGGTCGAGATCCGCGACGAGTCCGCGCAGATGCTCGGCGTTGGCCGCGAACTCCGGCGAGCGTGTGTCGACGTGCGTATCGAGGATCGGCATGAGGCTTCCCTGGCGTTGGTATTGTTCGGCGTCTGGAAAAGATTAAACCACGAAGGCCACGAAGAGCACGAAGGGCTCGAGCAGAAAAACGGCTTTCCCTTCGTGGTTCACGATGTTTCGACGCTCTCAAACGACATCGGCCGCGCGAGGCGGCCGATGCGGGTGCGAACGAGGCCTCGGTTACGGCAGTTCGATCGCGAGCGCCGTCGCTTCGCCGCCGCCGATGCAGAGCGCCGCCACGCCGCGCTTGCCGCCGCGTGCCTTGAGCGCGTGGATCAGCGTCACGACGAGGCGTGCGCCCGAGGCGCCGATCGGATGCCCGAGCGCGCAGGCACCGCCGTTGACGTTGAGCTTGGCGTGTGCGATGCCGAGATCGCGCATCGGCGCCATCGCGACCACCGCGAACGCTTCGTTGACTTCGAAGAGGTCCACGTCGCCGACCTTCCAGCCGACCTTTTTGAGCAGGGTGTCGATCGCACCGACGGGCGCCGTCGTGAACCAGGCCGGTTCCTGCGACTGCGTGGCGTGGCCGACGATGCGCGCGAGGGGCGTCAGGCCGCGCTTCTTGGCCTCGTCCTCGCTCAAGATCACGGTGGCGGCCGCGCCGTCGGAAATGCTCGACGAGCTCGCCGCGGTCACGGTGCCGTCCTTGCGGAACGCGGGCCGCAGCGTCGGGATCTTGGCGACGTCGGACTTGCCGGGCTGCTCGTCCGTGGCGATCTCGACGTCGCCCTTCTTGCCGGCGACCTTGACCGGCGCGATCTCGGCGGCGAACGCGCCCGACGCAACGGCCGCTTGCGCGCGCTTGACCGATTCGGTCGCATAGGCGTCCTGTTCCTCGCGCGTGAACTTGTACTTGTCGGCCGTGGCTTCGGCGAACACGCCCATCGACTGGCCGTCATACGGATTCGTGAGACCGTCCCATGCCATGTGGTCGACGAGCTTGGCGTCGCCGTAGCGCAGACCGGAGCGTGCCGCAACCATGTGCGGAGCGTTCGTCATCGACTCCATGCCGCCGGCGATGACGATGCTCGCCGAGCCGGCCTTGATCAGATCGTGGCCGAGCATGATCGCCTTCATGCCCGAGCCGCAGACCTTGTTGATGGTCGTGCAACCGGTCGACTTCGGCAGCCCGGCGGCGAGCGCCGCCTGGCGCGCAGGGGCCTGGCCCAAGTTGGCCGGCAGCACGCAGCCCATGATGACTTCGCTGACGTCCTCGGCGGGAACGCCGGACTGCTCGAGCGCGGCGCGGATCGCGGTGGCGCCGAGCGTCGTAGTCGGCACGCCCGTGAACTGACCGAGCATGGAACCGATGGCGGTGCGCTTGGCTCCGGCGATGACGATGGATGCGGACATGAAGAACTCCGGTGGATGCGTTGGAAGAGGGCGCCGGCAGCGGCACGGACGCGCATTATCGTCGCCGTCGCGAAGCTCGGCAAACCCGCCAGGTAGCGGAATCGCCATCGCGGCTCGCAGTCGCGGCGTCGTGTCCCGACATATGGGTGCGCGCCACGCGCAGAACAAGCGTTCTCCGGCCGGTCGCCTTGCCAGCGCGGCCCATGGCGCGTAGCCTCAGCGTCATGCGGGGAGGGGGTCTCCAGCGGCTGCTAGGAGCGGTGCTCGCAGGCATCGCGGCCGTCGGCTGCGCCCATGCGCAATCGAACGGCGACGTGCCGGGCGTGGAAACGGTGCGCTTCCGCAGCTACGGCAACGAGCAAGGACTCTCGCAGCCGACTGCGCTCGCGATGACGCAGGATTCGGCGGGCTTTCTCTGGATCGGCACGCAGGACGGGCTCAACCGCTTCGACGGCTACAGCTTCAAGGTCTACAAGCACGATCGCGCCGACGCCTGGTCGCTCGCCGACAATCACGTTTACGCCTTGGCGCCGGACCGCGACGGCTCGCTGTGGATCGGCACGCAGACCGGCGGCCTCGACCGCTACGACCCGGCGCTCGACCGCTTCGAGCGCTACGCGGCCGATCCGGCGCGGTCCGACGCACTCGGATCGGACTATGTGACCGCTCTGCTCGTCGATCGGAGCGGACGGCTATGGGTGGCGACGACTGCCGCCCGACTGCAATGGCTCGACCGAGCGACGAACCGGTTCCGCGAAACACCGCTCGGCGCACGCCAGGAATTCGCCGAGGTGCGCGCGTTGGCCGAAGAAGCCGATGGCTCCGTGCTGATCGGCGCCCGCAAGGGTCTCTGGCGCTGCGATCCCGACGCCACGCAGATGCGCGAGCTGCGCTACGATTCGGCGCACGCGCTCGACGTGCAGGCGATCGCGCTCGCCAAGAACGGCGATCTCTGGGTTTCGAGCACCGACGCCGGCCTGTTCCATTTCGGCGCGGACGGATCGCCGCTCGCGCACTACGGACGGGAAGCCGATGCGGCGCATGCGCTCCCCGACAACGAGGTGCGTGGGCTCGGCTTCGACGAGCTCGGGCGCTTGTGGATCGCCACGAAGAACTCGGGCCTGCTGCGTCTCGATCCGGACCGCGGCTCGCTCGGCGTCTATCGGCACGACGCTGCCGAGCCGCAGAGCGTCGCCAACAATCGCCAGCAGACCGTGTTCGTCGACCGCGACGGAGTGATCTGGGCAGGCTCGTGGAACAACGGCATCAGCATGCACGATCCCCGAACGGAAGCCTTCGCACGCCTGAAGTCTGTGCGCGGCGACGCGCACACGCTGCCTTCGCGCTCGGTCAGCACCGTGCTCGCGAATCCCGACGGCACGATGTGGGTGGCGGTTTCGGAGGGCGCCGAGCTCGTCAAGTTCGACCCGAGGAGCGGCGTGGTAGCGCGCCTCGTCCACGAGGCCGCCGTGCCCGACAGCGCGCCGGCACGCTTGGTCGAGGACATGAAGCGTACGCGCGATGGCAGCGTCTGGTTCGCGACGGCTGGCGACGGCCTGGCGCGGCTGCCCGCGGATTCGTCAAGATTTATACATTTCCACCATGCCGACGCCGATCCCGGCAGCATCGCCAGCGACGATCTGCTCTATCTCTTCGAGGACCGCGCCGGAACGCTTTGGGTCGGCACGGCCGACAGCGGCCTCGACGAGCTCTGCGAAGGCTGCACGCGTTTTCGCCATCACCGGCACGATCCGTCGCGTCTCGACAGCATCGGGAGCGGGCCGGTCGATTCGATGCTCGAAGCCGCCGACGGCACCTTCTGGGTCGCGCTGCGGCCCGGCGGCCTCGAGCACTACGATCCCGCTCAGGACCGTTTCGAGCACATCACCGCACGCCTCGACGATCCGGCGTCGCTGAGCAACAACACGGTCACGATGCTCATGCAGGACAGCCACGGCGGGATTTGGGTCGGCACCCAAGGCGGCGGTCTGGATCGCATGATCCCCGGCACCGAAGCGTCGCCGCGCTTCGACGTGATCGACAGCTCGAGCGGGCTGCCCTCCGACGCAATCGGCAGCATCGTGGAGGACGCGAGCGGCAAGCTGTGGCTCAGCACGACCGTCGGGATCAGCCGCCTCGATCCGGCCACGCGGCACGTCATCAACTTCGGCGGTCGCGAGGGCGCGCTCGCCGCCGGATACTTCATCAACGCGTGGACGCGCCTCAACGACGGTCGCATCGTCTTCGCCGGGCCGACCGGCGCGACCGTGTTCGATCCCGCCGCCGTCAGCCTGCCGCCGGCGCCGCGGCCGATCATCACCGACGTGCTCCTCAACAACCGGCCCATCCAGTTGCGCTGGCGCGACGCGAAGTCGCCCGTGCAGTCCTCGCCGTGGCTCGCGCGCGATCGCGTCGTGTTCGACTACAGGCAGGACTACGTGAGCTTCGAGTTCAGCGCCTTCGGTTTCGGCGACCCGGAATCGGTGGAATATTCCTATCTGCTCGAGGGTCACGACGCGAATTGGATCGGCGCAAGCACGAAGGTGCGCTACGCGACCTACACGGATCTGCCGCGCGGCGACTATCGCCTGCGCGTGCGCGCGCGCCGCGACGGCGATGCGTGGAACCCGCACGAGGCCGTGCTCGACGTCCGCGTGCTGCCGCCGCCGTGGACCTCGCCGCTCGCGTATTTCGCCTACGCGCTCGTGTTGCTAACGATCGCGGCGGCAGCGGGCTGGCGCGTGCGCGTCAACTGGAGGCGCGAAGCACTCGCCAAAGAGGCGATCCGGGCCAGCGAGGAACGCCTGAAATTCGCGCTTTGGGGCTCGGGCGGCGAGCTCTGGGACGTGGACCTGCGCACCGGCACGATGTTTCGCGAGAACCGCCTCGAGCAACTGCGCGCCTCGCACGAAACGCGCGCGCAAACGCTCGCCGAATATCATCCCTATGTGCATCCGGACGATCTGCCCGAGTTCGAGCGTTGCGTCGCCGAACACGTGAAAGGCAAGACGGCGTTTCTCGAAGTCAGCTATCGCACGCCCGGGGTCGACGGCGAGTGGCATTGGCTGCTCTCGCGCGGTCGCGTCGCCGAGCGCGCGCCGAACGGCCGCGCGTTGCGCATCACCGGCACGACGCAGGACATCACGACGCTCAAGCGCGCCGAGGAATCGTTGCGCAAGCTCAACGAAGAACTCGAATTGCGCGTCGACATGCGCACCGCCGATTTGCGCAAGGCGAACGCGGAGCTGCGCCACACGCTCGAGCAACTCACGCTTGCACAGCGCCAGCTCCTCGAGTCGGAGAAGATGGCGGCGCTCGGCGGCCTCGTCGCCGGCGTGGCGCACGAGATCAACACGCCGCTCGGCGTGACCGTTACTGCAGCCTCGCACTTGCAGGAGGAGACCACGCGGATCACGCGCCTGCTCGCGGACGGCCGGCTGTCGCAGGACGATCTCGCCGATTTCCAGGGCACCGCGAGCGACAGCGCCGAGATCATTCTGCGCAACCTGCATCGGGCGGACCGGCTCATCAAGAGTTTCAAGCTCATCGCGGTCGACCAGACGACCGAGGAACGGCGCGACATCGAACTCGGCGCGTACTTGAACGACATCATGACATCGCTCGGTCCCGCGCTGAAGAAAACGCCGCATAAAGTGTTCATCGATTGTCCGGCGGCGGTGCACCTCGATACCTATCCTGGGGCGCTCTATCAAATCGTCAGCAATCTCGTCATGAATTCGCTGATGCACGCTTTCGAGCCGGGCGTTGCAGGAGAGATCCGCGTCTTTGCCGAGCGCCATGGAGATCATGTGCGCCTGACGTATCGCGACAATGGCAAAGGCATGAGCGAGAGCGTGTGCGCGCAGATATTCGAGCCGTTCTTCACGACACGCCGCGGGCAGGGCGGATCGGGCCTCGGCATGCACATCGTCTACAACCTCGTCACCCAACTCTTGAAGGGCAGCATCCGCGTCGAGAGCGCGCCGGGCGAGGGTGCGCGCTTCGAGATCTTGCTGCCGATCGAGGCCGTCGAGGCGAGCGCCGCGTAGGAGAGAGCCGCAGGGCGAGCAGTTTCATTGGAATCGCTGGCGAGCTGCTCAGCGAGCGCTCAGGTGCTCCACCTCAAACTTTGCCCTGCACGCAGAGCGAACATTCCTGCTTGCGAGGTGTCGGCCATGGACGATGACCAGTTCGCGGAAGACAGTCGGTTCTGGGCGAGCTCGCTGGTGCAATTGATGCGCATGCAGGCATCGGTGGAAGATGTGGCGAGACTGCTGAAGACGTCGCACGATATCATCGCCAGCTCGCAAGAACTCCTTGCGCGTTTCGAGCGCTTCGCCGCTCCGCCAAAATGCGCTGCGCTGTCGGCCAAACCGCCTGCACTTCCATCGACGCCCGATTGACCGCCCGTACAGGAATACCGCCGGTCGTTTCGCGGCGCTTGAGCCGCTACGCGCCGCACGGGGGCGCTGCGAACCAATGGTTCTCCGCTGCCAGCGCAGCGACCGCGCCGACGATCAACAGGGCGGGTGCGTGCACGTGATGCCCTTGTGCGCGCTCCACGAGTTCGCCGAGTGTGCCGAGCACCACGCGCTGCTCGGGACGCGTGCCGTTTTCCACGATCGCGAACGGCGTGTCCGCGGCCCAGCCATCGGCGAGCAGCCGATCGCGCAGCGCCGCGGCTTCCGCGACACCCATGTAGATCGCCAGCGTTTCGCCGTGCGTACCGAGCACGTCGGTGTCGTCATCGCTGTGGCGCCGGTGGGCTGTCGCGAAGCGCACCGTCTGCGCATGATCGCGGTGCGTCAGCGGCACGCCGGCATAGGCAGCGCAGGCGATCGCTGCCGTGATGCCCGGCACGACGGACCACGGCACTCCATGGGCGCGCAGATACTCGATCTCCTCGCCACCGCGGCCGAACACGAAAGGATCGCCGCCCTTCACGCGCACGACCCTTTTTCCGTTGCGTGCATGCTCGACCATGAGCGCGTTGATCGCCGCCTGCGGCATATGGTGCTTGCCGACGATCTTGCCGACATCGATGCGCTGCGCATCGCGGCGTGCGAGATCGAGGACAGCTTCGCTCACGAGACGATCGTGCAGAATGACGTCGGCGGTGTTGAGCGCGCGCAATGCGTGCAAGGTGAGCAGACCGGGATCGCCCGGACCGGCGCCGACCAAGGTGACGTGTCCGACGGCGGCAGCCTGCTCGCCGCCTGCATCCGCCGCGGACGAGGCCAACAAGGCCTCGAGCGCGGCTTCGGCTTCATGCTCGCGCCGCTGGCGAAGCAGCTGCGGCACGTTTCCGTGCAGCACGTCTTCGTAAAATCGGCGCCGCCGGCCGAGATCCGCGAACCGCGTGCGGATGCGTTCGCGCGCTCGCGCCAGCAAGCCGGCGAGTAGACCCCAGGCGTCGTCGAACAAGGTCTCGATGCGCTCGCGCACCAAGCGCGCGAGCATCGGTGACGAGCCGCCCGACGAGACCGCGATGGTCAGCGGCGTGCGGTCGACGATCGCCGGTATGTGGAAGGTCGACAGCGCCGAATCGTCGACCACGTTGACGAGGATACGTCGTTCACCTGCGGAAGCGGCCACCGCGGCGTTCACCGAGGGATCGTCTGTCGCCGCTATCGCGAGCCATGCGCCGTCGAGATCCGAAGCGGCGAACTCCTTCGCGCGATGCTCGAATTTCGCGCGAAACCTTCCCGCAAGCTCAACACCGAGCTCCGGCGCGACGACGACGATTTGCGCGCCGGCGCGAGACAGCAGCTCCGCTTTGCGTTCGGCAATCGTGCCGCCGCCGACGATCACGACGCGGCGGTCGCCGAGTTGGGCGAAGAGCGGGAACAGTTGCATGGAGGCGTCGCCTGGAGATAGTAGCCCGCGTCGCGGCGGAGCCGCGCCGTCGCGACCGCATGTGCGCGTCGCGACGAAATCATACGTCAGCGCGTGGCGGGCTGGAACTCCGAGGGACCGAGTTTGCGGCGCGAGGCGATCGCCTCACGTGAGCCGCGCAACATACGCGCGGCTCACGTGCATGCAAAAGCTGCTACTGGCCGTCGAACCCGTCGAGGAAAATCAGATCGTACGAGAGTCGATACGCCCCGCGGCCATGCGTGAAAGCGACGATCTCGGCCGGTGCGCGGCTCGTTTTGAGATCGAACACCGGAACGTTCGGCAGGCCCGTGTTGTACGGATTCCACGTCGCCCCGGCATCTGCCGACACGAACACTCCGGCATCGGTCCCGGCCCACACGGTGTTTTCGATGAGCGGATCCATCACGAGCACGTTGACCGGGATATCGGGAAGACCGCTGGACGCATCGGCCCAGGTCGTGCCGCCGTCGACCGATTTGCGCACGTTGTGGGCCGGATAGCTGCCGGTGAATCCCGCCCGAGCCTGGTAGACGACGTTCGGCGAGCGCGCGTCGATCACGACGGAGCTTACGAACTGCGCGATCGGACCCGGCACGGCATCCACTTCGGTGAAGCTCACGCCGCCGTCGGTCGAGCGGAACACGTGGCCGTTGCTCGACCCCGTGAAGATCGTCTGCGCGTCATGGCCGAGGTTCGCGAGCGTCGTGATCGCGCTGATCGCGCCGTCCGGCGCGGCAAGGTCTTCGCCGCCGGCGCCGCCGCCGAGCGCAGTGAAGATATTCGGAGCTCCGCTCGGGTACGAGAAAAAGCTGTCGGCGCGATACAGCTTGTTCGTGCCGAAATAGAGCGTGTCGTGCATGCCGTTGTCGAGATGGATCGGTGGATACCAGAGCACGCGATCCTGATAGTTCATGCCGTTGTTGTACGGCGGATTGTTCATCGCCGCGCCGGAGAAATCGTAATTCTCGAACGCGCCGAAGCCTGCCGTCGTATAGCCGACGCCGATCGACCAATCTCCGCCGCTCGTGTCGTAATAGGTATGTACGAGATTGTTGGCGTTATCCTGATCGATGAGCGCGGTACCGCCGTCGCCGTAATCCAAATGCAGCCACCCGGTGCTGCCGACGTAGCCGTCGACGCCGTTGTCCTGCGTGCCGCAATAGGCGATGTTCGGATCTGCGGCGTACAAGTCGCATTGCTCGAACATGGTGATCTGCAGGTTCGTGTTGAGATTGATCCAATGATCGCCGCGATCGGTCGACTTCCAGATGCCGCCGTCGTTGCCGACCCAGATCTCATTCGGCCGGCCGGGCCACACTTGGATCGCATGCACGTCGGCATGCAACGCCGTCGTACCGTCGACGCTGCGCACTTTGCTCGCGAACGTGGCGCCGCCGTCGCTCGATCGCATGAATTCGCTTGGCGTCACCTCGTTGTCGTTGTTGTCGACGTCGGAGATGTACGAACCGCCCGTGTATACCACGTTGGGATTGCCGGGCTCGGTGGCGATCGGGCTGTCATACCAGCATTGCGTATTGCAGAAGCCCTGCGCGCCCGTGAGCTCCGTCCACGTGGTGCCGCTGTCGATCGATTTGAACACCCGCCCGCCGGCGCTGGCGCCGGATGCGGTCTGCCCATTGCTGACGAAGAGCACGGTGTTTCCATGACCGTCGTCCGTGACGGCGATCGACGCGCGGCTCCATGTGCCGGTCGCATCGAGCGGGGGCAAGCCGCCCGTGCCGGCGATCTGCGTCCACGTGCTGCCGTTGTCGTCGGAGCGCAGCACGCCGCCGAGCTGCCCGCCGTTCGCATACATGGCGGCCCACCACCGTGTCGCGGTCACCGGATCCTGGACGACCTGCGATGCCGGATCGTTCGCCGCTTGCGTCGTCAAGCGAGTCCAGGTCTGGCCGCCGTCGGTCGATTTGAAAATGCCGCGCGGAGGGAAGCCCGGCTCGGAAATGCACGAGCCGCCAGCGGAATCGAACGCGCTGCCCGTCGTCGCGAACAGCGTGTTCGGATTGGTGCGGTCGATCGCGATCGAATTGACGGCGCGATAGGTAAAGAGGCTCGAGCCATAGGGTCCTTGCCAGGTTTCACCGGAATCGGTCGATTTGTAGATGCCGACGCCGCCGTACGAATCGCAACCGTAGTTGCCTTCGCCGGTGCCGACGTAAAGAGTCGCCTGATTGCGTGCGTGAGGGCCGGGTGCGATGGCGATGCTGCCGATCGCGAGCGATCCCAAACGATCGCCGATGGGCGCCCAGGTGCGTCCGCCATCGCTCGTGCGCCAGACGCCGCCCATCGCCGCACCGATGAAGGCCACCTCGTCCTGCGCGTCGAGCGCGATCGCCGAGACGCGCCCCGACACGGGACTCAGTTGTTGCGGCGATGCCCACGGCGTCTCGCCTTGCAGCAGCGGCGTCGGGCCGATCGGTTGCCAAATTTCTGTATGGGCGTATCCGGCAGGCGTCGGGAACTTGCTGCCCGCGGCGGCCGCCTGCGTCACGGCTTGCATGCGTGCAGCCGCGGCGTCGAAGCTGGCGTTCGTCGGGTTCGCACGGCGCAGCGTTTCGTAATGTTCGCGCAGCTCCGGTGGCCCTTCGCGTTCATGCCGCGCTTCCGGCGCCGCCTGTGCGATCGCCGCGGCGAGCGGCAGCGTACACGCGAGTGTAAATGTATACCGTTTTATCATCGTCTCCTCCCCCGAGGTCTGTCGAGCCGGTCGATTCCGGCTGCGTGTGCAGTCTGCGAGCGGGAAGGGGAGGTGGATAGGCGAAAAAACGTTCGCGCGGCGACGAATTCGGCAGAATGCACGTAAACAGATCGTTCGGGTCGGCGCCGAGGAAACATCTGCTTACAACCTCCCCGGTGCGACGTACGTCCCGATGCGTTTTGCTCCGACATAATCCGCGCCGAAAATCAGGCGATGTCGGAGAGAACCATGGCAACAGCGTTGGCGATCGCGGGAGTGCTCCTCGCAAGTGTCACGTCACGCGCGAGCGCGAGCGTTCCCGGAACCGCAGAAACCTTGGCGCAACGCATCGCCGCAGCGCAAACGGCCGCGGCGACGAATCCTTATTGCGCGGCGATCAGCACCGGCACGAACGGCGACGACGGCTTCTACTGGGAAATCGGCGACCAGAACGGAATCGTCATGGACGCGCAAAGCGGGTTGTCCGCGTCAGGCAGCGTGAACCCGCCGGGTGACACATCGCCGAACTACACGCGCAGCTCGTCGATGCCGATCGCCTCGGCGTCGAAATGGGTCTACGGCACGTACGTCGCCGAGAAAGAGGCGGTCTTCCAATCCGGTGCTTGGCGCATTCCCGATGCGTACGTGCCGTTCCTCAATTTCACGAGCGGCTACGACAATATGAACGACGCATGCAGCGCGGCAGCTACGGGCTTGAGCGATCCGACCGTGAGCGATTGCCTGAGTCGACCCGGGACAGCTCAGGGGACCACGAACGGCACGCAAGTCGCAGCCGATGCGGGCCACTTCTACTACAACTCGGGGCACATGGAGGTGTTCCAAGGCGGTACCGACCCGACGGTCGCGAATGTCATGAACGGCGCGAACGACGACACGGCGGCGTTGGCGAGCAACGTCATTGCAGCGTTCGCCGCGCGCAACGTGCACGTGCACCTGTCCTATTTCACGCCCATATTGGCGGGCGGTGTCGTGACGACTCCTGCCGACTACGCCGCAATGCTGCAAGGCATGATCCGATCGACGAACCCGCTGATCATGTCGTATTTGCTCAACCCGACGGCTACAGACCCGGCCGCTGTCTGCACCAATCCATTCGATCCCGCGTGCCCGAGCGCGATCTATTCGCCGATCGAAGGTGTGGAAAGTTGGCACTATGCCATCGCCCATTGGATCGAAGACGATCCGCACGACGGCGACGGCGCGTACAGCAGCCCGGGTGCGTACGGCTTTTATCCCTGGATCGATGCGAGCAAGCAGTACTACGGCATCGTCGCGCGCGCCAATCTCAACAACGGCGCGACATCGATCGTGGACTCGAGCTATTACAAATCGGTCGAATGCGGTCGCGTGATCCGTGCCGCGTTCTTCGGCGACGAGATTTTCTCGAACGGGTTCGATCACTGACCGTCGCGCGTGCGAGGTCTCGTCGCGACCTCGCGCGCCGACCTTCACAAAAATCAGAGACCGATGTCCCGCGCGGCGATGACGTTGCCGTCGCGATCAAGCGCCGATAGCCGATACGTTCCCGGAAACAGATAAAGACGGCTCTGCACATCGGCGTCGAGCGACACGCGGTCGGCGGCGACGGCATCGGCGCCTTCTTCGGCGTAGCGGGCCTCTATCAAGCACGGAAAGCGCTCGCGGCAATCGGCGCCGGAGACGGGAAACGGCCGACGCTGGCCGTCCAAACTCAGCCAGCCGGGACGGCCGCCGTCGCGCGTTTCCGGAGGAAAGAACACGCTGATGTCGTACTGCCGCGGTTTGAGCGTCCAGGCGGCGCCGGAGTCGTTCACGTACACGAATGGCGCGGTGGGATGCAGTGCAACGACCGCGGCGCGGTAATACGGATGATCGTCGGCCGCGCGCGGGTGTTCGATCATCATCGTCTGCTCGACGGCGAGCGGTTCGATGCCGGAGATTTTCTCGAAGACTTGAGCCATGCTCGCGCCGCCGAGGTAGTCGCCCGACTTCTGGATGTGCGAAAACCCGGCGTCGACGACGAGGCGTGCGTCCGGATCGCGCCTGAACACCTTTTCGTAGAGCGCCTGCGCGCTCGCACGTTCGCGCAGATCGGGCGCACTTTCCTCGACGTCGTAGGCAACGACGTGATAACCCAAGCGCAATGCGGTGCGAAGCATTTCGCCGCAGATCGGCTCGTTGGCGTAGAAGCCGTTGCGTGCCGTCGGATAGCCGTGCGGGAGCGCTTCTGCGGAGGTCGACAGCGTTTCCGCGGCGAAATAATCGAAGCCTTGCGCGCGCAAGCCGGCCAGCAGTTCGACCGTGAGCGTGCGCGTCACCGGTGCGCTGTGGTCTTCGTTGAAGAACACCGCCTTGCGGTCGCGAGCGAGCGCCAGGATCGTCGCCGCCGCAGGACGCGCGTGGAAACCGCCGTCGACGGGCGATGCCGCATCGTCGCGCTGCGCAGCTCGCGCAATCGAGAACGAAGCGCGCGCGCCATCGTAGTCGCCGATCCACGTCTGGAACCAGGAAAGGTATTGACCGAACACCATGCGGAACACGCGGTCGTCGTCACCGTCGTAACGCGCTTTCATGAACGCGTATTGCGCGAGCAAGCCCGGCTCCTCGAGCGCGCGATGCATGAGCGTTTCGGATTTGTCCACGGCCGCACGCTGCTCTCGCTCCCAGCGCGCGGGCGTCATGTGCCGTGACGCGGGCGGTTTGCCCACCAAACCGCGGCGCATCGCCTCGGCGAGCGGCGCGTCGTCGGCACACGCCTTCGGCGGGACGAGCGCAATGGCGCAGCCCAGCAAGACAGCGCAGATACGTGGAATTTCCATGCGGCGTCTCGGGCGGTTCGCGTCAGGTCGCGCGCAACACGAGCCGGCTCGGCAGCGTTTCCGAATGTACGCGCTCGCCGCGGAACAGCGCCAGCGCCTTGCGCGCGAGCAGCATGCCGCCCTCGTGCCAGTTCTGGTGCACGGAAGACAGTGGCGGAATGAATGCCGCACCGAGCGGGATATCGTCGTACCCGACGACCGAGATGTCCTTGGGCACGCGGTGTCCCATTTCGATCAGCGTGCGTATCGCGCCCATCGCGAGCAAGTCGTTGCACGCGAAGATCGCGTCGACGCGCGTTTTTTTCTGCACGAGCGCTTGCGCGGCGCGGATGCCCGATTCCACCGTGAAAGGCTTGCACGTGACGAGAGCGGCTGAGATGCCGCGCAGCTTGAGGAAATCGCTGAAACCGGCGTAGCGCTCCGCCATCTCGGGATGATCGACGTCGCCGAGGAACACGGGGTGCCGGCGACCAAGCGCGACGAAACGCTCGGCGACGGCCGCGCCGCCGGCGCGATTGTCGCTGCCGACCACGATGTGGCGATCGCCCGGGCTCGGCGCCCCCCATACGACCATCGGCAGCCGCAGACGGTCGAACACATGCACCGCCTGTTGCTTGGCGCCCTGGCCCAACAGGATCACGGCGTCGGCGCCTTGCACGGCCGGCGAGAGGGCGCCGTGGCGCGCGGTCAAAAGAACGCTGTAGTCGGCGGTGGCGAGTTCCTGGGCGATACCGCCGAGCAGTTCGAGCGGGTAAGGGTCCGACATCGGGCGATCGATGCTTGGGCGCATTTCGACGATCACGGCGATCGTGTGGCTCTGGCGCAGGCGCAGATTGCGGGCGCTCACGTTGAAGCGATAGCCGTGTTTTTCGGCCAGAGCACGCACTTTCTCGCGCGTGCGCGCATTGACGATGCCGTTTTCGCTCAAGGCGCGGGACACGGTGATCTTCGACACGCCGGCGAGTTTGGCGAGATCGGCCATCGTCACGGCCGCCGCACTGCGTGACGCGGCTCTGCTGCGTTTGGGCTTGCTCATGTCGCTCGTCGATACGGGGACCATCGCGATTTTCCACGCGCGGCGTCCGGCGTAAAGGTTT
This sequence comes from Rudaea sp., assembly GCA_035650835.1. Lineage (GTDB taxonomy): Bacteria > Pseudomonadota > Gammaproteobacteria > Xanthomonadales > Rhodanobacteraceae > Rudaea. Next base: position 16,566 of record DASRGX010000139.1, on the reverse strand, counting down.
TTAACGAAGGCAGCGCCTGCGCCGTGCACCGGACCGTTCGAGTGATCGTCGGGAGTGTGCATTTCCTGCTCCCAACTTTTACGCCGCTTTGCAGCATTGGTATCGATATCTTGATATCGGTAACAGTCGATGCTAAGTTTCGTCGCCAGCGCGGCACGGACACCCAGAGTTGACGCCGCCGGCATTCTGATGGGGAGAACATCGATGCGGGTGCTTTCACAGCGTGCGGATTGCATCGGCGCCGATTCCGGCAGCGGCTTCCACCGACTGTCTCAGCCCTCATGAACGTTCCATCAGCGGTACGCGCAGTCGATACGGCGCTCGGCGATGCGCGCTCGAACGCGCTCGATCCGTGGCGTCTCACGCAGACGCAGTGGCTGCGGACGCACGCGGCACGCGACGAAACGCTTTTTGCGCTCTCCAACGGGGCGATCGGCGTGCGCGGCGGCTTCGAAGAATCGGCGAGCAGTACGCAGTCGTCCTTCGTGGCGGGTGTGTGGGAGCGCACGCCGATCCACTACCACGAGCGCCACGTCGGCTTCGCGCGCCACTCCGATACGCGCGTACCCGTGGCGGATGCGACCGGGATCCGGATCCGCGTCGACGGCGACATCATCGACCCTGCGCAAGGCGAGTGCCTTGGGTTCGAGCGCACGCTGGATTTTCGTCGCGGCGCACTGTCTCGATCGCTGCGCTGGCGCACGCCGCGCGGCGCCGTTTACGAAGTGCGTGCGGAGCGCATCGTTTCCCTCGCGCATCCGGGGCTCATGTGCATCCGCTGGAGCGTGGACCTGCCGGCTGGCAGCAAGCACGTCGAGATCGAATCGCGCATCGATGCCGGACGCGTGGCGGCCGTGCAGGGCGAGGACCCGCGCGTCGGCGCCGGCTCCGGCCTCGCACTGCGCGTCGCGCATGCGGCCGCCGGCCCCGATGGCGCCTGGCTCGTACAACGCACGCATGCGAGCGACATCGGCGTCGCCTGTGCGCAGCATCACCGCGTCGCCGGAGCACGTTTCGCCGGTGCGTACGCCGAGGCGAACGGCGTGCGGCAGACGTTTGCCGCAGAGTTCGAGCGCGGCGGCACCATCAGCGTCGAAAAATACGTCGCCTATGCGTGGTCGGCAACGGGCCAGGCCGGCAGCGACGCGGAATTGTATACTTCTGCGCGAGCCCTTCTCGAATCCGCCATGGCCGCCGGCATCGACGCTTCGATGCAGGAGCAGGCGAACGCCTACGCCCGTTTCTGGAGCGATGCCGATTTCGCGATCGAGGGCGACGAAGCGGCCCGGCACGACGAGCGGGCGCTGCGCTTGAATCTCTTCCACCTGTTCCAAGCGGCCAATCGGGACGGCACGGGCGGCATCCCCGCAAAAGGACTGACCGGCGAAGGCTACGAAGGCCACGTGTTCTGGGATTCGGAAAGCTTCGTGTTGCCCGTGTACGCGTTCACGGCGCCGGAGCTCATGAAGCCGAGCCTCGTGTGGCGGTATCGCACGCTCGACCGCGCGCGCGCCCACGCGCGCGAGATGAACCATGCGCACGGAGCCTTGTATCCGTGGCGCACGATCGCTGGAGACGAGTGCTCTTCGCATTATCCGAGCGGTTCGGCGCAGTATCACATCAACGCGTCGATCGCGTTCGCGATCCGGCTCTACGTCGAAGCGAGCGGCGACAGTGCGTTCCTGGCCGAGATGGGCGCCGAAATACTCGCCGAGACGGCGCGCATCTGGATGCAGGTCGGACATTTCAACGCGCGCCGCGGCGATGCCTTCTGCATCGAAGCGGTCACGGGACCCGACGAATACACCGCGCTCGTCGACAACAACTACTACACGAACCGCATGGCGCAGGCGCACCTGCATTATGCGGTGGCGACGCTGCGCGCGCTTGCGCGCGACGAGGCCGGCGCCTACGTCGCGCTCGCCTACAAGATCGGCTTGACCGACGCGGAAATCGACGCCTGGTCGGTGGCGTCGGAGGCGATGTGCCTGCCTTACGACGAACGCTTGGGCATCGTCGCGCAGGACGACACGTTTCTCGACAAGCCGGTTTGGGATTTCGTCGGCACACCGACGGAGCACTATCCGCTGCTCATGCACTATCACCCGCTGACGTTGTATCGCCATCAAGTGTGCAAACAGGCCGACGCCGTGCTCGCACTCGTGCTCGCCGGCGAGCATGTGGACCGCGAGACGAAGCGGCGCAGCTTCGACTACTACGAAGCCGTCACTGTGCACGACTCGACGCTGTCGGCCTCGACGTTCGCCGTGCTCGCCGCCGAAGTGGGACTGCCCGAAAAGTCGCAGCGCTACTTCCGCGAGACGTCGCGCGTCGACATGGACGATCTCCACGGCAACAGCGGCCACGGCGCGCATATCGCAGCGATGGCGGGAAGCTGGCAAGCGCTCACGTGGGGATTCGGCGGATTGCGCTTTCGCAGCGACGCGTCGGGCCGGGGACAGCTCGCCTTCGATCCGCTGCTGCCGCAGTGCTGGCGCAGCTATCGCTTCAACGTCGTGTGGCAGGGCCGCCGCATCGAGATCGCCGTCGGTGCGGACGCCGCCCGCTATACGCTGCGCAGCGGGCCGGCGCTGCAGATCGCGCATGCCGAGGAAACGCTGCTGCTCGAGCCTCTGGCCTCGGTGACGCGGCCGCTGCGCACCTTGCCAGGGGCGAAGATCGAGCACGAGAAGATCACGTTCCCACGCGCTTTCCAGGCGCTGATTTTCGATCTCGACGGCGTCATCGCCGACACCGCGCCGCTGCATCTGGCCGCATGGCAGCGGCTGGCTTCCGAGCTCGGTCTGCCCTGGGACGCCAGCGCCGCGGAGCGCCTCAAAGGCGTCGACCGCGCCGCGTCGCTCGAGATCGTGCTCGGCACGGCCTCGAGGAAGTATACGAGTGCACAAAAGCGCGAATTCGCTGCGCGCAAGAACGGCTATTATCGCGCCGCGATCGAATCGTTCTCGGCCGAGAACCTGCTGCCGGGCGCTCGCGAGGCGCTGATCGCCGCACGGACCGCCGGCCTCAAGATCGCGCTCGCCTCGGCCAGCCGCAGCGCGAAAGAGGTTGCCGAACGGCTCGGCGTGGCCGCGTTGTTCGACCACATCGTCGACGTGACGGTCGTCGCGCGCGGCAAGCCCGACCCCGAGATATTCCAGCGCGCCGCCGCCGCGCTGGGTGTCCATCCCGCGACATGCCTCGGGGTGGAAGACGCACAAGCAGGAATCGCGGCGATCAAGTCCGCAGGGATGGCTGCCCTGGGCGTCGGCGATGCGCACGTCTTGGCAGAGGCCGACGCCGTCATACCGAATCTGCAAGCTTTCGACTTGGAGAAATTCGTTTCCAACGCACGACGCAATCCGAAAGCCAAACCGCGCGACCGATCGTCTCGCGGAGCGGCGACCAGAAGAACAGGTGTCCGCACACCATCCTGAGGAGGGAGGAGAAATGAGATACGAAAAGCTGGTTAGAGTAGCGCTGACCGCCGCAATCATCGGAGCTTTGCCGCACGTCGTCTGGGCCGATGCAGCGGCCGATCCGCAGAAGCCGACCGGCGCCGGCGATGCGAATCAGGCGGCGACCAACAAGGAACAGGCGGCCGCGCAGAGCGATACGCAATCGCTGCAAGGCGTCGTCGTCACCGGCACCGCCACGGGTGTCAAAAAGCTCGATGCGAGCTACAACATCATCGCGGCCAATGCCGAGCAGATCAAGGAAGCGAACCCGAAGAGCACGGCCGATCTGCTCAAGATCTCGCCTGGCGTGTGGCCCGAATCGAGCGGCGGCCAGACCGGCGCGAACATCGAGATCGCCGGCTTTCCGGGCGGCGGAGACGCACCGTTCTTCACGAACATGGTGCAGGGCTCGCCGTTGTACGGCATGTCGTCGCTTTCGTTCATGGATTCGTCTTCGCTGCTGCGCTTGGACGACACGATCGAGCGCGTGGAAATCATCCAGACCGGCCCCGGCGTGCTGTACGGAGCGGGGCAGATGGGCGCGACAGCGAACTTCATCCTGCGCCAGGGTACCGACGTGCCGAGCGGCGACGTCGGCTTGACGTACGGCTCGGAAGGCATGTGGCGCATCGACGGCTTCTACGGTTTCAAGATCGCCGACGGCTGGTACGGCAGCATCGGCGGTTTCTGGCGCGAATCGGACGGCGTGCGCGATCCGCAATTCAAGGCCGACAGCGGCGGACAGCTGACGGCAACGCTGACGCACGATTTCGACAGCGGCTCGCTGATGCTCTGGGCGCGCAGACTCGACGACAAGAACCAGTTCATGACGCCGACGCCGTTCATCGAAGATTCGAACGGCAACTTCTCGAAGTATCCCGGTTTCGACGGCTTGACCGACACCTACGGCAGCCATGCGATCCAGCACGTGACGATCGTCAATCCGGCCGGCGGGACCGAGCAGGGCGATTTGGCCGACGGACGCGGCGGCAAGCTCAATTTCTTCGGCGGCAACTTCGATGCCGAATGGGGCGGCTGGACGGTGGCGGACAAATTCCTGTTCGACGACGGCGATCTCAACACGAGCGCGCTGTTCTCGGGTCCGAATCCGAAGCCGCTGGGCTATTTCCTCTACGGCTGCAATTGGTCGGGCGGCCAGGCGTCGGGATTCTGCGACAGCAACAACAAGCCGATCGACTCGAACACCTTGGGCTATCCGTTGAGCCAGAACGTTACGTTCACGGGTGCCTCGAGCTTGGATCAGAGCGTGATCCAGCAAGGCTGGTGGTTCATCCAGAAGCACCTCCGGAACGCCAACAACGATTTCCGCTTGAGCAAGGACATTTTCGACGGCAACACGCTGACGGCGGGCTTGTACGTGGCGCATTACACCGACCGGGACAATTGGTCGCTCGGCAATCCGATGCTCATGACGAACACGCCGAACGCCACACCGATCGTCCTCACGTACCAGCAGGGCGGGAACACCTATTTCGTCACGAATCCGCAGGGCATCCTGAGCTACGGCCAGGGCTACAACATCCTCGAGCACGGCACGGGCGACAACAAGGCGTTCTATTTGTCGGATTCGTGGAAAATCGATCGCTGGTTGTTCGACATCGGCGGCCGCGTCGAGAACATCGACGTCGACCAGTACACCTGCGAGCAGGTCAACGTCGATCTGGACGGCAACGCGTACACGCTGTACGACAACAGCTCGCAGATCTGCAAGCGCGATGCGAACGGCCACGTCGTCTACGACCATCTGAACTACGACAAGACGCATCCGTCGTTCACGGTCGGCGCGAACTACGAGCTCGCCGACAACATGTCGGTGTACGGCCGTGCATCGAGCGGCGCGCACTTCGACGACTTCGACAACGGCATTCGCGGCACGGGCGGAAACTTCGCACCGCTGCAGAAGGTGCGCAACTACGAAATCGGCTTCAAGTACCAGGCCGATTGGGTCTTCGTCGACATCAGCGGCTACCACCGTCAGTTCACGGGCCTGCCGTATACGCTGACCGATCCGAACGGCACGCCGCTCGATTGCGCCGGCCATCCGATCGCGCAAAGCGGACTGCCGCAGTGCGCGTCGAACTACGGCGCCGACACGAAGGGCGTGAATTTCCACGGCGTGTTCACGCCGATCGAGAACCTGCGCATCGATACGCTGTTCGCCTACATGGACGGCCACTACTCGCACGCCCATACGTCGTACGAGTATTTCGACGTCAACGGCAAGCCGTTCTTCGTGACGCTCGAGGGCCAGCCGCTGCAGCGCCAACCGAAACTCCGCTACATGCTGACCCCGAGTTACCGCTTCGTCACCGACTGGGGCGACGTGATGCCGTTCATCACGTACACGCACGTGGGCCAGCGTTACGAGGATCAAACCGGCCTGCAACCGCTCGGCGTCTACAACACGCTCGACTTCGGCATCGTCGCTCACTACGAGAAGAACTGGGAGTTCCGCCTGCAGGGCACGAACCTCACGAACGAAATCGGCCTGACCGAAGGCAACGCGCGCGTGAGCGGCGCCGCCGGCGGTCCGGGAGGCGTCCTGCTGGCGCGTTCGATCGAGGGTCGCGAGGTGAATCTCACGGTCAAGTACAACTTCTAGTGTGTGTTTAATCGTTCGTCCCTAGCGAACGAGCGGTCCGGATCGTACCCACGGCGATCCGGACCGCACCTTTTTCGGCAGTAGCCGATGATCCCGTTGATCCGAGCAAGACCATGAACAGATTCCGCATGATCCTCGCATTGGCGCTGATCTACGTCGTTTTCGCGATCCTGCTCAACAGCGTCGGCACCGTGATCCTCCAATCGATCGCGACGTTCGGTGTCGACAAGCCCGAAGCCGCGGCGCTCGAACGCTACAAGGATTTCACGATCGCGTTCGTCTCGTTTCTCGTCGCCTCGTTTCTGCCGATCCTGGGCTATCGGCGGGCGATGATGCTTGCACTCGTCGTCGTCGGCGCGGGATGCGTGGCGATGCCGTTGTTTCCGTCGTTTCTGACGACGAAGATCCTGTTCGCCTGCGTCGGTTTCGGTTTCGCACTGACCAAGGTCGCCGTGTATTCCTCGATCGGGCTGCTCACGGAAGACAAGACCGCGCATTCGCGCCTGACCAATGCGATCGAAGGCGTGTTCATGCTGGGCGTCCTGTCGGGAAACTGGCTCTTCAGCGGCTTCGTCGACGCGACCGATCCCGGCAACCCGACGTGGATACGCGTGTATTGGGCTCTGGCTGCCTTGTGTGCGCTCGTCTTCGTCCTGCTGACGACGGCGCGGCTCGACGAAAGCGCCGCGCATGCGCGCGGCCAGAACGATTCCTTCGCGGACGCACTGTCGAAGATGCTGCGGCTCTTCGTCCGACCTCTCGTGTACGTGTTTCTCGCGTCGGCGTTCCTGTACGTGCTCATCGAGCAGAGCTTCAGCACCTGGTTGCCGACCTTCAACAACGAAGTGCTCAAACTGCCGAACGCGATGAGCATCCAACTCGCGAGCATCCTCGCGGCGATGACGGCGGTCGGACGCATCGGCGCGGGTTTCGTGCTCGCGCGAATCGCCTGGTACCGGCTGCTCAACGCGTGCGTGGTGGGAATGGCTGCGCTCGTGCTGCTCGCGCTGCCGATGGCGCGGGACATCGCCGTGCAGCCCGGCGTTGGCTGGTTCAGCGCGCCGATCGCAGCCTATGTCATCCCGCTTATGGGACTCTTGATGGCGCCGATCTATCCCGTCATCAACTCGGTGGCGCTGACTGCTCTGCCCAAGCCGATGCACGCCGCGATGACGGGGCTCATCGTCGTCTTTTCGGCGCTCGGCGGCACGCTCGGCTCGTACATCACCGCTCAGGTATTCCTGCGTTTCGACGGCATCCATGCCTTCTATTTTTCGCTGGCGCCGACCACGCTGCTGCTGCTCACGCTGTTCCTGTTCAAACGCGAAACCGATCGCGTGCCGGCCGGCGCTTTGTTGGAGACTCCAGCGTGAAGCGCGCGGGAGCACGATTCCGTCGTTGCGTCCAGCGCGCCATCGTAGGCGCCGCATGCTGCGCCGCCGCCGCGCACGCCGCCGGCGATTCGAGCTTCGTGCTCACGGGTACGGCCGAGAATTTCGCGGCGTATTTCCCGAGCTATCTCGCGAACGGCTATTTCTCGACGATGACGTCGTTGCGTGGCACGGAACCGACGCGAGGCTACATGGTAGCGTTCATGGACTACGCGAAAGACGACATCGCGCGGCCGGCCGCCGTGCCGGGGTGGAGCGAGATCGACTACAACCCCGGCGGGGGCTGGCTCAACTCGACGCGCGTGGCGCCGCAGATCTTCGCCGATTACGCGCAAACGCTCGACATGTACGATGCCACGCTGACCACGCGGTACCGCTTCGACTATGCGAACAAATCCACCGACGTTCGCGTGACGACGTTCGTGAGCCAGGCCGACCCGCACATCGCGGCGACCCAGCTCGCGATCACGCCGCACTTCAGCGGTTCGGTGCAGCTCACGTTTCCGCTCCGCCTGTGGTCCGAACACGCGCCGCGCTTCCCCATCGCGAAGCTGAGCGGCGACGAGATGATCGCCGCCGTCATCGCGAGCGGGCAGACCTTGGACGACAAGCCCGTGCCGACGCCCGATCGCGACGCGGTCTGGTATCCGGGCGTGACGCGCATTGCCGCCGACGGTGGCGACGCAAAGGCTCTCGTGTTGTGGCTCGACGGCCGGGCGGAGCAGGGGCCGGCGATGGCCGAGGTCGTCGCCGTCGCACTTCCGCTGGAGCTCGCCGCCCCAGTAGTCAAACTCGAAAAGGGACCTTACGAGCTGTCGCTGAACGTCACGGCGACGGTGGAAAAAGACAAAACGTATACCTTTTCCAAATTCGCCGCGCTGTCGCGCGAAGGGTGGGGCGGCGACGCGACCGAGACCCGCAAGCTCGCCGAGGGCGCACGCGCCGCCGGTTTCGAGGCGCTGCTCGCCGCGCACCAAGCGGCCTGGCATGCGTTGTGGGCTTCCGATATCGTCGTCGACGGCGACGCCGCCGTGCAGAAGGCGCTGCATTCGGATCTCTACTACCTGTTGTCGAACACCACGGTCGGCACGGCCTGGCCGATGGGCGCCTGTGCGCTCACGCCGAACTACGCCGGCCACGCGTTCTGGGACTCGGATTCGTGGGTATTTCCGGCGTTGTTGCTGTTGCACCCTGAGCGCGCCAAGCCGATCGTGATGTTCCGCCATCGCACGATGGAGCCCGCGCGCGCGCGGGCGAAGGAATTCGGCGTCTCGGGCACGATGTACCCGTGGGAATCCGATCCCGAGACCGGCGTCGACTACACGCCACATTTCGCCTACGAGGTGTATCGCGAGGTGCACGTCAACGCCGACATCGCGATCGCGCAATGGCAATACTGGCTCGCGAGCGGCGACAAGGCGTGGCTGCGCGAGGATGGCTGGCCCGTGATTCGCGGCGTCGCGGAATTCTGGGCGAGCCGCGTCGTCTACGATCGAGCACACGACCGCTATGAAATCCATCACGTCACGTCGCCCGACGAAGCGTACAACGATGTACCGAACGACTCGTTCACGAATGCGGCTGCGCGCAAGGCGCTGCTGATCGCGGTGAAGACCGCGGCCATCGTCGGCGAAAAGGCCGATCCGAAATGGAACGAGATCGCGACGAAGCTGTTCATTCCGTTCGACCAAACGGCGCAGCGCCACCTCGATTTCGATGCGTCCGTGCCGCACGACAAGATCACATGGATGGGCTCGTCGCTGGCGTGGCTCATGTATCCGAATCTCGATCTGCCGATGTCGCCGACGGTGCGGCGCAACGATTTCGATTTCCAATTGCACGAACTCAAGGTGCACGGCGACGATCCGAACGAGATGATGATGGTCATGCTCGCCGTCGGCGCTGCGGAACTCGGCGATGCCGATGCCGCAGGCGCGTGGATCGAGCGCAATCTCGTTGGCTTCCTCAAGGCGCCGTTCAACGTGCGCACCGAAACGGCGGCGAACAACGCGGGCTACATCCTCGCCACCTCGGCCGGTTTCGTGCAAAGTTTCGTCTATGGCTTGACCGGGCTGCGCATCGACGACAAGGGCCTGGATGCGGCATATCCGCCCGTGCTGCCGCCTGCATGGCGCGCGCTGACGCTGAAGAACATCGCGTTCCGCGGCACGCATTACGACATCACGGTCGACCGCGATGCGAATGGTAACGTCCGGCTCACGCGCGCGGCGCACTAGTCCATGCGGCGCCACCGCCCGGTGACGATGCAGCCGCCGACCTCGACGTTGCGCGACACGATGCGCGCCATCAGCGCGCTGCTGCAAGCCGGCGAATTGCGCACCGCCCACGCACAGCTCGAGGCGGTCGCGGCAGCGCAGCCCGACTTCGTCGAAGGATTGCGCTTGCTCGGCGCGACTAAACAGGCGCTCGGCGATCCCGCGGGCGCCGAGGACGTGCTGCGTCGAGCGCTCGCCCTCGACGCGAACTGGGCGCCCACCTCGACGACGCTCGGCGAGCTACTGCTGAGCCTCGGCCGCAGCGCCGAAGCCGAGCCGCTCCTGCAGCGCGCCGCGCGGCGCGACCCGCGCGCCGCACTCGTGCTCGCGCGGCACTACAACGACCAGCGCCGTCCGGCGGAGGCGCTCGATATCGTTGCGCCCTTCTGCATGTCGGGGCGCGCGGACGCCGAGCTCGTCACGCAGCACGTGGCGGCGCTCGCCGCATTGGGGCGAGTCGGCGACGCGATCGCCGGATACCAGCGCGTTGCCGCCGCAGCGCCGGGCAATGCGGCGGCCGCGCATGCGCTCGCGATCGCGCTCGACGCAGGCAACCGTCCGGCCGACGCCGAACAGGCGGCGCGCAGCGCGCTGGCTTGCGGGCCGCGGTCTGCGGCGCTGCTGTACACGCACGCGCGAAGCTTGATTGCGCTCGGAGAGTTCGAGCGCGCCGAATCTGCACTGCGCGATTGCGTGCGCCAAGAGCCGCATCACATCGACGCACACAGCAGCCTCGCGCGGCTCGTTTGGATGCGCAGCGGCGATGCCGCGCAGGCGACCGCAGCGCTCGATCAAGCCTTGCGGATTTTTGCCGACGACGATGCGTTGCTCGCCGCCAAGGCGGCCGTGCTGCAAGGCGCGGGGGACGCACGCGCTGCCTATGAGTGCCTCGAAGGAAAGGCCGCGCAGCCACATGCGGCGCCGGCATTGCTCGTGCGCGCCGGTCTCGCGGCGCTCGAGCTCGATTCGGCGGCGGCGCTCGCGCTGGCCGAGCGTGCGCATCGCGCGAATCCGGGCGATGCGACCGCACGCAATCTGCTCGTCGCCGTGCAGCTCGGCACGGGCGACGCACGCAGCGCATTGCGCCATTGCGAGGCGCTGCTCGCTGGGGCGCCCGACGATCAATACCTCATCGCGTTGCAGACCACGGCGTGGCGCCTGCTGGGCGACGAGCGCTACGCCGAGTTCTGCGACTACGCGACCCTCGTCGCACCCTCGCGGCTCGAAGCACCGCCGGGCTGGCGCGACCTCGCGCACTTCCTCGCCGACGTGAAGTGCAGTCTCGACCGGCTGCATGAGCCGCTCGGTCATCCCCTGCTGTTTCAATCACTGCGGCACGGCACCGAAACGACGGGGGACCTCGCGCACAGTACCGATCCGGTCATCCAGGCGCTGTTCCGCGCGTTCGACGCACCGATTCGCGAATACCTCGCGCGCATCGGCGAGGGTCCTGATCCCTTGCGCCGCCGCAATCGGCATGCGTACCGGTTCAACGGCGGTTGGTCGGTGCGGCTGCGCAATGCGGGATATCACAACAGTCACGTGCATCCACGCGGCTGGATATCTTCGGCCTGCTATATCGATCTGCCGGACGGCATGGGCGAGGACAAGCCCGACGGTTGTCTCACCTTCGGCGTACCGAGCCTGCGCACGACACCTGCGCTCGCGATCGAGCGTACGCTGCGTCCCGAAGCGGGCATGCTGGTGTTGTTTCCGTCGTATTTCTGGCACGGCACGGTGCCGTTCGCGAGCGCGCGGACGCGGCTGACCGTGGCGTTCGACGTCGTGCCCGTGATGTGAAGCGGCCGATGTCACTCGGCAAGCGCATTGAACGCGATGACGATACGCGGTTCGTCGCTGTCGTGCGGTTCGACGTAGTGCTCCATCCAGCACGGGAACAAGACGATGAGCCCAGCTTCGGGAGCGAGATGGATATCGCCGTAGCCGTTCGGTACGGCGCCTTTGACGCGGCCGTGCACGACGCCGGGGCGCGGGTCGCGGAACGCGAGCTTGCCCGAGCCCGCCGGGACCTTGAGGTAGAAGCTGCCCGACAGCAGACAGCCCTCGTGCACGTGAAGGAAGTTGAAGCCGCCGCGATCGTGCATGTTGATCCACGACTGCAACGCGAACGGGTCGCGCACTCCCATCTCGCGCAGCGCCGCCGCACACGCGGCATGGACCGCCTGTCGCAACGAGGCGAAGACGGGCCGCTCGAGCACGGCCATATCCTCGCTGTTCCAGCCGTGTCGGTTGGTGCGTCCTGCCGCCTTCGGGCTCGCCGCGCGCATCGCGAGCACCGTATCGATCCACGTCGGAAATGTGGGCGCGAGCGCCGGCACGCGCGTCTGCCAAATGCGCGTGGGAAAGAGATCGAACGCCTGCAAAGCAGGCTGTGTGGCGGAGGGGGAGGGCGCAGGCGCGACTCCGCCGGGACCGCTGTACGTGAACGTGAAACCTGTCTTCATTTGCCGCCTTCCTGCGCGGCGCGCATCGCTCGCGCCTACTCGTCCAGTTTGCCCGCGGCACGCGGCGGCTCGCAAGTTCGTCGGGAGATCCCATGGAACCACGGTTTGCATTGAAAACGATCGCAAGTCTAACGGCCGCTGCCGCGGCCATGGCGCATGCGACGGACGATCCTACGTTCTTGCTAACGGCCACGGCGCAGGACTTCGACCGCTACTTTCCGACCTATCTCGCCAACGGCTACTTCTCGACGATATCGGCGCCGCGCGGCACCGAGGGCACGCTTGCCTACCTCGTCGGGTTCATGGACTACGCGCGGGACGACGTGTCGCGGCCCGCCGCGATTCCAGGCTGGACCGAAATCGACTATTCCACGGGCGATTCGAACGCCGGCCATTTCTGGATGAATCAAGTGCGGCTCGATTCGCAATCGTTCCAGGACTATCGCCAAACGCTGGACATGCACGATGCAACGCTCACGACGGACTATCGCTACGACGATCACGGCCGCAAGACGCACGTCGACGTCGTCACGTTCGTCAGTCAGGCTTCGCCGCATCTCGCGGCAACGCGGCTTACGCTCGTGCCGGAGTTCGATGGGACCGTGGAGCTCTCGTTCGCGCTGAACCCGTGGGCGCCGCATCAGCCGCGATTCGCGATGGCGAAGCTGACGGGCGACGAGATGCAGGAAGCCGTAGCGGCCAACAATCTGCAGTTCGTCGCGACGCCGCCCGCGACGCCCGATCGCGCCGCCGTGTGGTACCACGGCGATACGCACGTGCTCGCCGCGGATGGTGACGCGAAGGACCTCACCCTGTGGCTCGACGGTCGCGCCGAGCAGGGCCTCGCGATGGCTGAAGCGGTCGCGGTGCGGGTGCCGGCCGACCTCGAGATCGTCGATTCGCGGCTCCATCACGACGAATTCCGCCTCGCGCTGGACCTCAAGCTAAAACTGAAAAAAGGCAAAACGTATACCTTCGACAAATTCGCAGCGGCCTCGCGCGTCGATTGGGGCGGCGACGCGCGAGCCGATCTCGCGTTGGCGACAGGCGCCCGCAACGAGGGTTTCGATGCGGTGCTCGATGCGCACCGTGCGGCCTGGCGCGATCTGTGGCGTTCGGACATCGTGATCGACGGCGACGCTGCCGCGCAGACGGTCGCGCATTCCGATTTGTACTACCTGCTCGCCGCGTCCACGCCGAACACGCGCTGGGCGATCGGTGCATGCGCGCTGACACCAGGTTATTCGGAGCACATCTTTTGGGACTCGGACACGTGGATATTCCCCGCGCTGTTGCTGCTGCACCCCGATCGCGCGAAGTCGCTCGTCGCCTTTCGCGCGCACACCTTGCCGGCGGCGCTCGCGCGCGCGAAAGCGGCTGGATTTCGCGGCGCGAAATATCCGTGGGAAGCCGATCCTGAAGACGGCACCGAGCAGACGCCGAATCCCGCGCACGTCCTCGGCGAACGCGAGATCCACGTCAATGCCGACATCGCGATCGCGGAATGGCAATACTGGCTCGCCTCGCACGACCGCGTGTGGCTGGAACACGACGGCTGGCCCGTGATCCGCAGCCTTGCGGATTTCTGGGCGAGCCGCGCGACATGGAAGCCCGAAGCGAAACGCTACGAGATCGAGCACGTGACCTCGGTGGCGGAAAGCTACAACGACGTGCCGAACGATACCTACACGAACGCCTCGGCGCAGAAGGTGCTGCGCATCGCCGCACAGGCGGCGGCGCTGCTCGGCGTCAAAGCCGATCCGCACTGGACCGAGGTCGCCGATGCGCTCTACGTGCCGTTTTCGGCCGCCGAGCAGCGGCACTACGATTTCGACCCGCGTGTCCCGCGCGAACCCTGGGAAGGCAGCACGCTTGCGCTACTCATGTATCCTTCGCTCGATCTGCCGCTCGCGCCGCGGATACGCCGCAACGATTTCGATCAGGTGCTCTATTCGCTGAAGCTGACGCACCAGGAACCGCACGGCATGGTCGCGGCGCCGCTGTCGATCGCCGCCGCGTCCGTCGGGGACGCCGATCACGCCGTGGCGTGGATGCAGAACAACTTCTCGAGCGGCATGATCAAACCGCCGTTCAACGTGCGCACCGAAACCGCCACCAACAACACGGGCTATTTCGCCACGGCCTCGGGCGGTTTCGTGCAGACGCTCGTCTATGGATTCGCCGGACTGCGCATCGAAGAGCAGGGGCTCGTCGAAGCCTATGCTCCGATCCTGCCGCCCACATGGAAGTCGATGACGCTCACGAATGTCGGATTCCGCGGTCGACACTACGACATCAGGATCGACCGCGGTGCCGACGGCAAGCCGCGACTCACGCGCAAAGCGCGATGAGCAAGCACACGCCGCCTACGGAAAGCGCGAGCGTCAGCGGAACGACGAATAGCCGGCGAACAGCAGTGGTCGCGTGTCGTAGTTCGAGGAGCGCGCTCCCGTGTACGACGTCGAAAAACGCCCTTCGCTGCGCAGCAGATTGCGCGCCCGCATCTCCGCCTCGATGCTTTGGAATACGCGCGTGCCGCGTTTCCCACTGTTCGAGAGTTGCAGGAATTCGCGCGTGAGTTCCTCATCGGACACGTTGTGCCACGCGATTTGGCCGTCGGTGTGCATGGTTGGATCCCCCTGAGACGCGGCGCCCGGCGCGCCGCCTGTGATGAACGTGCATATCGAATGCCAAGGCTCGCTAAACGTGCTTTCTACGCGAAAAACGCCAAATTTCACAATGCGATACAAGAGCCGCTCGCCCCTGGTTGGTATCCTGATCAACGCGCCAGGCGCCGGCAGACTGACAAAATTCGCGACAAGACGATTTGTACACGCACTGCACTGAGCTGAGGCAGCGCACTACATCTGCAGACGCACATACCAAATCGTCCGTTTTGCAATACCTCTCGAACCCGCCTATGCGGCCGCTATCGAAGAGCCGGCGATTTGGCGATCCGGTCGGATTCAAGCGCACGATCCTTTTCGGTTTCGTCGTCGATGGCGAGCTCAGCTGACGGCTGCTCCGCCGATTTCAAATCGTCGAGCCCGCTGCGACGAATGCGTGGTTCGGTGCGCACGATGTGTGCATAGGGGTGGTCGGTCGCGGCCGGCAGCAGCAGGCGCGAACGTACGGACAGGAGGTCTCGAATGAACACACCATCGCTGGATCGCCGCTCGTTTCTGATCGGCACGGTGCTTGCCGGTGCGGCGGGCCTAGGCGGCGCGGCGTCGCGGCACGACGGCGGGCTCGGCGCTCCGAGCGAGACGCTGCGGGGCGGCATGCCATGGATGGAAGGGACAGCGGATGCACCGCCCGGCGTCAGCGGTACGGATTTCCGCTTCTTTACCGCGGCGGAACGCGCTTTCATCGAGGCCGCCGTCAACCGACTCATCCCGAACGACGACATCGGCCCCGGAGCAGTCGAAGCCAACGTGCCGTTCTTCATCGACAGGCAACTCGCCGGACAATTCGGCCGCGGTGAACATTTTTATCTCGGCGGCCCATGGAAAAAGGGCGTGCCTGAGCAGGGCTACCAGAGCCGCTATAGCCCGGCCCAGCTCTATCGCGCCGCGATCAAGGCGATCGACGCCTACACGGCGAAGCAGTTCGGCGGAAAAAATTTCGCAGCGTTGTCCGAGTCGGATCGCGATCAGCTGCTCAAAGACCTCGAGGCCGGCAAGGTCGAGCTCGAGGACGGCGTCGATGCAAAAACGTTCTTCACGATGCTGCTGCAAAACACCAAGGAAGGCTATTTCTCCGATCCCATCTACGGCGGCAACAGGGACATGGGCGCGTGGAAGATGATCGGCTTCCCCGGCGCTCACTACGACTACAGCGAATGGGTCACGCGCCACGGCGAAAAGGTCCCGCTCGAACCGGTGAGCTTCAAGGGCCGGCGCGGCTGGCGGGAGGCGTGACGTGGCCACGAACCTCAAACCCGTCGACGCGGTGATCGTCGGCTTCGGCTGGACCGGTGCGATCCTGGCGCAGCAGCTCTGCGATGCGGGGTTGAACGTCCTGGCGCTGGAACGCGGACCGTGGCGCGACACACCGACCGATTTCGCACCGACCTTCGCGCAGGACGAGCTGCGCTACATGTGGCGGCATCATCTGTTCCAGAACCTCACCTACGACACGCTCACGATCCGCAACAATGCCGATCAAGAAGCGCTGCCGATGCGTCGGCTCGGATCGTTCCTGCTCGGCACGGGCGTGGGCAGCGGAGGGGTGCACTGGAACGGGCAGATCTGGCGCTTCCTGCCCACCGATTTCCTGACACGCAGCCACAACGAGCAACGTTACGGCAAGAAAGTGACCGATGGCTTGACGGTGCAGGATTGGGGCATCACC
>DASRGX010000138.1:0-2206 GCA_035650835.1 Rudaea sp. | reverse complement strand
GATCGACGCGATCGCTGCGCGTGTGCGCGCCGGGCACTTCTCCGAGATGCTGGTGCACGGAATAACCGGCAGCGGAAAGACGCTCGTGTACATCGAGGCGATCGCCGGCGTGCTGCGATACGGCGGGCGCGCCATCGTTCTGGTTCCGGAGATCTCGCTCACGCCGCAGACCGCGCGCCGTTTCGAAGAGGCCTTCGGCGGACGCGTCGCCGTCCTGCATTCGGCGCTCTCGGAACGGGAACGCTTCGAGGCCTGGCGCGCCTGCGCGGACGGTATCGTCGACGTGCTCGTGGGCGCCCGCAGCGCCGTCTTCGCACCGCTTTCCAACGTTCGGCTGCTGGTCGTCGACGAATCGCACGAAGGCTCGTACAAGCAGGATTCGACGCCGCGCTATCACGCGGTGACGGTGGCACGCGAACGCATGCGCATCGAAGGGGGCGTACTGGTCTTGGGCAGTGCGACGCCGTCGCTGGAAAGCTATCGCGACGCGATCGCCGGCCGCGTCGAGCTGCTTCGGCTTCGCACCCGCGCCACGGCGCAAGAGTTGCCGGCCGTTCGGGTCGTCGACATGGGGCGCGAGTTCGAGGGCGGGAATCGCCGGATCTTCAGCGCGCCGCTGATGCAGGCGCTCGACGAGCGCCTACGCGCGGGCGAGAAAACCGTGCTCTTCGTGAACCGGCGCGGGAGCGCGGGATTCATCCTCTGCCGCGCCTGCGGCTTCGTGCCGCAGTGCAGGCGATGCAGCGTAGCGCTGACCGCCCACCGTTCCGAAGGCGTGCTGCGCTGTCATTACTGCGATGCGAGCGAACCGATTCCGGCACGCTGTCCGAAGTGCGGCGCCGAAGCCATCCGCGAATTCGGCGCGGGAACGCAGCGCGTCGAGCAGGACGTGCGCCGGCTCTTTCCGGGCGCGCGCGTCGTGCGCATGGACAGCGATACGACCACGCGCGTGGGCGATCACGCGCGGCTGCTCGACGAGTTCGGCAGCAGCGCCGACGTGCTGGTCGGAACGCAAATGGTCGCCAAAGGGCTGGATTTTCCGCAGGTGACGCTCGTCGGCGTCGTCGCGGCAGATATCGGCCTGCACGCACCCGACTTTCGGGCGGCCGAGCGCAGCTTCGATCTGATCGCGCAGGTCTGCGGCCGCAGCGGGCGCGCGCGCCCCGGCCAGGCTATCGTGCAGACCTACGCGCCGGCGCACCGCGCCATCGTGTTTGCCGCCGCGCACGATTACGACGGCTTTGCCGCATCCGAACTGGAGGAACGCGACGCGCTGGGCTATCCGCCGGCGCGAGCGCTGGTCTACGCCGGTGTCATCGCCCGGCGGCGCGAGGCCGCGCTGGGGCAAGCTCGCCGCTATGCCGAGCTGCTCGCGAACGCGGCGATCGAGGTGCTCGGCCCGGCGCCGTATCCGATTGCGCGGATGAACGACGAGTGGCGATTTCGCCTGGCGCTTCGCGGAAACGAGCTCGAGCCGCTGCGTGCTGCCATCCGCGACGTGCTCCTGCCGGCCGCGCGCGCCGATCGCGCCTCCCGCATCGTGCTCAACGTCGATCCGTAGACAGATCCGCAAAGCGCGGGTATCATGGCGGGCGATGCCTCTGCCATTCCACGTGTCGAGCGCCGCGCAACTCTGGCCGCTCGTCTGGGCGGCCGCCGGAGCGGCAGCGGGCGCCGTCGTGTACGCCATCATCGTGCAGCCCCTGCGCCGCGTGAGCGCGCGCAACGGATGGCACGCGCTGCGCGAGGTCACGTCCATTATCGGCGGCGTCGTCGTCTTCTGGGGCGCCTTAGCCGGCCTGTACCTGGGCATCGACCACACGCGCCTCTCGCCGCGCAGCGAGTCGTTTCTCGACCGCGCGATGACCGCGGCGTTCATCCTTTCCATGGCCTGGATTGCCGCGCGTCTGGGCTCGGCATGGCTGACATCGTTCAGCCGGCGCACCGACCACAAACTGTTTTCGTTGTCGCTCTATTCTACGATTCTCCAGATTGCGATTCTGCTGCTGGGCTTGCTGACCGTGTTCAGTTCGCTCGGCATTGCGGTTGCGCCGATTCTCACGACGCTGGGACTGGGCGGCCTGGCGGTCGCGCTGGCGCTCAACGACACGCTTTCAAACCTTTTTGCCGGCTTGCAGATCGTCGCGGCGCGTCAGATTCGCGTGGGCGACTACGTCAAGTTCGATTTTGCAGAAGGAGAAGTGGT
>DASRGX010000137.1:0-2827 GCA_035650835.1 Rudaea sp. | reverse complement strand
AGTTGGTTTCCCAGGTCTTGCCGCCGTCGATCGAATACGCCTGCTCCCAATGCGCGTGCGTCAGGTCGATCTTCGACCAGATGAAACGCGCGCGCACGGGTCTGCCTTCCCACACGTCGTCGCCGTAGAACGTGCCAACGCCATCGACGAAGCGGCCGACCATCGGGGGATCGATCGTATAGCTCGTCGTGCCGATCCAATAGATCGACCACAGATCCTTGTTCGGATCGTAGGTGCGGAACGCGATGCCGCCCGCGCCGGCCACGCCGCTATGGAAGATGTTTTCGTCCGTATTGGCGCGACCGCCGAGCAACGGCCGCGCAATCGCGGTGCCCGTGAAGTCTTCCCATTCGTTCGAGCCGGCCAGACGGTGCTTGAGTTTGTGATGCGTGCTGGTCCACTGGCCGAACCAGAAATCGAAATCGTGCGAACCGTCCCGCACGGCGGCGCGCGCCGTCAGCGAGAACGTCAGTGCGATGAGGACAACAACGTTGCGGATGAGCATCATCATGGCGATTTCCTAGTCGTATCGTGAGAGGTCAGAACGCGGTGCGCGTCCACTCGACCGTCCAGTTGGTTTCCCAGGTCTTGCCGCCATCGCTCGAAAACGCTTGTTCCCAATGGCAGTGAGTGAGATCGCCCTTGTTCCAGATGAAACGCACCTTCACCGGCTTGCCTTCCCAGGTGTCGTCGCCGTAGAACTCGGCACGGTCGCCGACGAAATGTCCGACGACGGGCGGCTCGAGCGTGTAGGTCTTGGTGCCGATCCAGTAGATCGACCACTGCTTCTTTTCGGGGTCGAACAGCCGAAACGTGGCGCCGCCGCTGTAGGGTCCGTTCTGGAACACGACTTGATCGGTGTTAGCGCGGCCGCCCAGCAGGGGACGCACGACGAGGTGGCTCGGGAAATCGTCCCACTCGTTGGAATTGGCCAGGCGCTTGCGCAGCCGATGCTGCACGCCGTCCCATTCGCCGAACAGGAAATCGAAATCGTATTGGCCGTCGGCGGCTGGTGCCGGCGGTGCGGCAGCAGCGTGTGAAACAAGGGACGACGCACCCATCAGGATGCCGGCCAGCAGAGAAGCGAGACGCACGATCATGGGTTTCTCCGATTTGGAAGGGTCGGGCTTGCAGCCCGCGAGCACCCTAAAACCGAAATAGGGCAGATTCGGCCCTAATTTGCTGGTATCGTTGCGCCATGTACCACCCGACCACGCGCGCGCTTGCCGTCCTGGAGCTGCTGCAGACGCATCGCCGCCTCAACGGCGCGGAATTGGCACGGCGGCTCGAAGTGGACCCGCGCACGTTGCGCCGTTACATCGTCGCCCTCGAGGAGCTCGGCATCCCGATCGCAACCGAGCGCGGACGCAATGGCGCGTACATGCTCGTCGCCGGCTATAAAGTGCCGCCGCTCATGTTCAGCGAGGACGAAGCGCTAGCGGTATCGCTCGGATTGATTGCGGCGCGCGGGCTCGGCTTGTCCGAGGCGGCGACCGCAGTGGAGAGCGCGCAGGCCAAGCTCGAGCGCGTGTTGCCGAAAGCGCTGCAGCAGCGCGTGCGAGCGCTCGGCGAAACCGTAGCGCTCGACCTCATGCGCGCCGGCAGCACGGCGAACAACGCGGCACTGCTGACCTTGAGCGCCGCGGCGCAAGCGCGCGAGCGCGTGCATTTGCGGTATCGCTCGGCCCAGGGCGAAGAGTCCACGCGCGACTTCGATACGTGGGGCGTGGCGTTTCGCGGCGGCAGTTGGTATGCGGTCGGCATGTGTCATTTGCGCGGCGGCCTTCGTTCGTTCCGCCTCGACCGGGTGTGCGAGATCGCGCCGCGTGCGATCACGTTCGAGAGGCCGACCGAGTTCGATGCACTCGCACATCTCGCCGCCAGTATCGTCGCCCTGCCGCGCGCGATCGCAGTCGAAGTGCTGCTGCGCACCGACATCGCGACCGCGCTCAAGCATGTTCCGGGCAGCATCGGCGCGCTCGCGCCTCAAGCCGACGGCGTGCTGCTGGCCAGCCGCGAAGACGACCTCGACTGGTATGCGCGCCAGCTCGCGCGCTTGCCTTTCGATTTCGTCGTGCGCACGCCACGGGCGCTGCGCAGCGCCTTGCGCCGTTGTGCGGAGCGGTTGTCGCGCAACGCCGCCGACTCGCCGCAGCGCCCAACGCGAAAGCGCGCAGATCGTGCATAGTCGCCACCTCCGGCGCCGATCGCAACGATCATCGGTCATGCCAGCTACTTAACGTTTGCTCGGAACTGGCCGGCGCGGCGCACGTGCTGCAAAATCCGCATCAGTGGACCTGACGCAATGCGGGCGAGATCGACCTCTATGGGATGGCTGCGGCAAGCGCTCTCACCCCTCGCGATCGCCATCGTCGGCGTGGCCTCCGCGTTGCCGACGACGGCACTCGCGCTGTCGGATTCGCTCGCGCAACGGCTCGCGTCGGCACGCGAGTCGCTTGCCACGGTGGACGCGGGGAATGCGTCCTCGCGGGATGCGCAGATCCGGGCCGTCGAGCGGCTGTTCGATCTGCTCGACGAAGCGGAGCAACTCGAGACCGCCGAAGCACAAAACGTGATCGAACGCGATCTCGCCTTGCGCGCTGACGATGGCTCCATCGGCCGTGCATCCGCGCTCGAACGCCAAGCGCGTCTGCTGTACTCGCGCCGTCGCGTTGCAGACGCCGCCTTGGCCGCCGAGCGTGCGCTCGCCTTGCAACGGGGCGCCGGCGACGACGTCGCAGACGCATCGATTCGCGCGACGCTCGGCGTCGTGCGCGCTCTGCAAGCGAAATTCGGCGACGGCGCCACGCTGCTCGAAGACGCCATC
>DASRGX010000136.1:0-31850 GCA_035650835.1 Rudaea sp. | reverse complement strand
TGCACGTTCTGGTACACGAACGAGTACTACCCGGCCGACGGTCTCAATTTCACGACGCGCGTGGGAACGTTCAAATATCCCTCATGTACGCCGGTGGGGGCGGGCGGCACGGTATCCGGCAAGGTCACCGCAACTTCCGGGGGCGCGCCGCTGAACGGCGCTACGGTGACACTCGGCGTGCGTTCCACCACGACCGACGTGAACGGCAATTATTCGTTCGCATCGGTTCCGGCCGGTACGTATCCAACGATGACGGCGAGTTTCCCGGGATGTACCTCCGCCACCGCAACGGTCATCGTGGTCGCTGACAGCGGGACGACGACACAAAACTTTTCGCTCCCGAACCAGGCGACTTCCGCCTGTCTCACCGACACGGTGCAAGCCGATTTCCAGACCGGCGCCGGCACGAACGTCGATCTCACGACGCTTCCCGACAGTGTGACCCTGCTGGATGTCGCCGCGGTAAATCAGCAGAACACCACATTGGGCTCGAGCGGGGTGGGAATCACGACGACGACGTGGGGTGGCCAGACGTTTACGCCTTCGGCGACCGGCGCGTTGAAGCGCGTCGACATCAATCTTTTTTGCTCCGGCTGTACGGGTACGACACCGAATCTGACGCTCAGCATCCGTGCGACGAGCGGTGGTCTGCCGACAGGCGCCGATCTCGCCGCCGCGACCGTTGCCGGGTTCAGCAGCGGTTCCGCCGTTTTCTACACTGCCGATTTTTCCGGATCGCCGATCACGCTCACGTCCGGAACGCAGTATGCTGCTGTGATTCGTCCGACCGCCAACCCCTCGCCGGGCACCTATGCGCTGACACGCAGCGGGACGTCGACGGCGGGCTCGGATGTGTATGCGGGCGGCACGCGCGTCAGCGGTGCCACGTCGGGCACCGTATGGAGCATCCCGTTGACGGGAGGTGTCAGCACCGATGCGGGTTTCAAGGTATACCTCGACACGGGATACTCGAGTTCTGGAACGCTGATCTCCGCGACGAAGGACGCGAATCCGGCTGCGGACTACTCGGCGGCCTGGACGACGTTGAGTTGGACTGCGTCCACGCCGGCGAATACCTCGATCAAGTTCCAGATCGCAGCCAGCAATTCGCAATACGGTCCGTTCAATTTCGTCGGCCCCGACGGCACGGCCGCAACGTTCTTCACCACGAGCGGTGCGTCGTTGGCCCAGTTCAATGGATTTCGCTACCTCCAATACGAAGCATTTTTCGCGACCACCAACAGCGCAGCGACGCCGACACTCAACGATGTCACGATGTGCTATGCAAACGCGCCACTGCCGGCCACAAGCCTCGTCTTCGGTCAGCAGCCGAGCGATGTGGCGACGGGCGTAGCCATCAGCCCAGCCGTGACGGTGCAATTGCGCAACAGCTTGAATCATGTCGTCACGACCGACAGCGCGTCTCAGGTCTCGATGAATGTGGCGAGCGGCCCCGGCACTCTGGTCGGCGGCACCGCCACCGTTACGGCATCGAACGGCGTCGCGACGTTCTCGAATCTCGCCTTCACGACCGCGGGCACGTACACGCTCAGTGCGTCGAGTGGAAGCCTGCCGAACACCAGCAGCGGCAGCTTCAACGTGCTCGGGCCGGCGCAGCAGCTCGCCTTCGTGCAAGAGCCCGCCGATGTCCCACGCGGCAACGCGCTCGGGCAGGTGACCGTCGAGGTGCGTGACAGCCTCGGCCACCGCGTGACGTCCGACAACGCGACAGTCGTGAATCTCAGCGTCAATGCCTGCGGCGGGCCGATCGCGCTCGGCAGCGCGACGGCAGCGAACGGCGTCGCGACCTTGCCGAATTCGGGCAACGTGCGCTTCTACACGATCGCGCCCAGCCTCGCGATCCAAGCCGCCAGCGGCTCGCTGACGGGCGCGACGAGCACCAACTTCCAAGTGATCGCGAACTCCGACGAACCGTTCACGGACGGCTTCGAGTCCTGTAGGTTGTGAGAGGGAGGTAACTTCCGTCAGTGGATTCGACACGTGAAGTCACGCCCGTCACCGTGGAATCACCGCGGATTTGCTGGATCAACAGTTTCTTTTCTGCTAATTGGATGCGCCGCAAACATTACCGACTTCCATGATCTTGTTTCACATCATGAGAGCGCGGAAGGCGTGGTTACAGGAACAGCGTGCGAAGATCATAGCCGCGTGTATTTCAAGTTCAAAGCGCATGGGCGGGTAATTTCGAGTTCTACGTTTTGGTACCAGAAACCATGCGAAACGGTAACAACTGGCGAGGTTGTAAAAGTCTTTTTCAATCCCGACAAACCGGAAATAAATACCACAATGGCCCCACAGGCAGCATATGAATTCTATAGCCGCCAACTGTGGATGGATCGTCTTATATTGTGCGTAACCTTAGGCGCTGCACTGTATAGTCTTGCGTGGATTTTTCGGAATATTGCAAAGGTAAAGTAGTACCCGAAGGACTGCGCTTAGCAACCATCGACCGGAATCGCTACGCTGTCGAGTTCGGGCTCGGCGCCTCCCGTCGATAGCAAAGCCTGGTGAACTACTAGGGCCGGGGCGAGCAGTCGCCCCGGCCTTCCGCTTTGGGGATATCAGTCCCTCTCGCCCCAGCGTCCATACTCTTCGTCGTTGTGCTTGCCATCGCCGCTGCCTTCTTTCGGCGCGGGCGCTGCCGCGGGCACGGCGATCGCGTCGAGCTGCTTGGCTTTCAGCGCGGCGTTCGCCTTCGGCAGATCGTTCTTCTCGATCGCGGCGAATTCGTTGGCGATGTCGTCGAACTCCTTGTTCAATGCATCGATGCGGGCGAGCTGGTACTCGGACGGTTTGCCGTCGTAGGACGTGATCGCGCCGTAGAGCTCGTCGGTGTGCTCGCGCAAGCGTTCTTCGCCCGTGATGGCGCCGCCTTCCTTGGTGGCGACGATCTGCTTGCGCACGGCGTCGGCCTTGTCGCGCAGCGACGTGAGTTCCTTGCGCGCAGCGTCGTTCTCGCCGAGCTTGGCGCTCCGCGCTTCGGCTTGCGCACGCACCGCGTTGATCTTGAACGCGAGGTCGCTCATGCGTCCGAACAGATCGCTGACGCGCATCGCGGCATCGTACTGCGCCTGACGATCGGCTGCGGTGTACGTCGCGCGACGGTCGAGGCCGACGACAAGTTTGGTCTCGAGCACGTCCTTGCCTTTGATCAGGCGCACGGTGTACGTCCCGGGCGGTACGCGCGGGCCCTGTGTCGAGTTGAAGGCGACCTGCGCCGCCGGCGGTACGCGCGGCGGTTGCGCGTGCATCGCCCAGTACACGCGATTGACGCCGCGCCGCACGCTGGCCGGGATCGTGTCGATGACTTTGCCTTGAGCGTCGAGCACGTCGATCTTGAGTTTGCCGAATAGATGCCGCGATTTTTGGTAGTAGGCGATTTCGGCGCCGTCGCGCGGGTTGCGTCCGCTGAAGGCCGCGTCGCCTTCGGGCCAGCCGCCGAACGCGCTGATGCGCTGCTGGATCGGCTTGACGGGCAGGAACGTCGCTTCGCTGTCGAGCGTTTTCGCATCGAGCGCGCGCAACGGGGCGATGTCGTCGACGATCCAGATGCCGCGGCCGTGCGTCGCGAGCACGAGCGAGGCATCGCGGTCCTGGATCGCCACGTCGCGCACGGCGACGGCCGGGAAGTCCGCGGCCTTGAACTGCGCCCACTCGTTGCCGCCGTCGATCGAGATCCACAGGCCGAACTCGGTGCCTGCGTAGAGCAGTCCGGGCTTGACGGTGTCTTCCTTGATCACGTGCACGTAGCCGCGCAGGCCTTTCGTCTGCTGCGGCGAAACGAGCGCGGTCCACGTCTGGCCGTAGTCCGTGGTTTTGTAGATGTAAGGCGCCATATCGCCGAACGTATGGCGATCGAACGCGACGTACGCCGTGCCGGCCTCGAAGCTGCCGGCCTGGATCCACGACACCCACGAGTTCGGCGGCAGCGCGTGCACGTTCTTCGTCAGGTTCGTCCAGCTCTTGCCAGCTTCGCGCGTGAGTTGCACGTTGCCGTCGTCGGTGCCGACCCAGATCAGTCCGGCTTGCTTCGGCGATTCGCTGACGGCGTAGATCGTCGTGTGCATCTCCGCGGCCGAGTTGTCGACCGTGACGCCGCCGGATTCCTCCTGCTTCTGCTTGTTCGGATCGTTGGTCGTGAGGTCGGGCGAGATGCGGTCCCAACTCTGGCCGTGATCGCGCGAGCGGAACAGGAACTGCGCGGCGATGTAGACGGTGTTCTTGTCGTTGGGCGAGGGCAGGAGCGGCGTGTTCCAATTCCAGCGCAGCTTCTCCTTGTAGTTCGCTTCCGGACGGATCGAACGGCTTTCATGCGTGTAGCGGTTCACGCGCTCGACGTCGCCGCCTTGCGTCTCCGCATACAGGTAGGCGGGATCGGACGGATCGGAGAACATCCAGAAGCCGTCGCCGCCGCACATGTTTTCCCAGCGCCCGTTCGAAATGCCGCCGGGATATGCCGAATCGCCGACCCAGCACGCATTGTCCTGGAGACCGCCGTAGACGTGGAACGGATCGGCGTCGTCGACGCTCACGTGATAGAACTGCGAGACGGGCAGGTTGTTCTGCTTCCACCATTTCGTGCCGCCGTCGAACGACTGCCAGAGGCCGCCGTCGTCGCCGACGAAGACGTGCTTGGTGTCGCTCGGATCGATCCACACTACGTGCGAATCGCCGTGCGTGCCGCCGCCCGTTCCCGAGAAGCTCTTGCCGCCGTCGAGACTTTGGATCAGCGTGAGATCCGGCTTGAACAGGTGATCGGGATTCGTCGGATCGACGATGAGGCGCGCGAAATAGAAGGGACGCCATACCATGAGCTGGCTCTTGTCGCGCTTGTCCCAGGTCTTGCCGCCGTCGTCGGAGCGGAACAGCGCCGAGTCGGTCGACTCGACCATCGCGTAGACGATCTGATCGTTCGACGGCGCGACCGCCACGGCGATGCGGCCATAGGGCTTTGCCGGGAAACCCTTGTTCGCGGCCGGCGTGATTTCGGTCCAGGTCTTGCCGCCGTCGGGCGTGCGGAACAGGCCGCTGCCCGACGGCGCAGTCGGCGACGGGCCACCCGAGCGGAACGTCCAGCCCTTGCGGCGGAAATCCCACAGGCTCGCGAACAGGACGTTCGGGTCCTTCGGGTCCATGCTCAGCGAAGCGCAACCCGTCGACAGATTGCTGCCTTTGAGGACGAGCGACCACGTCTTGCCGCCGTCGGTCGTCTTGTAGAGGCCGCGATCGGCCGAATCGCTCCAGAGCTTGCCGGGCACGCACGCGTACACGGTGTCGCTCGCTTTCGGATCGATCTTGATTTCGGCGATGCGTTCGGAATTGGGCAGGCCCATGTTCGTCCACGTCTCGCCGCCGTCGACGGATTTGTAGATGCCGTCGCCGACCGAGACCGAGTTGCGCGTCCACGATTCACCGGTCCCGACCCAGACGGTGTTGCTGTTCGACGGATCGATCGCGAGGGCGCCGATCGACTGTGCGTTCTGCTTGTCGAAAACGGGTTTGAACGTCGTGCCGCTGTCGGTCGATTTCCAGACGCCGCCCGATGCCGCGCCGACGTAGACGAGCGTCTTGCCGTCCTTGCCCGCGAGCGCAGCCAAGGCGGCGATACGGCCGCTCATGGCCGCCGAACCGATGTTGCGCGCACCAAGGCCGGAGATCGCTCCTGCATCGAAATGCGCGGCGGGCGCGGCCGGCGTCTCGGCGGCGGAAGCGGCGACGCTCAGCGCGAGCGTCAGCACGGAACTGGAAATCATGGTGACGGTCCTCGCGTTCATTTGCCCACCTTGGCCGCAGCCGGGAATGCGAACAGTGCATCGTCGAGCGCGACGTTCGCCTCGCCCTTGTCGATCGTGAGTTGCTGCTGCCCGCCGCCGCCTTTCGAGTACGACGACATCGAAAACGGGAAGTACACGCCGGCGACTTCTTCGTAGTCGCCGAAATCGGTGATGCTCTCGCGTTCGGTGCCGCGCACCTTGCGCTCGGCCACGATGCGGATTTCCAGGAAGTGATCGGGATCGAGATAGACGTAGTCCACGTCGCCGTTCTTGAGCTCGACTTTGAGCTTGTGCGCGAGCGTGCCGTCGACGTCTTCGGTGCCGAGGTACTCGATCTTACTGCCGCGCTCTTTGTAGCCGATCAGCTGGCCAGCGATCGGCGCATCGTCGGCGAGGTCCTTGGCGTCGTCGGCGGATTGGCGCTCCGGGTCCTTGCGGCCCTGGAACGGCGAGATCTGCCACGCTTCTTTGCCGTCCCAGGACTGCACCTGGGTGAGGCCCTGCACGGTCGCCTCGGTGCGCACGGAATCGGGCGCCTTGCGGTATTCCGTGTAGTCGAGCTCGAGCGTGCCGAAGCCGCCGCTCACGCGGATCTTGCCTTCGAGCTTGAGCGTCTTGATTGCTTCGATCTTGTCGAGACCGCCGCGCGCCGCGGCGTTCTTGGCGATGAGCTCGTCGACTGTCGCGGCGTGAAGCGCCGGACAGGCGAACGCGCCTGCCAGCAGCAGCACAACTCCTTTCCTCATGCGCATGGCGGAACATCCTCCCGGGGCGGTTGAGTCCGCAAGCTTAACGCGCCGAGGCCGCACGGACGAATGCGGCAGAAGTCATGCGCTGCGCCTTTTCGACCATCGTCGCATGGACCCGGGCGGCGGATCGTTGGTAGCCACGGATATTGTATAATTGTATACAGCGGCGATGGCTGCACTTGGCGGACCCGAGCGCAGCGACCGGGCCGAGCTTGCAGTTTGCGCGAAACCCCGCGCGCGGACTCGCAAATCGCCCGGCGCCGATGCGCGAAATCGCGGTTTCTGCGCGTTTTTTGTTTGGCACGAGCCTTGCCATTGTCCCCATAGAGAAGATTCCCCCTTCTCGACTCTGGGTAGATTGGCCGCGCGTGAGCGCCGCACACGAAAAGGACACAGGGACGATCGCTGCGGCATGGATGGCCGCAACCGCAACGGGCCGGCGCGAAACGCCGGCCCGTCGTCTTTTCGCCAGCCCAAGTTGACGAACCCTGCCGCTTTCCGTACTCTATTGAGCTTCCCTGTGGGGCCATAGCTCAGCTGGGAGAGCGCGACAATGGCATTGTCGAGGTCATCGGTTCGATCCCGATTGGCTCCACCACCTTTCTCCGTCCTGGCACATCAAGGTTTCCGGCGTCCCCATCGTCTAGAGGCCTAGGACATCGCCCTTTCACGGCGGTAACGGGGGTTCGAATCCCCCTGGGGACGCCATACCTAAAGAAGCTTAAAGAAAACCCCGGAATCTCCGGGGTTTTTCGTTTTCAGTGATGCCGATTCCTCGCAGTGCGTTTCTAAGAATGTACCCCGCCTGGGGCATTTCTGAGGGATGTGGCCGGCTCGGTGGGGTGGATGTCCCCTAAGCGCCGACTGCGGGAGTACCGCTATGCTTTGACCGATCGCGCCCGCAAAACCGCCAAGCCCCGCGGACGCCGTCCTCGCGTCTCCGAGGGCTCTGCCACGGCATGGTCATCCGTTGACCAAGAACTTGACGAGGATCAAGATTGTTGTGAGTTCGGCTCCCACAATTGACCTAGGTCATGCAAGGAGGTGTTCTCAATGTCTTCTTCGAGGACTTCCGAGCGACAAAGTGGTCGCCATCGCATAAAGGGCTCCAACGCAGCGAATTCGATAGGTAAGGGCCAAGAAAATTGGCTCCTCGATTCTCTGCCGGACGCGATCGTCGTTGTCGACGAGATCGGCGACATCGTGCTAGTGAACGCTAAGGCGGAATCGCTGTTCGGCTATGTGCGCAGCGAGCTAGTCGGCCGCAACATCGAACTGCTGGTGCCGCTGCGTGTGCGCGAGAGACGAGCGACGGATCCCAATGCGGGGAACGCTGCGAACCCTGAGGGCGATGTCTATTGCATTCGCAAAGATGGAAGTGAGTTCCCAGCAGACATCCAGCGGAGTCCAGTACAGACGCTTGGTGGAAAGTTCGTCGCCAACTCCGTGCGAGACATCTCAGAACGGCGCCGCCTGGAAGAAGACAGGCGCGCGACCTCGCAATATGCCCGCAGCCTGATCGAGGCATCGCTCGATCCGCTGGTAACCATCAGTTCCGAGGGAAAGATCACCGACGTCAACGAGGCGACGACCAAGGTCACCGGCGTGCCTCGTGAAAAGCTCATAGGCACGGATTTTTCCAACTACTTCACGACACCCGAACGAGCAGATGCGGGTTATCGAGAGACCTTCTCGAAGGGTTCGGTCACCGACTATCCGCTGACGATTCGCCACAAGGATGGTCGTTTGACCGACGTCCTCTACAACGCATCGGTATATCGAGACCCGAACGGAAAAGTACTCGGTGTGTTTGCCGCCGCGCGCGATGTGACCGCGCAAAAGCAGGCTTCGCAATATGCGCGCAGTCTCATCGAGGCTTCGCTTGACCCGCTCGTCACGATTAGCCCTGAAGGCAAGATCACAGACGTAAACGAAGGCTCCATCAAAGTCACCGGCATACCTCGCGCCAACCTGATCGGCACCGATTTCTCGGATTACTTTACTGAGCCCGATAAGGCGCGCGAGGGCTACCAGCAAGTGTTCGCGCAGGGCTTCGTCACCGATTACCCTTTGACGATCCGGCATAAAGACGGACGCCTGACGGATGTTCTGTATAACGCATCGGTCTACCGCGATGCGGCCAACGTCGTGCTCGGCGTGTTCGCCGCGGCACGCGACGTCACAGCGCAAAAGCAGGCCTCGCAATATGCGCGAAGCTTGATCGAAGCCTCGCTGGATCCTCTCGTCACGATCAGCCCCGAAGGCAAGATCACGGATGTGAACGAAGGCTCGATCAAGGTGACCGGCGTACCGCGAGAGAGGCTCATCGGTACCGATTTCTCCGATTACTTCACCGAGCCCGATAAGGCGCGCGAGGGCTACCAGCAAGTGTTTGCGCGAGGTTACGTCACCGACTATCCGCTGACGGTGCGCCACAAAGACGGACGCCTGACCGACGTTCTGTACAACGCCTCGGTCTACAAAGACGCTCGCGGCAACGTACTTGGTGTATTTGCGGCCGCTCGCGACGTTACGGCGCAGAAGGCGGCATCGCAATACGCCCGTAGCCTGATCGAGGCATCCCTCGATCCACTCGTCACGATCAGCCCGGAAGGCAAGATCACGGATGTCAACGAAGCGACGACGCGCGTAACCGGCGTGACGCGCGAAAAGCTTGTGGGCACTGATTTCTCGGACTACTTCACCGAGCCCGACAAAGCGCGTGAAGGGTATCAACAAGTATTCGCTCAAGGATTCGTCACGGACTATCCCTTGACGATCCGGCACAAAGACGGAAGTCTCACCGACGTACTGTACAACGCGTCCGTATACAAGGACGCCCGCGGCAACGTTCTCGGCGTGTTTGCGGCGGCACGCAACGTTACCGAATCGAAGCGAGTGATGCGAGAGTTCTCGGAAACGAAGAACTTGCTCGACAACATTCTGCAGAGTTCCATCAAGTACTCCATCATCGGCAAAGACCTCAACTATCGTATTCTCTCGTGGAACGAAGGTGCGCGGCGCAACTATGGCTACGCTGCCGACGAGATCCTCGGTAGCAGTTCTGAAATCCTGCATACCGGGGAGGACGTAAAGTCCGGCGCGGTGCGCCGGTTGCTCGAGGCGGCATACGAAAACGGTCTTGCGGAAGGCGAATTCGAGCGCGTTCGCAAGGACGGAACGCGTTTCCACGCGAGCGTCGTCGTTACGCGCCGCAACGACGCGCATGGGAATCCCATCGGCTACCTGCTCATGAGCAGCGACATCTCCGAACGTCGCCGCGCCGAGGAACAGCTGCGTTCGGCCTCCCGCTACGCGCGCAGCTTGATTGAGGCCTCGCTCGATCCCCTCGTTACGATCAGCCCCGAAGGCAAGGTCACCGACGTCAACGAGGGTTCGATCAAAGTCACCGGCGTACCGCGCGAAAAGCTGATCGGTACGGACTTCTCCGACTACTTTACCGAGCCTGAAAAAGCGCGCGAAGGCTATCAACAAGTGTTCGCGAACGGTTTCGTTACCGACTATCCGCTGACTGTGCGCAACAAGGACGGCACCCTGACGGACGTTCTCTACAATGCGTCGGTATACAAGGACGTCGACGGCAATGTGCTGGGCGTGTTCGCAGCGGCACGCGATGTCACGGCGCAAAAGCAGGCCGCACAATACGCCCGCAGCCTGATCGAAGCCTCGCTCGACCCCCTCGTGACGATCAGTCCGGAAGGCAAGATCACCGATGTGAACGAAGGCTCGATCAAAGTAACGGGCGTACCGCGCGAGAAGCTCATCGGCACTGATTTCTCGGACTACTTCACGGAACCGGAAAAAGCGCGCGAGGGCTATCAGCAGGTGTTCTCTAAGGGCTTCGTCACCGACTACCCTCTGACAATCCGCCACCGCGACGGCCGCCATACGCCGGTGCTATACAACGCATCGATTTACAAGGACGTGGGCGGCAACGTACTCGGTGTATTCGCAGCAGCGCGCGATGTCACTGCGCAGAAGCGCGCCGAGGCCGAGGTCGCCGAACGCCGTAACAAGGAGCTCGAGCGGCTCGCCGAGCTCGAGCGTTTCCAGAAGCTGACCGTCGGACGAGAGCTCAAGATGATTGAGCTGAAGAAGGAAATCGAAGAACTCAGGCGCGAAGTCGAGGAGTTGAAGAAAGCGAGGCCGGCGTGAACATGTCGGAGCCCGCCGTACGCCTTCTACCCGGAGACGATCCAGAGGATTACGCACGCGCGTTGCTCAATATCCTCGATGATTTCGGCGGCGAACGCGAGCGGTTCGGCGACACCCAACGCGCAATACTCAACATTCTGGACGACGTCGAGGCCGAGAAGCGGCGGCTTGAACAGTTGCAGAGCGCCGTGCTCAACGTGCTCGAAGATCTCGACGTGGAAAAACGCAAGGCCGAGCAGGCGAACAGGCTCAAGAGCGAATTTCTCGCAAACATGTCGCACGAGCTGCGCACCCCGCTCAATGCGATCATAGGGTTTGCAAAACTCATGGCCTATAGCAAAGCCGGACCCGTGTCGGCTATGCAGAAAGAATTTCTCGACGACATCCTGAAGAGTTCCGATCACCTTCTACAGCTGATCAACGACGTACTCGACTTGGCCAAAGTGGAAGCCGGAAAGATGGAAATCCGGCCGGAGCCGACCGACATCGCGCGACTCCTGCGCGAAGTGCGCGACATCTTGCGCACGACATCCGCGGCGAAGCGGATCGAGATCGACGTGCAGATCGACCCAGACTGCGCTTGGATCGATCTCGACCCGGCGAAGCTGAAACAGGTGCTCTACAATTATCTGTCGAACGCGTTGAAGTTCACCGGCGACGGCGGACGCGTTGCGATTCGGGTGTGGGCCCGTGAGAAAAATCTCGTCCGATTCGAAGTCGAGGATAACGGCATCGGCATTGACGCTTCCGATCTGCCCCGGCTTTTCAGTGAGTTCCGGCAACTCGATTCGGGCGTTTCGAAAAAATACCAGGGTACCGGCCTCGGCCTTGCGCTAACGAAGCGCATCGTCGAGGCGCAAGGCGGTACTGTGGGCGTCACAAGCGTGCTCGGGAAGGGGAGCGTGTTCTTTGTCGAGCTGACCCGCCGCACGGAGGCCTGACAGGGGCCGGCTAGGGAGGTTTAGACGTGGCTGGCGAACTGATCCTCGTTGTTGACGACAACGCCTCCAACCTCAAGGTCGCGCGCATCGCGCTGGAGAGCGAAGGCTATGAGGTGCGTACCGCAGCCGATGGCGAGCAGGCGCTCGGTCTGCTACGCGAAATCCACCCGCGGCTGATTCTCATGGACGTCCAGTTGCCGCTGATCGATGGCCTTGAGGTCACGCGCCGCATCAAGGCCGATCCTGCGACGAGTGACATAATCGTCATCGCGGTGACGGCTTACGCGATGAAGAGCGACCGCGAGACGGCGCTTGCCGCGGGCTGCGACGGTTACATCGCAAAACCGCTCGATCCGATCGGTCTGCCAGCTCAGATCGCGCAATTCCTCTGCGAGGGCGACGAAGCGCCCACGGTAGCGACTGCTGCGCCGGCGCCCGAGTTGCACGCCGCTCCGCCTCCGTCCGGCGGGCCGCGCATCCTTTACGTCGAGGACAATGCAATAACTCGCAAGCTATACAGATTCGTGCTGCAGACAGCGGGTTACGACGTCATCGAAGCTGAAGATGGAGCGACTGCGCTCGCCCGCTTTGACGAGACACGACCAGCGTTGATTCTTCAGGATCTCGTACTTCCGGATATCGACGGAGTCGAGCTGCTTCATCGATTTCGGGCGCGGCTCGCCGGCGCGCCTTTGCCGATTCTGTGCGTATCGGGTTTGCTCGCACGCTTCGACGAACTGAAGGTAGGAGTCGCCGGGTTCGCGCAGGTATTGCTGAAGCCGGTCGACCCTGCACTGTTGATCGACGTGGTCCATGCGCATGTCTCGGACCGGGTCGAAACGACCATCGATACCGGCGCGCGTACGGTAATGGTCGTGGAAGACGACCCCACGCAGCAAAAATTGATGAAACTCTGGCTCCGCAATGCCGGCCTACACGTCATCAGTGCGAACGACGGTAAAGCCGCGCTTGCGCTCGCGCGCCGTGAGCATCCTGCGCTTGTCGTGAGCGACATCCTAATGCCGAAGCTCGACGGCTTCGCATTGTGCCATGCGCTGCGCACGGATCGGGAGCTAGGCAGTATCCCCGTAGTTCTCCTTTCTTCAGCCTATTGCGAGCCGGCTGATCACGCGCTTGCGGCACGCGTAGGGGCTAGCGCGTTAATTGCGAAAATCGAAGGACAGGACGGGCTCTTGTCGAGGATCGAGACATTGCTCTCGATTCCGCCACCTGCACCACTCGCGGGCGAACCGCTTGAACGCGAGCACCTCGATCGCGCGCTCTGGCAACTCGAGCGGCAAGTGCAAATCAACGCGCGCTTGGGTCAGCGGTCCGTATTGGCCGAACGATTGCTCGAGTCACTCGCGCGGACGGCGAACGCGGTGACGCGTGAAGAGAACGCGATTGGACGGGCGCTTCTGGACGCTTTGGGGACGAGCCTCGACATTGCGGGTGTCTCGAAGGGCGCGCTGTACCTGTTCGACAGCAATCAATGCTTGGCTCTTGCTTGCCAAGTCGGGTTTCGCGAGGACGAACGCGAAGCTGCCGCCGGATTGTTTGGATGCGCCGAACGAATCACGGAGGCGGCGCATCGCGCCCATCCAACGTTCCTGCCGTCTGCGGAGTGGCCCACCAGCGACACGCAAAATCTCATTCTCGCCAGCGGCATGCCGTCGCTGCTGCTCGTGCCAATCACTGGGGTCGACGTTGCCCATGGCGTATTGTTGATCGGCGGCCGGACCTCGGATGTATCGAGCGAAG
Organism: Rudaea sp.; assembly: GCA_035650835.1. Taxonomy (GTDB): domain Bacteria; phylum Pseudomonadota; class Gammaproteobacteria; order Xanthomonadales; family Rhodanobacteraceae; genus Rudaea. The sequence goes on along the minus strand of DASRGX010000136.1, from coordinate 18,428 downwards.
AAGCATCGGCATTCGCTCGCCTCTTGGGAGGCGAGCTCGGGAAAACGATCGGTCTTGCACGCTATGCGTTTCGCCTCGCGAACAGCGAACGGCGCTACCGAGTGCTGACCGAGCATGCATATGACGCGATCTCACTGACGACGCCCGACGGAACCATTCGCGAAATCAATCCGCGCGTTGTTGAGATCCTCGGCTACGCGCCGGAACGAATCGTCGGCCGCAACATCGTAGAGCTCGCCGCATCCGGCGGGTCGAGCGCGAACGTCGAGGCGTATCGGAAGGTTCTTTCCGGAGGGACCGGCCGCTCGCAGCCGATCGAGCTTCGCAAGGAGGACGGATCGACGGTCTTGATGGAATTTGCGAGCGCGATGGTAAGGATCGACGGTGAGCAGCTGATGCTCTCTATCGGTCGCGATGTAACCGAACAGGTACGGGCAAACGAACGACTGCAGCATAGCCTGACGCACGATCACGGGACGGGCTTGCAGCGCCTCGACGTGCTCGAACCCCGGTTGAGCACCATGCTTTCAGAAGCTGGTTCTTGCGGCCACCGTGTGGCCGTGCTCTATCTCGATCTCGATTACTTCCATGCGATCAACGAAACACGTGGTTACGAGGTGGGAGACGCCGTCTTGCGCGCGATCGCCGGACGCCTCGTGACCTTGGCTGGAAATAGCCACGTCGCGCGCGTCGCCGGCGACGAGTTCGTTGTGATATGCCGCTATGAGGCGGCGGACCTCGACCCGGCCGATTTCGCCGAGTCCGTTCGCAGGACCGTCGCGCAACCGATAGAAATCGGCGACGAACCGATCTGCGCAACCACCTGCATCGGCATCAGCTGCTTTCCGGAAAATTCGCTGAGCGCGCGGGAATTGTTGCGTCAGGCAGAGGTCGCGACCATTCACGCGAAGGGCGACGGCAAGGATTGTATCGGTGCATTCTCGAACGACGAGAACGAACAATTGCGAGATCGGCTCGCGCTAGGTCCGCAACTGCGCACCGCGATCCGCAATGACCAGCTGGTGCTGTTCTATCAGCCTCAAATTCGGGCACTGGACGGGCGAGTCGTCGGTTTCGAGGCGCTCGTCCGCTGGCGTCATGTCGAGCGTGGCCTGCTTTCGGCAAAAGCATTCATCAGCGCTGCCGAAGAACTCGGCATTATCGTCGAGCTCGGACGGCTCGTGCTGGAGGCGGCCTGTCGGCAAGCGCGAATCTGGCTCGATGCGGGAGCGGAGATGTTCACGATCGCTGTCAATGTATCCGCGCAGCAGTTGCAGCGTCCGGACTTCGTTGCGGAAGTCGCAAATTTGCTGAAGCAACACGGCCTGCCGCGCGATTGCATAGAGCTCGAGCTGACCGAAGCTTCGATGCTGGGCCGAGCCGATCGCGTGATCGAGAGGATGCTCGCGTTACGCCAGGCGGGTGTTCGTCTCGCGATCGACGATTTCGGCACTGGATTTTCAAGCTTGAATTATCTGCGCTCCCTTCCGGTGGATTGCTTGAAGATCGACCAATCCTTCGTTCGCGACATCGTCACCGACACCGGTTCCGCCGGCATCTGTGCTGCGATCGTCGCGCTCGGACACCAGCTCGGCATGCGCGTTCTTGCCGAGGGAGTCGAAACGGCAGCGCAAGCTTCCTACTTGAAACGCCACGACTGCGACCTGCTCCAAGGATTTGTCTTTTCTCAGCCGGTCAACGCTGAAAAGGCCTTCGAGATATTGCAGCGCCGCACGGTCGAATGGCGGGCCGACGAAGACGACGGTGCGACACGCCACACGCTGTTGCTCGTTGACGATGAGAGCAACATCCTCAGTGCGTTGACGCGGACATTGCGGCGAGACGGCTATCGGATATTGACGGCCAACAGCGGCGAGGAGGCGTTAGAGATCCTTGCGGGCGAGGAGGTGCACGTCATTTTGTCCGACCAGCGAATGCCGGGAATGTCTGGAACTGAATTGCTGAGCAAGGCAAAGGAACTGCATCCGAAGACGGTGCGTCTCGTTCTCAGTGGATATACCGACGTCAGCAGCGTTGCCGATGCCATCAATCGCGGTGCGATATACAGATTCCTGATGAAGCCCTGGAACGAAGAGGATCTGCGATTGCAGATTCGCGGCGCATTTCGTGCACACTCGCGGATAGTGGCGCAGGGAGCATAGTTGCCGAGATGCCGCCACGCACCATGCGCGCTTTGTAGTCGGCGTGCGATGTGCGGCCGCTACAGGCGCTGGATCAGTGGGCGGCCTGCAACTCCCGCGGGTCGCGCAGTTCCAGAACATATCGGGAAGGCGATCTGCCGGCCGGCAGCAAGAACAGCCATCGACAGGTCAGTCGAGCGGCACACGCACTACACCATTCTTCAGCGTCGCCACCATGCTCGCGTCTCCTGCGAGGGTCGCGGCGAGATCGACGTGCTTCGTTGCTGAGAGACGGAAACGCCGGATTGAGCGATACGCCAGCGAGATTCGGTTATGCGCGTTCTCCGGTTTGCACCGCGTTGTCCGTTCTGTCCAATACGTCGCGAACCTTTTCCGCCAACTCTGTCAGCGTGAACGGCTTGGTGAGGAGTTGCACGCCCTTATCGAGGCGGCCGTGATGGATGATCGCGTTGCGCGCATAACCCGTCGTAAATAACACTTTGATCGTTGGACGCAGTTCGCGTGCCTTCGCAGCAACGTCGGCACCGGTGAGGCCGCCGGGCAGCACGACATCGGTGAAGAGCAAATCGATCTGCCGTTCCGTTTCCAGAATTCGCAGGGCGCTTGGCCCATCCGGAGCTTCGAGAATGCGATAACCGAGATCGCCGAGGACCTCCGCCGACACGGCGCGAACCTGGTCGTCGTCTTCGACGACCAAAATCGTTTCCTTTTCTCCTTCCGGAAGCGGACGTTCGACCGGGTCTTCGTGCGACTCGCTCGTCCGGGTCAGACGGGGAAGATAGATCTTGACCGTCGTCCCTTCTCCGGGCTCTGAATAGATCTTCACGTGTCCGCCGGACTGCTTGACGAACCCGTAAACCTGGCTCAAGCCGAGACCTGTCCCATGCCCGGCCGGTTTAGTGGTAAAGAATGGTTCAAAGGCGTGCGCGAGCGTGTCGGCGTCCATGCCCGTTCCCGTGTCGGATATCGAGATGCTGACGTATTGTCCAGGTAGCACTTCAGCGTTGACGGCGGCGTAGGCATCATCGATGTGTGCGTTGCACGTCTCGAGAGTCAAATGCCCGCCATCTGGCATCGCATCGCGCGCGTTGAGCGCGAGATTGAGGATTGCCGCTTCGAGTTCATTCGGGTCCGCCTCCACGGTCCACAGACCGGCGCCGCGGACAGTTTCGACGGAGATCGTCTCCCCAAGGGAACGGTGGAGCATCTCGGACATCCCACTGACCAAGGAATTGACGTCGATCGCCTTCGGGTCGAGCGGCTGGCGTCGCGCGAAGGCCAGCAGCCGCTGCGTCAGTGTCGATGCGCGCCGGGCTCCGGTCATGGCATGCGCGGCAGCGCGCTGAAGCCGCCCGGAGTCGGCCGGAAGTGTACGCTGCAGGATCTCGAGGTTGGCAAGAATGACTTGAAGCAGGTTGTTGAAATCGTGCGCGATACCTCCCGTGAGTTGGCCCACGGCATCCATCTTCTGTGACTGCCGAAGCGCGGCTTCGCTTTTTTTAAGCGCCTCGGTGCGTTCGGCGACTTGCTGCTCCAGCGTCGCATTGAGCTCGATGAGCGCGTTCTGTGCGCGCTTGCGCTCCTCGATCTCGCGCTGCGCGGCTTCCACCAAGCGCGCGTTGTCGATCGCGACCGCCGCTTCGGCAGCAAGGGCCTCCATCCCTCGTTCCGAGCGCTCCGTGAAAACACCCGTGCGCGAGTGCCCAAAAAAAAGTCCGCCGAGCACTTCGCCTGTTCGCGAAATGACCGGCACTGCGAGATAGCTCCGCACGGGGAGATGTCCCGGCGGCATCCCGCGGTACGGTGCGTTTTTCCCGTAGCGAGGATCTTGCGTGATGTCATCCGAGCGGACGATGCCTTTGCCGCTAAAGGTCGGATCGAATACTTGGGTGTTCCTGGGCATGGGGAACTTCGAGAACGCTTCCCGCGGCACGCCGGAGATCGTGTAGAGCATGTAGCTCTCGCCATTGGCGTTCAGGACATTGTAGAAGAATGCACCGAACTCGGCGCCGCACAAACCGACGCCCGCATCGGTGACGATCTGCACGAGCTTTTCGAGATCCGTTTCAAGTGATAGCGCGGAACCGGCTTTGTTGAGAATCTCCAGCGCAAGGCGCTCTTCGCGGAGCGCATCCTCTGCGGCGCGCTGTGAGGTGCGGTCGCGCAGGACTTTCACGTAGCCGACGATGTCTCCGGTCGTGTCTCGAATCGGTGTGATTTCACCGGCCGCCCAGACACGCGTTCCATCCTTGCGGAGCCGCCACCCTTCCTCGCCACCGCCACGACCGTGTGCGCGCGCGTCCGCGATCTCCTGTGCCAGAACTTCCTGCTGTCGCTCCGGAAAGATTCGAGCCAGGTTCTCGCCGAGCATTTCGGCCTCCGTCCAGCCCAGAATCTGTTCTGCACCGGCGTTCCAGCTCCTCACGCGGCCTTGCAGGTCCGTACTGATGATCGCCGTTTGGATCGCGCTGTTTACGATCTGTCGCCATTCATCGGCTCGGATTCCCGACGTATCGTTCACGCCACACTCCATGTCCCTGAAGCTTGCCGGCAGGATACTGCCGAGCCGGATCTGACCAATCAAGGACCCAATGGTTGAGCTCGCTTGGTTGCGTTGTATTGTAAACCCCGGACCTGGCCTGATCAGCCGTCGCATCTTATTCGGCGTTCGGCCGAACGGAGAGGCCAGATTCGCACGCTTGAGCGAGCAGCAGGGGCTACCACATCCGCGATACCTGAATCGGCGCGCATGCCTCAAGCTGGCGCGATGTCGGCGAACGCGAACACTTCGCGCGTATACGAAGGCGATGCGGAGCTCGTCTGAGCCGTTGCCGGCTAGGCTAAGGGCCGATCTCGCCAGCGGCGCCGCAGTGGTTCTTGTCGCGACGGACGCGCCTCGTTCCGGTATGCGCGAGCATTCGCCGCGCGATGGCTCGAAGCCTTGGATACGACCACGGCGCTCCGTCGCGCTCGTTTTGGATTGCGCGAAGGATTTTTCTCCAAGCGTGCACTTTGCAAACAAACCCTTGCGTTCGACCGCGAATAGGCGGGATCGCGCGCTGGCACATCGTTTGCGATGACATTGCTCCTTGAGGAGGACCCCATGCATATTGAACTCACGAACGCTGCACGTTGCCCCGTCGTCTATCGCAGCCGGCCTCACGCCACGCGCAATCACCACATCAATACCCGCGATCCCGATGAAATCAGCCGACTGAGCCGTGAGCTCGGGATCACCTGGCTTCAGCTCTTTCGCATCATCGATCGCGTCGGCACGAACGTACGTGCAATAAGGAGCGCCGTGTTGACCGACATGGGTGCGACGTGGCATTGACGGCGAGTGCCGCGAAGATAAAGCAGGAGACCGAACCCGGCGCGAGACGCCGACCCGGCAACACATGATGAATTTCCCGTCGGGAATCGACGCCCATCGCTGGATGCGGCGCTTTCGTTGCGATGTCGCGGTCTTCCTTGAGCGGCGCTGTTGAGGTTCCAGCCGGCGCGTCCGTGCCGCTGCGCGAGACAGCTGGCGCGTACCGCGCATGACAGACCACGAGCTAGCCGTCCCGCCACCGGACGAACTGAACTACCGACTTCGCCAGCACAAGCTGGCGTCTGACTTCGGCATGTTCTGCTTGCGCACGCACGATGTCTCCGCTCTGCTTTATGAGGCGACGCGCGCTTCGGCGGAGGGCATGCGATGCAAGCTATGCAAAGTCCTCGAATACCGTCCTGCGCACGACGATTTCCTGGTCGTCGCGGGCGTGGGCTGGCTGCCCGGTGTCGTCGGACACGCGTTGCTTGGTTCCGGCGCCGAGAGTCCGGCGGGCTATGCCTATGCTTCGGGTCAGCCCGTCATTTCCAACGAGCTGGCTTCGGAACGACGTTTTCGCACACCGCGTTTGCTCGTCGAGCACGGTGTGCTGAGCGCAGCCAACGTGCTCATTCGAGGCGACGAATCGACCTTCGGCGTGCTCGAGGTCGACAGCACGCATCTTGGGCAATTCAACGATGCCGATTCGGACTTTCTGCAAGGATTTGCCAACCTCCTTGGCATTGCGATCGAGCGGCAGCGTCTGGAAGAACGCCTCCATCGCAACGAAGCCGCGCTCCAGCGGGCGCTCGACTACGAGCGGGTGCTCGTGTCGGAGGTCAATCACCGCGTCAAGAACAGTTTGACGCTCGTGACCGGCCTCCTCGCGATGCAGCGTCGCGGTAGTTCGAACGCGGAACTCCAGCGCGTCCTGGATGCGGCCGAAGCGCGCATTCACGCCATTGCCGAAGTGCACGATCACCTGGCGCGCCACGGCAAAGCCGCGACCGTGCCGCTGAACGGCTTCGTGTGCGACCTGTGCCGCCGTCTGGGCGCTGCGAATCCGCTGCACCAGCTCGTTTGCGATGTCGTTCACGTGACCGTTTCTGCGGATCGCGCCGTTGCGCTCGGTTTGCTCGTCAACGAACTCGTCACCAATGCGCTGAAATACGCATATCCCGACATGGTCGGGGAAGTGCGCGTCTCCATTCGCCCTTCGGGCGGCGATCACTATACGTTGGAAGTCAGCGACCAAGGCGTCGGCATGCCGGCCGAAGACCCGTCGAGCCGCAGAGGACTCGGCACCCACGTCGTTTCGAGCTTGGCGCGGCAGCTCGGCGGTACCGTGACGTGGCACCGCGACCCGCCGGGCACGCGCGTCGTTCTCGAGTTTCCGGCGGAACGGGATGGCGCGGCTCGCGACTGAAAAACCCCGGGATCGCCGGGGTTTTTTTCGATGGAAATGATCGCGCCGCTCAGCCGTCGAATCCGTTCGCAAAGATCACGTCGTCGCGACATGCATTGGCTTGTGCGCCGTCTACGATGACGTTGAACGCGGCGGCGGCAGGGAACATCGCGCTGCTGCCTTCCGCCACGACGTACCAGTGGCCCGGCGCGCCGCCGCTGCCCCGCTGATAGTCCACCGACAACGCCGTGTCGTTCACGCCGGTCGTGCTGTCGCGGAACACCTGCGGTGCGGCGCAGGGATTGTCGTCGAGCAACCGGTGCGGCAGCACGAGGCTGGCGGCAGGCGCCGCCCCGACGGTCGCCTTGAACGCATTGAGCGCCAACAGCGGCTCGACGAGCACGTTGAAATAACGTCCCGACGGGAAATCGTCCGCACCGTTCTGGTTTTCGAGATACCAGTGACCCGACTGGAACGTGAAGCCGAGGCGCTCATCGTCGTAGGTGCCGCTCACGCCGCCGGGGTTGTAGTTGTGCGTCACGCCGAGCACCAATCCGGTGAGGTTCGGCAGCGTGGCGTTGCTGAGCTGCGAGAAATTGTTGACGTCGTTGGCGAGCGTGGACGTGTGAAGGAAGCGCGCGGCACCGAAACCGATGCTCGTCACGCTGAAGCGGCGCCCGGGCGTCATCGCCACACCGGGGTTCTCGTAGTACACCGCCCATGGCGCACCGGGCGCGGCGGAATAGAACACGCCGACGTTCTGGGTGGCTTCCGCCACAGGAATCGCCGGGTCGTGATGGGGCGTTGCGAGCAGCAGCGCGCCGCTATCCAAGGCGGGCAGCGCCACGTTCGAATAATTGAATACCGTATTGCCGGCGTCTGCGGTATGCACGATCGTTTCCTGACCGCGGAATTCGTACGCACCGATATCGACGACGCCGTTCGCGATGCGCGGCTCGGCATCGGCATCGGCGGAAAGGCCCGGCACGTCGGCGTTGCTGCCGGCGTCGATCGCGGGTGAGCCGCTGCGCAGCCGCGCGTCGCGCACGCCGTTGAGCATGGGGTCCACGGTGAGCGTGCCCGCACCCGGTGTGTAGGTGTTGCTCGCGTTCGCGTACACGAGGTTGTTGTGGTTGCCGATGCCGCTGAATGCAGGCGGTATCACGATGCCGCTCACGGTATTGAATGCGATCAGATTGTTGGCAATGGTGCCGCTCGGCGCGGTGCCGGAGTTGGCGATCAGCATGAGCCCGCTGCGCCCGTACACGAGCGTGTTATTGGTCAGGTGCACGGTGGAATTCTGCGGCTGGACGAGCAGTGCGGCAGGGGTGGACACATGGAAGCCGGTCTGCCCGGCCACCCAATTGTCGTGCACGTAGATCGAGGCGGCCGGTGCGCCCGGTATCGGGCCGACCGTGATGCCGCGGTCGAAACCGGCGCCCGTCACGGTATTGCCGTCGATGGTGGCCGTGCCCGCGGACATTGCATTGTTCTGCGAGATTCCGCCGAACAGCGCGCCGTTTTCGGCATGTACCCGATTGTCGTAGATGTTCGTCGTAAGCACGCCGCTCGAGCTGCCGAGGACGCAGATGCCGAAAGGAAATCCGCTCGTGTAGGGCTGACGCAGTTCGAGCGTGTTGTTGCCGACGTTCACGGTGAGTTGGAGAGTGCCGTTGCCGCCGAGGTTGATCGCGCAGTCGCTGCCGGCGAGCATCTCGTCCATGCGGATGTCCTCCACCGTGAACGTGCTTGCGGCGGTGGAGTTGTCGGTCAGCACGATGCTGCCGCCTTGCAGCACCAGATGACGCAGCGTGATGCTCTGGTCGCCCGTCACGTCCGTTGCGGCGGTGATCGAGTGGCCCGTGCCGAACACCGCGTCGACGTTCGTGTCGCCCATCAGCGTGAGTGCGTGCGGAATGGTCAGCGTCTCGTTGATGAGCACCGAACCGTAGCGGTCCACGAGGTCAGGCTGCACGGCGCCTTCGATCAACACGGTGTCGCCGGCGACGGTGCCGTTGATGCACGCCTGCAGCGTGCCGTTGCATGGCGGCGTGGCGCCGAGCGGCAGCTCCGGCCAGATGTACGTCGTGGCGCTTGCGGGGGAAACGGCGCAAACGCCGAGCAGCAGCGCGCTGGCGATGCACAGACCCGACGATGGAGGAAGCATGCGATTCATGGCGGTCTCCGTTCGCGCAGGATTGCGCGCTCGCTGCCCAATACGGGGAAACGCGCCGATTCCGTGCATCGCGTTCACGACATCGTGCGGCGCGATTGGGCTATGCTTGGCGCGAATCGCGCACTGCCATGTCTTCGTTCATTCTCGAATCCGCTCCGGATGAGGCCGCCATCGCGCAGGTCACGAGCCTGTTGCGCGGCTTGGCGGAAAATCGTCACGACGGTCTTGCGGGCCTGTTCGCTCTGGTGCAGCGCGACCTGCGCCGCATCGCGCATCGCGAACGTCTCGCCGTGCAGGCGGGCGACACGCTCTCGACCACGGCGCTCGTCAACGACGCCTACCTCAAACTCTGCGACGCGGACTTGCCCGCATTCGCCGACCGCCGTCATTTCTACGCGATCGCGGCTCGCGCGATGCGTCAGCTGCTGATCGACTACGCCCGTACGCGAGCGGCGCAAAAACGTGGCGGCGGCATGGCGGCCGTGGAGCTCACCGATCGCCTCGGTCTCGCCGACGATCCCGACGACGCGGCGCGTGCACTGGAGCTCGGCGAGGCGCTCGACCGGCTGGAGCAGCACAGTCCGCGTCTGGCGCAGGTCGTGTACCTGCGCTTCTATGCGGGCCTCAGCGACGCCGAGATCGGACGCGTCTTCGACCTCGACGAATCGACGGTGCGGCGGGATTGGTTGAAGGCGCGCGGTTGGCTGTTTCGAACGCTCAATCCGGCCGACCCGGCATGAACGCCGATCCGCAGCGCTGGCTCGCGCTCGAGCGGGAGCTCGACGGACTGCTCGCCGTGCGCGAGGCCGATCGCATGGAGCGCTTGCAAGCCGTGGCGCGCGAGCGCCCCGACGATGCACGCCAGCTTGGCGAGTGGCTGCAGGCGATCGAGCGCTCGCACGGTTTCCTCGAGGCCGCGCCGGCGCTGCGCGCCTCGGGCGCGGTGGTCGGATCGTGGCGTCTGCTGCGGCCGCTCGGCGCCGGCGGCATGGGCGAGGTGTGGCTCGCCGAGCGCACCGATGGTGCCTTCGCGAAGCAAGTGGCGATCAAGTTCCTACGTCATGACGCGTCGCACCTGCGCGAGCGCTTCGCGCAGGAACGCCAGGTGCTCGCGCGTTTGGAACACCCGGGCGTCGCGCGTCTGATCGACGCAGGCGTGACGGCCGGACAGCCGTACCTCGTGACGGAATTCGTCGACGGTCTGCCACTGGACGCTTGGTGCGAACGGCACGCGCCGGATCTCGAAACGCGCCTGGCGCTGTTCGCCGCGATCGGCGCCGCCGTGGCGTACGCCCACGCCAACCTGATCGTGCACCGCGACTTGAAGCCTGCCAATGTGCTGGTCGACCGCGACGGCCGGCCGCGCCTGCTCGACTTCGGCATCGCGAAACTCATCGATGCGCCAGCGGACGCGCGTACCGTGGACGCAGCGCTCACGCCGGCGTTCGCCGCGCCCGAACAGCTGACCGGCGCCGCGATCACGACGCGCACGGATGTGTATGCGCTCGGCGCGCTCCTGTATTGGCTGTTGAGTGCGCGCGTGCCGCTCGACACGCATGGATTGGCGATGGCGGCACTCGTCGCGCGGATCTGCAGCGAAACGCCACCATTGCCGAGCGCCGTCTGCGCGCTCGGCAACGTGGATCCGCGGCGCGTGCGCGGCGATCTCGATGCGATCGCGCTCAAGGCTCTCGCGAAGGAGCCGGCCGAGCGCTATGCGTCGGTCGAAGCGCTGCTTGCGGACCTCGACAACGCCGCGCAGCTGCGCCCCGTCGTTGCGCGCCGCCCCGGCCGCGCATACCGCGCGCGCCGTTTCGTGCGGCGGCATTGGCTCGGCAGCACCACCGCTGCGGCTTTTGCGCTTGCGATCGCGGCAGGCATCGGCGGGACGATCTGGCAGGCGCGCATCGCCACGCGCGAGCGCGACGCCGCGCTGGCGCAGGCACGCCGCAACGGCAGCGCGTACGACTTCATCCTGCGGCTGTTCGCCGAGCACGCAAACGCACCGCAGAAGCTCGGCGTGGACGATCTCATCGACAAGACGGAACGCGATCCCGCGCGCGCGGGCGGCCCGGACACGCGCCGCGATACCGCCCTTGCGGTGCTCGGTGAACTGCAATACCTGCGCGGCAGCTACCGCGCGGCGGCGGCGATCCTCGAGCCGTTGCTGCGCAGCGGAGCGCCGGGCTTGTCCGCGCCCGAACGCTTCCGCGCGCAGTGCCAGCTGGCCGCCTCGTTCGGCAGCCTCGGCGAGCAGGTCGAAGCAAGCGCCTGGCTCGACGCGGCGTTGTCGCAAAATCCAAAAATGTACGGCGCCGACCGCGCCGGCGCGCTCGCATGCCACGACGCGCAGTCGTATCTTCTTAGGCGCGCGGACGATCTCGATGGCGCGGTCGAGATCGATCGCGTCGCGCTGCGCGAGTTGCAAGCCGATCCCGACGCAGACCGCAACCTGCTGGCGCAGGCGCACGGCAATTTGGGGTTCTCGCTCAGCCTCGCTACCCACTACCGCGAGGCGATCGCCGAGACCGAGCAGTCGATCGCGATCTATCGCGAGCTCGGACGCGGCGAAACCGACGATGTCGCGTCCGCGCTCGCCAGCATCGGCCTGGCACAGATGCGGGCCGGACTCACGCGTGCATCGCAAGCGAGCTTCGACGAGGCGATCGCGCTGCACCGGCGCACGAACGGCCCCTCCACATGGCTGGCCGAAACCCTGGTGCACGCGGCGCAGCTCAAGGACACGCTCGGCGACGCGCGTGCCGCTCATGCGCTGCTCGACGAGGCGGAGGGAATCCTGAGCGCGCAGTCGCGCGCAGGCAGCGCGCAACACGTACTGCTCAAGCTCGAACGCACACGCGCCTACAACGCCGCGGACGATGCGCCGGGCGCGCGCGCGGCCGAAGTCGCGCTGGCCCAGGAACTCGCCGCACATTTCCCGCCGGACCATTTCTTTTTCGACGTGCTCGCACTCAGCGAGGCCAACACCGAAATGCTCGACACGCCGGACGCGGCGGCCCTCGATGCCGCGCGAGCGGCCGCGGAACGCGCGGTACGCGGCATGCGCAACCATCCGACGTCGCGCCGGCTCCTGCCCGCGGCGTTGATCGCGATGGCGCGCGTCGCGCTGCGTCAGGGGCGTACCGCGGATGCGCTCGCCGCGCTCGACGAAGCGCGCGAGCGCCTCATAGGCGTCGAGGACCCGGCGGGCTGGCAGCTCGCCTATGTCGACGCGCTTACCGGCGCAGCAATGCGGCAACAGGGCGAGACGCAGCAGGGCGATGCTCGCGTGCTGGACGCGCTGCCACGGCTGCGTGCGCAGCTCGGCGACGACAACACGCTCGTGCGCGAAGCGCGGACGTGGCTCGCATCCGGCGGCGATCACGCCGCGACCGCGCTCAACTCGGCGCGCTGACGTCGGGCTCGCGTATCCGGAACGTGAGCGCCGCCGCCGCGAGCAGGGCGACGGCCGCGGCGACGAGCGCCGCAAGCGGTGCGTTGCCGAACCACGCACGCAGCACGAAACCGAGGGCCCCGGCGGCGACGAGCTGCGGCAGCACGATGAAGAGGTTGAAGATACCCATGTAGGCGCCCATGCGCTCGGCCGGCACGCTGTCGGAGAGGAGCGCGTAGGGTACGGAAAGAATCGATGTCCACGCGAACCCCACGCCGACCATGGAAGCGAGCAGCCAGGCGGGATCGCGGATCAGCGCGAACGAGGCGAGGCCGAGCGCGCCGAAGACGAGATTGAGCGCGTGGGCGCCGCGCAGGCCGAGGCGGCGCGTCATCGCCGGCAGCTGTACGGCGAGCACCACGGTCACGGCGTTGTAGGCCGCGAACAGCACGCCGGTCCAATTGGCGCCGGCATTGAACGCGTCAGACATGGTATCTTTTGCGGCAAAGTGTACTTGTGCCACGGTCGCGGTGGTGTACGTCCACATCGCAAACAGCGCGAACCACGAGCACATCTGCACGGGCGCGAGGCGCCGCATCGTCGCCGGCATGCGGTGCAGGTCCGCGACGAGTTGGCGGATGAGGCGCGGCGCGCCGCCCGCAGCGACCGCGAGCTCGATCGCCCCGTAGGCGAGCGCGCCTGCGCCGATCAAGTCGAGCTGCCATTCGGCGCCCGTCAGCACGAGCATCGCGAGCGCCGCCAGCCCAAGCGCGCACCACGCGAAACCCGATCGGCGCAAGCGCGTCGTGGGCAGCATGCCGATGTCGGCAGCCGGCGGTGCGGTGAATGTCGCGAGTTCCGCAGGCGCGTATTCGCGCGCGGCGACGGCGCTCCAACCCAGGGCGCTGGCCGTCACGGCGGCGCCGATGTAGAACGCATAGCGCAGGCTGTCGGGCACGCCGCCCGGCGCCGCGACGTTGGCCGCGCCGAGTTGCGCCAAGCACCACGGCAGCACGCTCGCGATCACCGAACCGGCGCTGATGAAGAACGTCTGCATGGCGAAGCCGCGCGGACGCTGCGCTGGCGGCAGCGAGTCGCCGATCAGCGCCCGGATCGGACCCATTGCGACGTTGATGCCGCCGTCGAGCACCCATAACAGCGCGGCGGCGACCCACAAGCGCGACGCGTTCGGCAACGCGATCAGTGCGAGCGCCGCCAGCGCGCCGCCGATGGCGAGGTACGGCCGGCGCCGGCCGAAGCGGCCCCACGTGCGATCGGAGTAATGTCCGACGATCGGCTGCACGAGCAGGCCCGTGAGGGGTGCGGCGATCCACAGCGCAGGAATCTGCTCCACGTCGGCGCCAAGCGTCTGGAAGATGCGGCTCAGGTTCGCGTTCTGCAGCGCCAAGCCGAACTGGATGCCGAAGAAGCCGAAGCACAGATTCCAGATCGGCCAGAAGGCGAGGGGCGGCTGCTGATTGCTCATCGCCCGCGGCTCTCGCTGCGTCAGCCGCGGACGCTGCGCCGAACGGTCCCAAGATGCCGGCGCGCGGGCACCGGCCCGGTCGAGTTGCGCAGCTTGAGTTCGTACGGCACGTGCACGAGCTGGCCGGCGCCGGTTTCGCGGATCTCGGCCAGCAGCTGCTCGGCCGCGATGCGGCCCATCTCGCGACACGGCTGGCGCACCGTGGTGAGACTCGGCCAGACCTGGCGCGCAGTCGGCGTGTCGTCGAAGCCGAACACGGACACTTCGTCGGGAATCTTCAGGCCGCGCTCGCATATCTCGTGCATCACGCCGCAGGCGCTGTCGTCGTTGGCGGCGAAGATCGCGGTCGGCGGGTCGGGCAAGTCGAGCAGCCGCCTCGCGCCGACGATGCCGGATTCGAACGAAAAACCGCCGTCGACGACGAGCGATTCGTCGTACGGGATGCCGGCGCGGCGCAGCCCGTCGCGATAGCCGGCCAGGCGCCAAGCGCGGCCGCCGTGCGGCTGCGGACCGGTGACGTGCGCGATGCGCCGGTGGCCGAGCCCGACGACGTGGTCGATCATCTGCGCGGACGCCTTGCGTTCGTCGAGGATCGTGCCGATGCGTTCGTGGCCGATGTTGGCGCGCGCGGAAATCGTGGAATAGCGCACGCCGAGTTCGTCCAGGCGCCGCAGCAGTTTCAAATCGTCGGCGAACGGCGGCACGAGGATAAGGCCGTCCAGGCGATGTTGCGCGACCGCGTCTTCGACCGCCTGCACGTGCCCTGCATGCGCGAATTCGAGCGGACGCAGCATCGCGCTGTAGCGTGCCGCTTCGCACGCGGCCAGCATGCCGACGATGACCTCCATGATGTAGGCCGAGCCCGCGGCCGGGTCGTCGTACACGAGCGAAATGAGGTAGGAACGATTGCCGGCAAGACTGCGTGCGGAAGGGTTGGGGCGGTAGTTGAGCGCCTTTGCCGCAGCCTCCACGCGCAGGCGCATGCGCTCGCGCACGTTCGGTTCGTTGTTGAACACGCGCGAGACCGTCTTCATGGACACGCCGGCCTTGCGTGCGACGTCTTCGATTCGTGCTGGCATCACAAGCTTCCGTTCACGGTGAGCGTTTCATGCGCTGCAGCGACGAAGCGCGAGCGCATTGTTCGCGCCTTCGAATCGCGGTGCGCGCCGCGCTCGAACGATTCCCGCAATTGATAGCGTTGTCAAGCTGCGACGAAGCGTCGGTCTGCGGCCGCCGGCGGCGACGCGAACCCATGCGCGCAGACGTGTTCGACGAGCGCGCGGTGGTCGGGCAGATCGTTCACGGCGTGCGCGGCCACGGCGCGCAACATGGAGAACTCGCGCCGCGCGCGCTCGATCTGCGGGTAGGCGCTGCGCATCGGCGCGAGATCCGTGTCGTACTCCATGCCGTACAGGATGTACTGCCAGCTCGACGGCAGGAACATCTCGACGTCGGTGACGAAGTCGAGCCTGTGCGGCGGGCGGCAGCGCCACGTCGCAAGCCGATCGGCGAGCGATTCGGGGATGCTTGCGCTGTCGGTATTGTCGATCCAGAAGCGCGAATCACGCCGCCGGCTCAACGCATAGTGCATCTTGATGAAGTCGTAGATGCGCAGGAAGCGTTCGTCCATGAGCCGGTTGAAGTGCCGCGCCGTACGCGCCATCTCGCCGTCCGCCGGCAAGAGGTGCGCGATCATGTAGGCGGCGATCTCGATCAGGCCGATGCCGGTCGATTCGAGGGGTTCGACGAAGCCGGCGGAAAGCCCCACCGCGACACAGTTGCGGACCCACTGCAGCGGACGGTGGCCGGCTTCGAATTTCAGCAGGCGCGGCGTGAGATTGTCGGCCGCTGGACCGATATACCCGCGCAAGACCTGCTCCGCGCGCGTGTCGTCGGTGTGACGGCTGGAGTAGACGTAACCGATGCCGCGGCGTTCCTTGAGACCGATATCCCAAGTCCAACCGGCTTCGTGCGCGGTGGATATCGTGCACGAGGCGATCGGCGCGTCGGGCACCGGGTAGGGCACTTGCATGGCCACGGCGCGGTCGACGAACAGCACGTCCTTGGCACTGCGGAACGGCGAGCCGAGTGCGCGTCCGATCAGCGCCGCGCGGAATCCCGTGCAATCCACGTACAAGTCCGCGCTGAGCGTCCCGGCTTCGCGCGTGCGCACGCATGCGATCGCACCGCCGCCGTCGAGCTCTGCGTCTTCGACCGTGGCGATCACGTGCCGCACGCCGAGCGCGCGACCGTGTTCGGCGAGCACGGTCGCGAACTTCGCAGCGTCGAAGTGATAGGCGTAATTGAGGCGCGCTTGATAGGGCGGGTCGGCGATGCGCTTGGGTCCGCGTTTGGCGTCGATCACTCGCGCCTGCATCGTCACGGCGTCGGCGAACGGCGTGTCGTCTGCGGCGCCGAGCAGCCAATAGGGCAGGAGCTCGGGGCCGTCCGCTTGCTGGCTAGGCAGGCTGAACGGGTGGAAGTAGTGGTGTGCGCCCGCGGCATCGCGCGAGCGCACCCAGTCGACGAAACGGATGCCCTGCTTGAACGTGGCGTTGGCGCCGCGCACGAAATGCGCTTCGTCCATGCCGATCGCCGCGAGCGTGCCTCGCAGCGACGGAAACGTGCCCTCGCCGACGCCGAGGATGCCGATGTCGGCCGATTCGACCAGCGTGATTTGTATACTTTGGCGCTGCGCCGCGTTCACCGTGCGTGCGAGATAGCAGGCGGTGAGCCAGCCTGCGGTGCCGCCGCCCACGATCAAGATGTTGCGCAGTGCGCCCATGGTTCTCTCTCCGGCATGCTCGCTGCTCGGGCGGAGCCGTGTCCGAGCGCCTCCGCCAGGCCATCAGCCTACACCCAAATTGGCAGCGTTGTCATTTCCCGATTGACAACGCTGTCAATCAGGAGTATTCCTATGCTGGCACCGCTCCAGCCGGAGCCATAGAAGCCAGCAGGCGGTGCGCCAATCCTTGGGAGGGAGAACATGAAACACCGCTATCGCTATTGCGCGTTGTACAGCGCGATCGCCGCCGTGCTGGCCGCCGGCCGTGTGCTGGCCGCGGACGCCGACGCGAGTCCCGATCCGGGCAAGTCGAGCCGCGAACCGCAGTCGCTCGACACGATCCAAGTCACTGCCACGAAACGCGAAACGCCGCTGCAGAAAACGCCGGTCGCCGTCACCGCGATCACGCCCGAAACGCTCGACAAGGAACGCGTGATGACCGTGCAGGACATCACGCATCTCGTGCCGAGCTTCACGGCGACGACCGAAGGCGATCACGACGTGGTCACGCTGACCTTGCGCGGCATCGGCAACGACAGCGCGAAAACCGAGTATGCCGACCCCGAAGTGGCGCTGTTCGTCGACGGCGTCTACACGCCGCGCGCCGAGGCGGCGGCGAGCCTGTTGCTCGATCTCGATTCGGTGGAGGTGCTGCGCGGCCCGCAAGGCACGCTGTGGGGGCGCAACTCGACGGTCGGCGCCGTGAACTTCCAGACGGCGAAGCCAGTTCTGGGCGACCAGTTCGGCTACGCCCAGTTCGAAGTCGGCGACTTCAACCACTTCGGTTTTCGCGGCGCGGTCAACGTGCCGCTGTCGAGCACGTTCGCGCTGCGCGCCGCCGTCGCGCAGGAGCAGCACGACGGTTACGTCGACTACCAGAACCCGAATCCGCAGCTGCCCTCGATCGCCGATCAGCAGGCGGCATATACCGCTTCGGGCGGCACGCTGGCGAACTTCCGCCCGATCGATCCGCACATCTACGTCACCAGCGGGCAAAAGTACAACGCGCAGGATCAGAGCGCTGCGCGCGTCAGCACGCTGTGGACGCCGACCGAACAGTTCACCTGGAATCTGGGCCTCGAATATTTCCGCGATCGCGGCACGCCGGATGCGAACCTGATGCAGACGCCGCGTCCCGGCGAGAAATTCTGGTCGACCCTCGCCGACACGGCGCCGTTCCTCGACCGGGACTCCTATGCCTTGCGCAGCCGCATGGACTATGTGCTCAACGATTATATGGTGCTGAGCTACGTGGCCGGAGCGAGCAAGTACCACGGTTCGAGCGACTTCGACCAGGACGGCGGCGTGCAAGTGCCGACCAGTTTCGCGACCGGCTCGACGTTCCAGGAAGACCGTACGAACTATTCGCACTACCGCAGCCAGAGCCACGAACTCGATCTCAAGTCGACGGGCGAGAATGTGCTCGACTGGATTCTCGGCTTGTACTACGCCGCCGAGGACAACTCGATCCGGTTCGACATTCCGATCTTCAACGGCACGCCGCAGGGCACCGTCGCGTGGCAGGGTTCGTTCATCCAGCCCAAGGAGACCGTGAATTCGTACGCCGGTTTCGGTCAGGCGACGTGGCACGTGAACGATCACTTGCGCGTGACGGCCGGTGCGCGCTGGACGCACGACGAGAAGGAGAACGACGGCGGCCGCAACTACGGCTGGACGTACGACGCGAGCGTGCCGCAAATCCCGATC
>DASRGX010000135.1:0-2962 GCA_035650835.1 Rudaea sp. | reverse complement strand
GCCGATCATATTGCGCCGGATTGGACGCTCGTGGCCGGCGTCGAGCAGGATTACACCGCGGCTTCGTTTTTTTCGCCGATTTCGCCCGCGCAGATGGTGTTGAACTACGTTGCCACGACGACCGACAGCGCAGCGATGTGGATCGAACGTTCTTGGAACAGCACGTGGACCGCCGGCCTCGGCGCGCGTTGGTCCTACGAATCGACGACGATGTCCAACTACGGTCTCCACGGCTACGGTTATCACGTGCCGATTCCGTTGGCCATCGTCGAATGGCAGCCATGGAAGGATCAGACGTTTTCGTTGAGCTACGGTACCGGCTACCGCAGCGGCGGGCAGATCAACACGGGTCCGGCCACCTATGTTCCCGAGCGCAGCCGTAATTTCGAGTTCGCCTGGCGCGCACAATGGCTCGACGGCAAAGTGCACACGGCGCTCTCCGCATTCGAAGGCGAAATCCACAATCGCTTCACGTACTACCTCACGAACACCGGCGGCACATTGTTCGCTAGCGTGCGGGACCGGGGGATCGAATTCGAGATCACGGATGATCTGTCCGACGCATGGCGCTTGCGCGCCGGCATCGGCTCGCTCAATTCGCATTTCAGCTCGTTCATCTACCAGTTCGGCGAGCCCACCGCGGAAGCGCCACCCGAGACTGCGACGTTTGGGATGCGCTATGGTTTCGAGCGCGGCTGGTACGGCGCGCTCGACGTCTACCACGCGGCCGCAGCCTTGTATTACAGCCCTTCCGGACGTCTGCCGGCGTATACCGCCGTGAGTGTCGGGGCAGGGTACCGCTCCAAGGATTGGGACACCAAACTCATCGTCACGAACGCGCTCGACGCCGATTTCATCGAGCGCATCGAACTGAGTGCCGCTTATCAGACAGGATATCGCCTGGGCGATCCGCGACGTATCGAGCTCAGGATCAAAAGGAACTGGTGACGATGCACCGGCTCGATGGCGAGGTCGGCAACGAATTCCGCGGTGCGATGCGGCACTTGCGGTAACGCACGACCGACGGCATGCACTGTCACCTTTTTGGGTGACGACGCTCGCGCGCCAGACGGCGTAAAAATCGCGCACTTCAGCAGGAGTCCGCGATGATTTCGTCCCGCCAACACGCATCCCGCGCCGTAGTGCCGGAATCTCCGGCTGCGCTGCTTGCCAACTTGCGGCGCCTGCCGCTGGCACTTGGCGCCGCATTTTGGACGCTGAGCGCGCCGCCGCTATTCGCAGCCACGTGGACGGTAGCCGACTGCAGCAGCGGAACGAGCGGCGACGTCGCCAGCAAGACCGGTTCCTTGCGTTTCGCCGCGGCAAACGCCAACGACGGCGACACGATCGATATGAGCGCGCTGACCTGCAGCAGCATCTCGCTGCAGACTGGCGCGCTCGCCCTGATGCAGCGTGAAATCAGCCTGCGCGGCCCGGGCGCGAAAAAGCTCACGCTCACCGGTCAATACAACGGCGCATCGACGAACGATCGGCTGATCGATCACATGGGTACCGGCGCGCTATCGATATCGGCCCTGACGCTCGCGAACGGCAATCTCGTGACGGACAGCACACCGGCGCGTGGCGGCTGCGTCTACACCGCCGGCGTGGCGAACTTCTACGATGCCGTCGTCAGCCAGTGCAGCGCGACCGCCCATCAGAGCGACGCGCGCGGCGGCGGCGTCTACGCGAAATCGGGATTGCTGCTGGAGCGGAGCACGGTCAGCGGCAACGTGGCCGTCAGCACCGCGCCGGGCACTTCGCGCGGGGGTGGCGTGGACTCGCGCGACAGCACGATCCAATACAGCACGATCAGTGGCAATAGCGTGAGCAATCCGGGCGCGAACGACGTCGGCGGCGGCTTGTACCTGCACGACGGACACGTGTTGATCCGGGAGTCGGCCATCGTCGGCAATAGCTCGGATCACGATGACGGCGGGGTAGCGGTCTTGGTGCCCGAATCGTATCAAGTGGATATCGGAGACAGCACGATTTCGGGCAACAGCGCAGCAGACGTGACCGGCGGCGCGTACATCGGCGCCGCCTTGGTCTATCTGTACAACAGCACGATTGCTTTCAATACGGCGCAAACGTCGCAGCGCAACGGCTCGGCGGCCACGTTCGCGCCGGGCCTCGTCGTCGGCAATCTGCACCCCGGCAGCCACACTACGCTGTACTTGTCGAGTGTGCTGCTCTCGCAGAACACGACAGGGGCCGGCGAGAACGACGTGAGCGGCGGCACGTCGGCGGCGACGCTCACGATTACGGGCAGCAACAATCTCGTACGCGCGTCCGGCACCGATGTGACCGTGCCGGCAGACACTTTGACGAACGTGTGTCCACTACTCGGGCCGCTGCGGTTCGATGGATCGTTGACGCCCACGCACGCCTTGTTGACCGGCAGTCCAGCCATCGACACGGGACGCACCCAGTTCGGCGGCTTGAGCTACGATCAGCGCGGTTCGGCGAACACGAACGGCGTGTACTCGGATGGACGCATCTCGGGCAGCAGCGCCGACATAGGCGCCTACGAGGTGCAGCAGATCGACATCGTGTTCAACAGCGGCTTCGACGGTTGCTGAGACCGCCCGAATGCTGCGGAGGATCGCGTCGATTCACCGGCAAAGCGGCCGCTATTGCTCGAATGTATCGTGAAGGATGCGGTCGACGTCATGGAAGCCGGGCAGGGACGATATCACCGTCACGGGCCCGTTCACGGCGTTGAAATTCCCTGGACAATTCTGTTCCGGCAAGTACAACCCGTTCGGCTCCTGGTAAAAGTATACACACGAGTTTTCGGCGGCGACGAGGGTTTCCACGAGACCTTCATCCAAGTTGTAGATTGGCGCACCCGAAGCGCCCGGCATCATCGACGTGTTTGCGATGGCGACGCCGTCGGGTGAACTCTCATCGATGTGCTGGATCGCAAAATCGCCTTTGGAGGGAATGAGTCGCTGGCTGA
>DASRGX010000134.1:0-11997 GCA_035650835.1 Rudaea sp. | reverse complement strand
CCGAAAACGGTCCATTTTCGGCAGTTCCGAGATATCGGAGAGAACGACGCGATCGCCGTTCGACAACCCGTCGAGTATTTCTATGGTGGAGACGGAGGCGCGGCCGAATTTTACCGGGGTCAGCGTCGCCACTCCGGAGCTGTCAACCTTGAATAGCTTGACGTCCGAATTCTCCTGCGCTTGCGCCGGCTTGCTGATATAGAGCACGTTTTCGAGGCGTTCTATTTCGATCGTGCCGTTGACGCGCAGATTGTTGCGCGCGCCTTGCGGAGGATCGCCGGCGAACGCGACGTCGACCGTGACGGTCCCGCTGATCACCGACGGCGCGATGCGCGACACGGTGCCCGCCGCCGTCACGTTGCCGACCTCGACCGCCACTTTCTGCCCGACGAGCACTTCCTTGGCCTGGCTCTCGATGATGCGTATTTCCGCCTTGAGCTTGTCCTGCTGCGCGACGACGGCGAGGATCTGCCCTTGGTCGACGCCTTCGCCTTCCTTGACGCGGATTTCCTGGACGATGCCGTCGATGCCGGCCTTGACCTCGAGAGAATCCGCGAGCTGCTTCTCGAGATCGAGCTGCCGCCGCTGCAGCGCGACCTGGCTCTCCTTGGCAGCGAGATCCGACGCGTTGAGCGCGGGCAGTGCGTCGAGACGCTTGAGCTCGATATCGAGCTGAGTCTTGGCCTGCTGCTCGGTAAGTTGCGACTTGCGGTATTGCAGCAGCGGAATGATGTGCGACTGCACGAGGCCTGCCTCGGTTTCCACCTGCAGCTTCGCGGTCTCGTATTGGGTCCGCGCGCGCGCGACTTCGGCCTGTTGCGTGAGCACGCTGTCGTTCGTGCGGTTCTTGAGCGCCGCCAGTTCCGCCACCGCGACGGCGAGTCTCGACTGCGCCTCGTCGCGTTGCTGCAGTATCAGCGGATTGCTGAGCTGCAGCAGCACCGTATCCGCTTTGACGACCGTGCCCGGCTGAATGACGATGCGCTCGACCTGCGCTTTCGGCAAGATAGACGGAATGAGCCGGCTCTCCATCGGCACGAGCACGCCAGGCCCGCTGACCTGGCGCACGATCTCGCCGCGCTTGACGGAGCCCAGGAACACCGAATCGGCCGGCACGTTCGGCAGCGCGGGTCCAAGCCGCCAGGCGAAAATCAGCACGACCGCGACTGCGGTCAATCCGGCCGCGGCGGTTTTTTTCCGCGCGCTCCAACCGGTTTTCTTCGACTCACGAATGATGTCCATTTCACGCACTCTCGCTAAGGGATTTCGTCGGATGCCGGTTCGACGATTTTTCCGCAGAAAAAACCGGAACCGGGTATTTTTTCGTGCAACGTCTCATATCGGCTCCACCGATTTCAGCATCGGGGAATGACCGGTAGTCATCGCTGTCCACTCTGAACGACGGCGCCGGCGGTATTCGTCGATATCGGGTCGGGCGCAATACATCGTCGCCACGTAGGTATTGCGCTCGTCCCAGAAGATCTCGAGATCGTAAAGGCAGAAGGAATAACGTTCCGGCTGCTCGACCCACCCCTCGCCGGTGCGCACCGAGACCGACGTGAAGAGTTCGTTGTCGTTGCCCCACCAGCAAAGGACCAGATACAACAACGACGCGCCTTTGTGGAAGATCGCGAAATGCGCAGTGTCGCGCCAGGAAATGTCGCGGGCCGCCTTGACCGCGGCAAGGCGGTCGGCAAACGCGAAGTGATCGACGGCGCTGCCGTCTGCGGAAATCGTATACAGCTTCGCGCCGTCCGCGTCGAGCCAGTGCGGCGACGTGCGCACGGTGCGCGGCTGGAACGTGCCGGCGGTAACCTTCGGTGTCGCCAAGACATCGGACACGTCCTTACTCCTTGGGATGGCTGTGCAGGCCGGCCATGCCGACGAGGATCTTGCGCTCGCCCACGAACGGCTGGCGGCCGTGCGTGACCAGCATGTTGTCGAGCAGCAGCACGTCGTTCTTCTGCCACTCGAAATGGAACTTGATCTCGTCGTAGGCCGCACGGATTCGCTCGAGATCGGCGACGTCGATCGGCGAACCGTCGCCGTGATAGACGTTGCGCGGAAGATCCTCTTCGGCGCAGACCGCGAGCATGTCGCGTGCGACGTCTTCGCGCAGCGACGAGACGTGGAACAGGTGCGCCTGATTGAACCACACCTGCTCGCCCGTGACCGGATGCTGCGCGATCGCCGGCGTCACCTGACGCGTGCGCAAGCCGTCGTCCTTGCGCCATTCGAATTCGATGCCGTTCTCGCGGCAAAACGCCTCGACCTCGCGCTTGTCGTCGGTCTGGAACACGTCGCGCCACGGCAAATCGATGTTGCCGTAATTGCGGACGTATTGCAGTTTGCGCTCGGTGAATTTGCGCACGATCTCGGCCGGAATCCGCTTCAGTACCTCGCGGCTGTCGGCGAGCGGCGTCGCGCCGCCGGCTCCGGGCACGGGGATCGGCGCCACCATGCAGAAAAAACCGATGCGCCGCGGCCACACGCTCGCGTACGAGGATTCGTTGTGCTGCGGGATCGTCTCGCCGGCATGGTATTCCGTGGCGGTATAGACGTTCCCGCCGAGCTTCGTGCGCGGCGTCGAGCGATAGCTGTATTCGGCAAGCGGCTCGTCGAACAGCGCCTCGAGCAGCTGACCGAACTGCTTCGTGCTGTGCAGGCGCAAGCCGCGGATCAGCAGCGCGCCGCGATCGTGAAGGATCGTCTCGACACGATGCCGATTCTGCCTCGCCCAATCGAGAGGCCGTGCGGCCGCCACGTTCCAAAGCATGTTCCTGCCCGCGATGTCTTCGAGTTCCTCTACCATGCACGCGTTCATCGTTTCTCCTCATGCGCCGCGCGGGATGTCCGTCCGCGGCGTAGCGTTTCTCGGTTCGTCATGCCAGCGCCGGCTCGGGCGCGCGTGCCTGGCGCGTCGCGATCAAGCGCAGGATCTCGACGATCCGCGGCCGGTTCGGGTGGATGAAAAAATGGTCGCCCGGAAACATGTAGTACTCGAATTCCGCGGCCGTGTTCGGCGACCACGCCTCGAGCTCGTCGACCGTCACGTCGGGATCCGCATCGCCGCTGAACGCCGTCAGCGGACAGCGCAGCGGCGGCCCGTCCGCGTACCGGTAGGTGTCGCAGATCGCGAAATCGTCGCGCAGCAACGGGGTCACGAGCTGCATGAGCTCCGCGTGTTCGAGCACTTCGCGCGGAATGCCGTTGAACTCGCGGATCTTCGCGACGAAGCTCGCGTCGTCGAGTTCGTACAAGGGCTCGCGCCGGCGCGGCAGCTGCGGCGCGCGCATGCCGGCGACGGCCAGATGGAACGGTGCCGCGCGTCTGTGCCGCTCGAGCGCACGCGTCAGCTCGAACGCGATGAGCGCACCGACGCTGTGGCCGAAGAAGAAGAACGGCTTGTCGGCGAAATCGCCCAAGGCATCGACGAGCGCATCGACCACGTTCCCGAGGCGCGTGTAGCGTGGCTCGGAGAAGCGATTCTCTCGTCCCGGCAGCTGGATACCGACCACTTCGGCGACGTGGGCGAAATCGCGCGACCACGCGCGGAAGATCGACGCTCCCGCGCCCGCATACGGGAAGCAGAAAAGGCGCAGCGGCGCCCCGGGATCTGGCGTGGCCACCATAGTCAATTTTTTCGTGTTCATGCTTGGCATACCTCGATCCGTCACTCGTGCACTTCGTACACGATCGTTTCCTGCGCGCCCTTGTCGGAGTTGATGATGCCGTTGCCCATGTCCTTGAGCATGAGGCGCAACCAACAGCCGCCGTATTCGAGCCCGAAGCCGAACACGCCCCAGATGACGTCGTGTTCCGCATATCCTTCCGTGCCGGACTGGCCGTAGAACGGCAGCGACGCGCAGTATTCCTGCGCCAGCCACGCACCTTCGGCGAACGCGCGCGCGACCACCGCGCGCCACTGTTCGGGCGTCTGGAAGCGACCGACGTAGACGTCGTCGCCGCGCTGCCCGCGCGCGACTTTCACGACCATGTGTTCGCGCTCGGCGAGGAGCAGCTGCTCGAGGTCGCACGCCGCGCCGCGGTACTCGACGTCGTGCTTCACGATCGGCGCCGACCACGGCACGTGCTCGTCGATGAGCCGGCGCTCGGCCTCGTCGAACACCGGCGCGTTGCGGTGTTTGTAGAGAATCGCGAGCGAACGCTTGTCGCCGATCACGCCGATGAACGGATTGCCGGGCCAATACACGAGCTCGCGCAGGCTGGCGCGATAGAGGTCGACGGGCGGTTCGAGTTCCGGGACGTACGAGACGAGCGCACCGAGGCGCTGGCCGCGCAGATACACGCCGTTGCGTTCGAACGTGACGTTCGCAAAGCCGGACTCGAACCAGATTCCGCCGTCCACGCCGCGTTCGGCGAGCGCTTCGCGGAACAGGTTTTCGAAGCTTTGCTGGTGTCCGCGCGCGAGGATCGGCTCTTCGATGATGAAGAGCACATTGGCTTTCGCGTCCGCGCTCGCGACGGCGAGCGCCTGCCGGACCAGATGCCGCATGTAACCGAGCGGAATGTTCTTCGAACGGCATTCGTGTTCGGCGAAGAACGGCATAAGCGCCGGCTGCTTGCGATACTGCTGGTCCATCCACTGGATCTGCCAACCGCCGATGCTCGGGCCCGCGTTGACTTCCATGATCTTGAGCCCGGTCGCGGTCAGGATCGCGTCCATGCGCAGCATGACCTGGGCGAGGTTCGGCGCGGAATCGAGGAAAATCCGCGCGAGCACCTCGGGCATGCCGTAGAACGCGGCAAGCCTGAGCGGGTCCCCGGCGAATTCGCGATGAATCGCTTTGTAGATGAGCGCGGGAATGCGGCAGGCGCAATTCTCGAGCGTCTGCCGCATGCGCCCGCCGACGAACCACGGCCACGAGTGCAAGGGGTACGGATAATTGCGGAAGAATCCGGGCAGCGAGTCGTCGAGCAGGTCGAGCCTCTTGAGGCACCGCCCCTGCGTGACGGAGTACTCGAGAAACTTGACCGCGCTCTTCGACGTGGCCAGATGGTTGTTGACGATCTCAGGATTCATGCGAGTTCACCAAGACTGTTCCATGAGCTCGGCGGATTTCTCCTCGGCGACGGTCGGCGCGGTCAGGCGCTCGAGCAGCATCGCGGCGAGGAATCCGGGCGCATACGCCTGCAGCAGATAGCGGTCGCCGCGCTTGCCCTGCGTATCGCGGCGCACGAACTCGGCGAGATTCAGCACGGGATCGGCCGAGAGGCAGTGGCCGATCTCGGGCGTGAGCTCGGCAAAGAGCTGATGCTCGGCAAGCCCGAGCGTCGCGGCGTTGAACGCGGCGAGCGGTTTGAAGAAATTCGTCGAGAACACCTTGGCGATCGCCGCAACGGGCAAAGCCCGCTGCGCGAGCACCTCGGCCGTGACGGCCGTGAGCAGCGCCTTCCTGCTCGCGAAATCGTCGCCGCCGCGCATGCCGCGCAGGTCCGCACGGTGCGCATACGCGTCGATGCGAAAGTCCGCGGCCTCCGCGTTCGAGACGAGCGCGGCGACCGCCGCGTCGCTGACGACGCCGAACGCCTGGATGCGCTGCGCATCGTCTTTCGCGCGATCCTGCGAGACGACGATCACGCGGCTCGTATCGCCGTCGCGCACGTAGCGCCGCGCGACGTCGATCGCCGCGAGCAGACCCGTGCACTCCTGCGAGGTGATGCTCATGGGCAGCGCCGCGTCGAAGCCGTGGCGCGCGAGCAGCCGCGGCAGCAGGTCGCGATCGGCGAGGAATTCCGCGTCGGCCGTGGCCAGCACGAAGCGCTCGACGTCGGCCGGCCGCGTTCCGGTGCGCGCGAGCGTCTGCGCGATCGCTCGCGAGATCGGCTCTTCGGGCGCTTCTGTGCTCTCGTGGAACGAGCCGTAAGAGAGCAGCGTCGCGTTCATCGGCAGCTTGCGATTGCGGAAGGCGTCCGCGACACCCTCGATCGACTCGACCGCGCGCTTGCGATCGCCGAGCTCGACGCTGATGCCGCTCAAGCCTACGGAGTTGGAGCTGATCGTCATGATCGCGTTCTCCTCGGGATCGCTCAGGCGAAGACTTCGGCGACGCCGTCGTACATGCCGTAGAACAAGTCGCAGGTGCGGCGCACGACGTCGAGCGCCTCCTGCTGCATGCGTGCCGTATCGCAGATGTCGGCGACGAGACTGATGCCCTCCTGCACGTGTCCGACGTCCTCCTTCTGGTGCACGGAGAAGAACAGAAGATCCTCGGGCTTCAAGTTGTAGACGCGCGGCAGCAGATCGTGGCGCGCCTGGCCTGCCGTGGTCTCGAGGTTCTGTCCTTCGCTCGCGATCATCACGGCGGCGGCGCCCATGTGGAACCTGCGCCGGTCGCGCACGAGTTCCATGCGATAGTCGATGAGCGCCTTCGTCTTCGGCAACGGTTCGACCGCGTCGCGTTCGGCATCGGCGACGCCGATCGCGCGGATGAAGTTCTCCATGAGCTTGACGTGGTTGTCGGTCTTCGAGAACCGGCCCGTCTCCTCCTCGTACATGTTGAGCAGGAGCCTCGTCTTGTGCACGCCGCGCGGACAGTGGTGATAAAGCGTCTCGATGTATTCGAGAAAATTCTTCGTGAGCTGATAGCCCTGCAGCGTCATGTAGCGCAGCAGTTCCCAGTTCGGGCCGCCGCTCACGATCTTCTTGACGATCGGATGGGTGAGCGTGATGCGCGTTTCGAGCTCGCTGCGCAGTTTCTCCTTGAATTCGGCGGCCGGCAGCAGCGGGGGCGCCGGCCGGCTCGCGGCTTCGAGGCGCGCCTTGAGCTCGGCCGTCGGCTGGCACATGTATACGCCCGCGTGGGAAACGCCGTCGGTGCGCGCGTAATCTTCGAGCCGGCCGTACTGACGGAAGCCCAAGCCCTCCCACACGCGATGCGCGGCGGAATTCTCGCGCACGTCGAGCGTGATGAGATTGTAGCCTTTGCTCTCGCAGTACTCGGCCACGCTCAGGAACGCGCGCCGCAGCAGGCCGCTCTTCTGGAAATCCGAGCGGATGATGCCTTTCGACAGGTTCGCGATATGCCGGCAATTCGGCATGTTGCTCGCCGACAGCAACACCATGCCGACGAGCTCCTGGTTCGAACGCACGGCGAAGAACTCGATATCGCCTTTCGCGATCCGGTCGTTGAGGCTGGCGACGAGCTTCTCCCCCTGCGTCTCGTCGAGCGGCTTGCTGTAGCCGATCACCGTCGTCGTCGCGATCGCATCGTTGTACAGGGCGACGACGCCGGGATGCAGCGTATCGTCGATCGTTTTCGGCCAGCTGAATTCGAAGTTCATACGAGACGCTCCGTATCGAGTGTTTCTGCATGCGCACCGGCGGGGCGCGTGCGGGTTGCGCAAGCCTGGCGGCGCGACAGCAGGCGCCGCATCGTGCCGCCCATGATGTTCGCGACGTCGGCGCTCTTGAGGCCGCTCATGGGTCCGTCGGCGGCGAGCAGGCCCGCGACCATCGCCTTGAGGTCGTCCTTCATCGAGAACACCGGCCAATCGGTGCCGAAGATGATCTTGTGGTTGATGTCCTGCGCGAACAGCGCCGCGAGATGATTGCGCCAACCTTCGGCGCACATCGCCGCGGGAAATCCCGAAAAATCGAGATAGACGTTCGGCCGGTAATTGCACATGAGCTTGGCCGGCTCGGTGAAGTTCACGCCGCCGTGCGCGAGGATGAAATCGACCTGCGGAAATTGCCGCGCCGCGGCGTCGATCAGGTACGGATCGGCATATTCGAAGGCGAGCGTCGGTGTCGTCGGGCCGGTGTGCAGCAGCGCCGGCAGTCCGCGCGCGGCGCAAATCTCATAGAGCGGGAACATCCGGTCGTCGCTCGGTGAAAACCCGCACGGCGGATAGATCTTGAGCCCATCGAAGCCGAATTCGTCGATGCTGCGCTCGAAGAAATCGTAGCCGCTCGTGCCCCAGCGCGGGTCCACGCCGAAGAACACGCGGAACCGTCCGGGATGCCGCGCCACCACGGCGGCGTGCTGGCGTGCGAGATCCTCGAGCGAATGCTCGGCGTCGAACACGTAGCTGAAATCCGGTGCGAGCAGCACCGTTTCGGCGATGCCCGCGGCATCCATCTTCGCGACGAGCTTGTCGGCGTCGTGATCGTCGTACTGCGCGATCAGCATGCGCGTGAGTTTTTCCTCGTCGGCGGGCATTCCATGCGATTCGATCTTGCGTGCGAGATTGCGCGCCACGCCCAAGAAGAACTCGCGCGGAATGCACCGGCTCGACGCGAGATGGCAGTGGCCGTCGACGATCGTGGCAGGCTGGTGCATGGCTAGGCCGCTCCCTTGAGCGTGGCGAGGAATCGCGCCGTGTCGCCGACCGTGTGCAGCTCGACGAGACGGTGCATGTGCTGCTCGAGGCTCACGCCGAACTCCTGCTCGACGAGCGTGATGAGCATGAGGCGGTTGATCGAGCCCATGCCGATGTCCTCGACGAAGCGCGTGCTCGCCGTGATCGGACAGCCCGGAGGCAAGTCGACATTGACCTGCCGCACGAGCGCAGTGAGTTTCGAGAGTTCCGCATCCGCGGTTGCCGTGGTCATGCGAGCGACGCCTCCCGCGCTTCGATCTCCGCTTCGAAATAGCGGTAGATGCCTTTGCGGTCGTACTTGAGGTTCCGCGTCAGCATGCCGTTTTCGATGCTGGGCGCCGTGGCCGTGACGATGCGTCGGTGGATGTTCTTGTAGCTCGGCGCCGACGCGTTCATCGCGCGGATGCTCTCGTCGATCTGGCCGATCACGACCGGGTCCTCGTGCCCGTCGGCGACGATCACGGCGACGAGCCGGCTGTCGTTCTTCGACATCAGCACGATCGAATGCTTGACCGGCGCCACCGAGGACAGCGCGCGTTCGAGTTCCTCCGGGTGGAATTTGGCACCGCCGCTCGTCACGATGATTTCCTTCTTGCGGCCGCTCAGGCTCAAGAAGCCGTCCGCGTCGAGCACGCCGATGTCGCCCGTCGCGATCGAGCCGTCGGGAAGGAACGTGTTCGCGCTGTCGCTCTCGGCGCTGTCGAAATAGCATTTCGAAAGCGGAAACGGCCGCTTGATCACGATCTCCGATTCCGCGGTGAAGTGCACGTGCTCGGGATGGATCGGCATGCCGACGGCGCCGATGCGATGACGTTCCTTCGTGTTCCAGGCGATCATTCCCGTTTCGGTCACGCCGTACGCCTCGAGCAGCAGATAGCCGAGCGCGTTGAACGCCTTGAGCACTTCCTTGCGGATCGGCGCCATGCCCGTGATCATGAAACGGATGTTGCCGCCCAGGAACGCGGCGAGCTTCTGCTTCGCATCGGCGCCGCGGCCGTAAAGGTTGTAGACGGTTTCGTAGATCGCGGGCGGGGCGATGATGAAGCTCGGCGCGTAGCGCCCGAGCTCCTGGAACACCGTCGTATGGCGGACCACCTTGATGGACGCGCCCGCCCACAAGCAGCCGTACACGGAAAGGCGTTGCTGATAATTGGAAAGCGGCAGGAAGATCAGGTGCGAATCCGCGCTGCACAAGCCGAAGGCGTCGATGAAGTCGGAGACGAGCAGCTCCGTGCCGCGGCGGCTGATCTCGAGCCCTTTGAGGTAGCCCGAGCTGCCCGAGGAATACACGCGCGAATGCAGATCCGCATCGGCGAGCCGCGCCGCGTCGCGGTCGACGGGAAACTCGCGCGCGGCCGCCGTTTCCGCGAGCGCGACGGCGTTGCCGATACCGGCGACGTTTTCGGGTTTTTCATACACCCAGAGTGCGATGGCGTGCTTGCGCGCGATCGCGGCGACCTTTTCCGCGGGCAGGTCTTCGGGCACGGCATGGATCACCGCGCCGAGCTTGAGCGCCGCGAGGTCCCAAAGCAGGTATTCGTAGCAATTCGGCGCCTGCAGCGCGATCTGCATTCCGCGCGCGACGCCGGAGGTTTGCAGCTTCTGCGCCAGCACGTCGACTTCCGCGACGAACGCCGGGAAAGATATCGAGCGGTCCTGGCCGTCGATCTGCTTGGCGGAGATTTCCGCACGTTCGTGCCTGCGGGCTTCGTCAAAAAGATTGGTGAAGTTCATCGTTCCGTTCCTTGTCGGTGTCCGTGGATGTTCAAGCGAAATCTTTGGCCGTAAGCGTGAGCCGAGCGGGCTCGGCCGCGGCGGCGATCGATGCCAGCGCCGACCGCAGCTCGGCGGCGAGCGCGTCGATGCGCTCCGCGCGATACTGTTCGTTGCTGTAGTCGATCGCGAAATTGAGCTTGCCGCCCAGCACGCCGCCTTGAATGCCGATCAGATACGGCCGCGCGCGACGCAGATCGAGCGTGTTGCCCGTCGCTTCCGCCGCGATCTTGAAATACCCGTCCTCGCCGGCCGGGCGATCGAACTGACCGAGATAGTTGAAGACGATCGCGTGTGCGCCGATATCGTCTTGCAGCCCTTCGGCCCGTGCGAAGTGTTTGAGGACGCCGTAGCCGATGCCGTTGTTCGGCACCGACCGGCTTTGCGTCTTGACCGCCGCCGTGACCGCAGCGATGTCCTCGTCCGCGCAGTGCAGACGCAGCGGATATGCCGCGGTGAACCAGCCGACCGTCTGCGTGAGGTCGAGCGTTTCTTCGATGCCCGATTCGCGGCCGTGGGATTCCATCTGCACGAGGAATTCGTGCCGGCCGCTCCAGCGCCGCACGGCGATGTATACCGCAGCCAACAGGAGGTCTTTCGCCTGCGCGTCGAAGACGCTCGGGGCATGCTTGAGCAGAACGTTCGTCTGCGAGGACGAAACCTCGACGTTGAACCACGCCGTCGTCGCGGCGGTGGGCGCCGTTACGGTCGCGAAATCCGTCGGCATCCGCGTCGACGCGCCGCACTGGTCGCGCCAGAATCCGAGTTCGGCGTGCAGCGAGAGCGATGCCGCGCGCAGCGCACGGCCCCATGCCTGGTACGCGCTGGTCTTCGGCGGCAGCGCGATCGATGTGCCGCGAGCGAGCTGGGCATGCGCCATCTCCATGTCGGCCAGCACGATGCGCCAGGAAACCGAATCGAAGATGCCGTGGTGCGCGACGACGAACAGGCGCTTGCGGCCGGGCACGCCGCCGATCAGCACGGTGCGGAACAGCGGTCCGTCGACGAGGTGCAGCGATGCCTGATGCCGGTCGCAGCAGGCGAGCATATTCGCGGCGTACGCGTCGGCGTCGGCGGGCAACATCTCGCTCACGCAGCTTTTCGCGATCAGCGCGTCGCTCAGCGGCGCGTGCCAAGCGACGATCTCGCCGCCTTCGGCGCGGAAGCGGATTCGCAGAGCGTCGTGGCGCCGGTACAGAGCGGCGACGATCGCGCGCAGTTCGGTCTCGGTGAAATCCTCTCCGACTTCGAACAGCATCGACATGTTGTAGCGATGCAAGGCATCGAAGTCGCCGGTGAACATTTCACGATGAATCGGCAGGGGCAGGAATTCGCCGCTGACTTCGTCCTGATCGCGTTGCGTACCGGCGCCGCGATGCCGCGTCGCGAGCACTGCGACCGTCTGGCATTCGATCACATCGCGCACGCCGACGAACACACCGGCGCGCGCCGCGCGCGCCACCACCTGCATAGCCACGATGGAGTCGCCGCCGAGCTCGTAGAAATTGTCGTGCCGGCCGACGCGCTCGACACGCAGCAGGTCCTGCCACACGTGCGCCAAGGCTGTTTCTGTCGCACCGATCGGCGCCTCGTAGCGGCGATCGGCCAACAAGCCGTAGTCCGGCGCCGGCAGTGCCTTGCGGTCGAGTTTTCCGCTCGGCGTCAGCGGAAACGCCTTCATCACCACGAACGCGCTCGGCACCATGTAGTCCGGCAGCCGCTGCTCGAGTTCCGCTCGCAGCTGCGCCGCCGACACCTCCGCGCCTTCGCGCGGCACCACGTACGCCACCAGGCGCTTCTCGCCAGGCACGTCTTCCCGCGCCAGCACCGCCGCTTCGCGCAACTCCGCCGCGTGCAGCAACTGCGCCTCGATCTCGCCGA
>DASRGX010000133.1:0-9209 GCA_035650835.1 Rudaea sp. | reverse complement strand
AGCGCGACGCGCAGCGGCTCGCTCAGCTGCGCGTCGTCGGCCGTCACGTCCAGCCAGCGCGTGCCGCCGCGGCGCAGCAGGACGTGCCACGCGTAAGAACTCGAAAGCGCGGCGGCGATCGCGAGCGCCGTGCAGCACACGCCAAGGCCGAGGAATAGACGTCGCCGGTTCATGCGGACACGCTAGGACGCCGTCGTGGAGCTGCGCGGCCGCAATTGTGGCGGCCGCGAGGCACCGTGCTGCGCGAGGCGCTTCAGCGGCTCGCGTCCAGCGCGGCGAGCAGCGCGTCGAGTTGCGCGAACGACTCGGGCATTCCGCCCTCCATCCCGGAGATGGCGATGTCGAGCGCTTCCTTCGTAGGATAGAGCTCGTGCATGATCAGCAGCGTCCGGCCGTCCTTCTCCTCGAAGGTCACCGTCGTGACGGCGCCGTCGTCGCTTTCTTCGTTCGTCCAGACGAGGCGAGAGTTCGGCACCACTTCGAGGTACCTGCCGAAGAACGCCATCGACGGCGCGCCCGCGTTGCCGAACACGAAACGATACCTGCCGCCGACGCGCACGTCCGCCTCGCAGGAAACGAGGGACACGCCAGCCGAGGCGGGCGCCCACCATCGCTTGAGCAGCTCAGGCGTGGTCCACGCCTCGAACACGATGCGCGCCGGGGCATCGAAGCTTCGCGTAATGATCAGCTCGCGATCGGACTTCCGTTCTGCCGTCGTACGGTTCTTCATGACGTTGGCTCACTTCGATTTCTTGCGTCCACCGGTTTTCTCCTTCCGCTTGAGTTCCTCGACGACGTGGTCCAGCGCGTCGAAGCGCGCCTCCCAGAGCTGGCGGTACTTGTCGATCCATGCCGCTTCTTCCTCGAGGCGGCGCAGGCCGAGCCTGCACGTCCGCACGCGGCCGATCTTTTCCGTGACGACGAGCCCCGCCTGCTCCAACACGCCGACATGCTTCTTCATGCCCGTGAGGGTCATGCGGAATTTGGCTGCGAGGTCGGTGATCGACGCATCGGCGTGCCCGAGCTGCTCCAGAACGCCGCGTCGGGTGACGTCGGAGAGCGCGGCGAACGCGGTGTTCAAGCGGACTCGCTCATACTGAACCATGTGGTTCAGTGTTGCACAATGGGCGGGCACACGCAA
The DNA here is from genome assembly GCA_035650835.1 of Rudaea sp. GTDB lineage: Bacteria > Pseudomonadota > Gammaproteobacteria > Xanthomonadales > Rhodanobacteraceae > Rudaea. Next base: position 8,068 of record DASRGX010000133.1, on the reverse strand, counting down.
GGGAGGCGCGAAGCGGTGCATCGGAGCTTCCTTAATTCTGCAATCGGTTGGTCACGGTCCGGCGCTACCGTGCGCGCTCGCGCTGCGGGTCTCCGTGGCATCTACTCGCAGAACGGAGCTTCGCCATGTCGCAGTTCAGGGTGCGTGGGTTGGTGTTGGCGATCGGGGCAGGGTGCGCTGCGTTGCCCTTCGCCGCAGTCGCCGCGAGCGACGTGGATCTGAGCGGCCGCATCAGCGCCGACCACCGTCCACTGGAGGGCGCCCGCGTCGAGATCCGCGAATTGCACAAAAGCGCGACCACGGCGCGCGACGGCAAATATCGTTTTCACGATTTGCCGCCGGGCAGCTACACCTTGCGCGTGACGCCGCGCGAGGGCGCGCCGACCGAACATGCCGTGACCGTGCAGCCCGGTTCGCATGAGGCGACATTCGACATGGACGTCGCCGCTGCGGCGGCGGCATCGACGCTGTCCGACGTCCAAGTGACGGCGCGCGCGAGCCAGGACATTTCCGCGCGCCTGCAGCAACAAGACGCGCCGAACCTGATCCTGGTGCAGCCCGCGGCGGAAATCGAAAAACTGCCGGACATCAACGCGGGCGAAGCGGTGCGGCGCTTGCCGGGCATCTCGCTCGAAACCGATACGGGCGAAGGACGTTTCGTCAACATCCGCGGCATCGACGCGGACTTGAACAGCACCACGTTCGACGGCGTGCGCCTGCCGCCTACCAACACCGCGACACCGGCGGGCGGCGGACGCGCCGTCGCGTTCGACGCGATTCCGGCCGGTCTGATCGGCTCGATCACGGTGACGAACACGAATCTGCCGGAACAGGACGCCGAAGCGCTGGGCGGCACCGTCGACATCCAGCCCAAGCGCTTGCCGCGCGACAAGGATTATCTCGCCGAAGCCGAAATCGGCTACGGCAACGAAAACCTGCGCGATACGCCGGTCAAGGATCTGCAGCTGACCGGCGGCGGTCGCTTCGGCTTCGGCGATGCGGGCGAGAAGCCGTTCTCGTTCATCGGCACGGTGTCGTACTACGAGGACAAGCGCGGCATCGACGATATCGAAGCGGCCTACGTCGACGCGCAAGCGGACGGCGTGCCGGACAAGGCATTCGCCGAGTTCGACCAGCGCTTCTACGACTACAAGCGCACCCGCCACGGTTTCGGCGGCGAACTCGCGTTCGAACCGAACGATGCGAACCGCTGGTATCTGCGCTACTACGACACCGGCTACACCGAGCTCAAATCCGACCAGCATCTCGACATCAGCCTGTACAACGATCCGACGCTGTTCGGGCCGGACCCGGCCAACCGCAACGGCTTCATCGACCAGGGCGCGACGTTCGACAAGAAGCTGGTCGACCACAAGGAAGCCATCGACTCCCGCGTCGCGATGATCGGCGGCGTGAACGACTTGCAGAGCGTCAAGTTCGACTACCACGCGGCGCTGACTCTCGGGTCGTACAACAATTTCTACAACTACAATTCCGATTTCCGTACGCCGAAGGACGCCTTCGGCACCGTCGAATACGACAACACGACCGATCCGAACCGGCCGCGCATCGCGTTCGTCGGCGGCCTCGATCCGCTCGATCCCACGCAGTACGCCCTGCACAAGCTCACGAACGACACCGCGCACGATCACGAGCAGGAATGGACGGGTGCGGCAAATGCGACCGTACCGACGAGCTGGTTCGGCGGCGACGATGAAAACGCGAAATTCGGGGTCAGCGCGCGTCTGCGCAACCGCAACAACGAGATCGGCAGTTTCGTCTACGACGTGCCCGATTTGCTGTTGAGCCAGGCGCGCACGGATCGCAGCGTGACCTACTACGCAGGCGCCTACCGCAACGGTTTCGACATCGATCCGAACGTCATCCGCCGCCTGATCGCGACGGTGCCCGTGACGGAAAACCACGACGACGAAGCGGCCGGCTTCGCGAGCGGCAAAGAAGACATCTACGCAGGCTACGCCCAATACCAGTTCACGCCGATCGACAAGCTCGGCTTGCTCGGCGGCGTGCGCTACGAGCGCACCGAAGGCACGTACCACGTGATCCAGCAGACGCTGGACGCGAACGGCGACGTCGCCAGCAACACGCCGGTCAGCTACAAGCACGACTACGGCGATTTCTTCCCGACGCTGCAGGTGCGCTACGAATTCGCGCCGGATATGATGGCGCGCGCGGTGTATTCGAAAACGATCGCACGGCCGGGCTTCAACCAGATATCGGCCTCGGTGACGGTCGATCCGGGACAGGGCACCATCGCGACCGGCAATCCGAACCTGAAGCCGATCACGAGCGACAATTTCGACGTCGACCTCGAGTATTACCTGCCGTACGGCGGCATCGCGTCCGTCGGCGTTTTCCACAAGGAACTGAGCGACTACATCGTCGCGACGGAATTCACCGAGGTCAATCCGACCACGGGTCCGCTCGCCGGCTTCGACGGCATCGTGCACGTGAGCGGCTGGGAAAACGTCGCCAGCGCGCACGCGACCGGCGCACAGTTCAATTACGTGCAGAAATTCCGCGATCTGCCGGGCTGGTGGAGCGGCTTCGGCGTGAACGCGAACTACACCTACGTCGACTCCAGCTTGCAGATCCGCCCCGGAGACAAGACCCTGCTGCCTTCGACGTCCAAGCACACCGCCAACCTGGCGCTGAGCTACGACGTCGACGGTCTGTCGCTGAATTTGGCTGGCTACTACACGAGCAAGAATATCTTTGCCGTGGGCGGTTCGGACGCCACCGACATCTGGAGCCAGCCGCGCTATTCGCTCGATTTCGGCGCGACGTACGCGATCAACGAGTGGCTGACGGCGTTTTTCGACGCGAAGAATCTGACGAACACCCCGCTCAAGTTCACGGAAGGACCGGGCGCGAACCGCCCGATCCAGCGCGAGTACTACGACGCCACTTTGCTGGCGGGCGTGCGCGTCAAGCTCTGAGGCCATCGACACGGAGGCGGTATGAAATACGGAAACCTGGCACTTGGCGCAGCGACGGCGCTGCTCGCGGGCGCCACGCAAGCGGCCGACGCGCCGGCATTTAGGGAACTTCACCGCTACGCACTCGGCGGGGCCGGAGGATGGGATTTGCTCGCCGTGGAGGAGTCCTCGCGTCGGGTGTTCGTGACGCGCGGCGATCGCCTCCTGGTCGTCGACGCGGACAGCGGCAAGGCGCTCGGCGAGATCGGCGCGCTGCAGCGAGCGCACGGCGTCGCGCTGGTGCCGTCGCTGAAACGCGGCTACGTATCGAGCGGCGGCGACGACAAGGTCGTTGTCTTCGATCTGGAATCGCTCAAACCCGTAGCCGAGATCGCGACCGGGAAGAGCCCAGACGCGATGCTGTACGACACGATCAGCAACCATGTTTTTGCGTTCGACGGTCATGGCGCCGCGGCGACCGTGATCGATCCGGCGACGAACCGGGTCGTGGCGACGATCGCGCTGCCGGGCAAGCCGGAACTCGCCGTGGCCGACGGTGCGGGCAAGCTGTTCGTCAATCTCGAAGACAAGAGCCAAGTGGCTGCGATCGACACGAAAGCGAACGCGGTGCTGGGCACGTGGTCGCTCGGCAGTTGCGAAGCGCCGACCGGCATCGCGCTCGATGCTGCGCATCAGCGCCTGTTCTCGGTCTGCGCCAACAAGCAGATGGCGGTGCTCGATGCCGTCAGCGGCAAGGTCGTGGCGACGCTCCCGATCGGCAGCAATCCTGACGGCGCGGTCTTCGATCCGCACAGCGGCAATGCGTTCAGCGCGAACGGCGACGGCACGCTGACCGTGGTGCACGAGGACGATCCGGCGCATTTCCGCATCGTCGCGAACGTGACCACGCCGCCGCGCACGCGCACGATCGCGCTCGATGCCAAAACGCATCGCGTGGTGCTGCCGTTCGCGGAATTCGGCGCCACGCCCGCGCCGACCAAGGACGAACCGCATCCGCGCCCGCCGATGAAGCCCGAGAGCTTCGGTCTGTTGATGGTCGGCCAACCGTGACGATGCGAGGCGGCCGTGCTCGCAGCGCGCTCGCCGCCGTGCTGGTCGGCTGCGCCTCGTTGTCTGCGGTCGCAAAAACGCCGCCCTCGGCGGAAGCGACTGCGGCGGCCACTGCAGGGGGCCTGCACCTTGCGCCGGACGCGTTGAACTTCATCGTCGTCGGCGACTGGGGACGCTTCGGCTCGCCGCCGCAGCGCGCGGTGGCGACACAGATGGCGCGCACCGCGGAAGCGCTGGACGCGAAATTCATCATTTCGACCGGCGACAATTTCTATCCGAACGGGGTCGCCAGCGTCGACGACCCGCAGTGGCAGCTGTCGTACGAACAGGTCTACACCGACTACGTGCTGCACAACGATTGGTACGTGGTGCTCGGCAACCACGACTACCACGGCAATCCCCAGGCCGAGGTCGACTACACGCACCGCAGCCAGCGGTGGCACCTGCCGGCGCGCTACTACACCGTGCAGAAACGCGTCGACGAGAACACCGACGCGCAATTCTTTTTCATCGACACGACGCCGTTCATCGCCGACTACCGCAAGCGTTCCGACGAATACGCCCTCGACGGCACGGACCCGAAGGCGCAGCTCGCGTGGCTGGAAGGCGGCCTAGCCGCCTCGCATGCGCAATGGAAATTCGTGGTCGGGCATCATCACATTTATTCCGGCGCCAAACGCGGTACGCAAGCCGAACTCGAAAGCGCGCTCGTGCCTTTGTTCAAACGCTACGGCGTGCAGGCGTACATCGACGGTCATGAGCACGATCTGCAGGTGATCCGCCGCAAGGACGGCAAGACGACGTACCTCGTCTCCGGCACCGGCGCCGAACACACGCCCGTCGCTGCGACCGAGGGCACGTTGTTCAGCGCCAGCGCCTACGGTTTCATGGCGCTGTCGCTCGGCTCCCGCGAGCTGCGCGTGCAAGTCGTGGACGAGACCGGCACGGTACGTTTCAGCACCAGCATCGCGCGTTGAGCCGTTCCTCCGACCGGCGGCGCGCGAAGCGTCGAACCTCGATCGCCGCCCGCCGTTTGCCGCTTCATGCCTTGCCGGTCTGCGAGCTCTTTCCGGCCTCGTAGTTCTGCAGAGCGACGGAGCCGGTCTCCAGCAGCGACTTGAGATTGGAGAGGATCTTCGGCCAGCCGCCAGACACGGCGGTGATCAACTTCGACGCCTCGCGTTCGATCGTGTGTGTGATCGACAGCTTCACCGTGCCGCCGACGGGTTCCAGTTCCATCGTGCAGAGCGAGTCGCCTTCGGCGTTGAGTTCGGGATTCCACTGGTTGCGCCAGCGGATCACCAAGCGCCGCGGCGCGTCGGCTTCGACGATCTCGCCAGAGTCGACGACGGTTCCATCGGGATACAGCATCTTCCACGGCGAGCCGGCTTTCCATCCGCTCTCGCAGTGAACGCCGAACCAGTACTGCTTCATGAACTCCGAATCGTCGCTCAACGCCGACCACAGTCTTTCGGGCGTGGTGCGGATGTAGGTAACGTAGACAAACGTCGATTTAGCCATTGGTTTTCTCCATTTTCCGTTTCAATTCAGAGAGCGCCTTGAGGCGCGGTTTTTCGAACTTGGCAATCCAGCGTTCGTAGATTTCCTGCAACGGCACCGGATTGAGGAAGTGCAGCTTTTCGCGACCGCGCCGCACCGTGGCCACGAGGTTCGCCGCTTCCAGCAAATCCAAGTGCTGCGTGACGCCTTGCCGCGTCATGTCGAGGTGCTCGCACAGCTCGTTCAGCGTGCGACCGTCGTTCGCATGCAATAGGTCCAGAAGCTTGCGCCGGCTGGGGTCGGCGAGGGCTTTGAACAACATGTCGGTATCGCGGCGTTCGGTCATCGGCATAACGAGCAAGTGAATACTTGCCTGTATATTAGGCAAGTAATTTATTGCTTGTCAAGCCGTGGTCGAGAATGCGTGGAATGCCGCTCGTGTTCCGGTCGTGTTCGAGAATTACCGGGATGTGGCCGGCGCCCGCGTGGCGCCAGCCATCCAGCTTCGTCTGCTCAGCCAGGGCAGATTGCTGTCGCAACCCTCATTGCCGCGCGCCGCCGAAACGGACCGCGAACTCGAGCCAGAAGGCGCGGCCATACGCGTTGTAATCGCCGCTGTCGTAATACGGATAGCTGCCGTTGGTCGGGTCCTTCGGCGGCTGCTTGTTGGTGATGTTGTTGACGATCAGCTGCAGGTACATGTCGTGTGTGAACGAATACTTCGTGCTGCCGCTGTAGACGATCCACGGACCGACATTGCGCGCCGAGCCGTCGGATGCCCACGTCGGCGCATCGCGCGTCACGCGCAGCGTAGTGCTGAACTTGCCGATGTCCCACGTCATGTCGCCTGCGAACGTGTTGAAGAACTCGTCGCTGTTGTCGCAGCACAGGTCGTCGAACGTGGCGTCGCCGGGGAAATTCTTCGACGTGTGCTTGAGTTGCACGAAATACACCGCGCCGACCTGGAATTGGCCGAGGCGGTCCGTATCCCAGCGATAACGCGCGGACGCCTGGATGCCCGACTGGTATTCGAGCGCGATATTCGTCGGAATCGAGGTGAGCTGGGCGATGCCGTTCGGGTCGAAGGGCGCATTGGCCGCGTTGCGCTGCACGAGGGCGAGCGCGTTGCGGCACGTCGGCGAGTTGATGTCGTAGGCCTGGCCGCCTTCCGAATGCCCGAGCCGGCAGTTCGCTTCCGTTATCAATACGCGGTTCAGATCGATCTGCTGCACCTCGTTGCTGATGCTGACGCGGTTGTAATCGACCGACAGGTTGAGATGGTTGTCCAACGGCGACCAGACGAAGCCGTAGCCGAACGATTTCGCGGTGATGTTCTTGAGCGTGGTGCTGCCCGACGTGATCGTCAGCGGGCTGACGTTGCCGAGCGGGCAGTCGCCGATGTTCGCGCTCGTGTAGCCTGCCTGTCGGCACAGGTACCAGTCGGTCACCTGACCGTAGGAACCGGTTTTTCCCTGGAACAGGTTGAACAAATCGGGCGTACGGAATGCCGTCGCATAGTTGCTGCGCAGCAGCCACTCGTCCGCCGGACGCAGCTCGAGGCCGGTTTTGTACGTGAACTTGCCGGCGCCGTTGCTGCCGCCGCCGTAACCCGTGCCGGCGGCGTAGTCGTAGCGATCGTAGCGGCCGGACGCGTCGAACGTGAGCATACGCGTCACAGGCACGCGGAACTCCGTACCGACGGCGTAGTGATCGCGGCTGCCGGCGGCGGTCGGCCGCACGAAGGTATCGCCGAACGCCCCATTCACCGCGTTGATGTCCGGCGGCGCGTTCAACTGATCGATGCCGTACTGCGCGACGGCGGCCGCGCCGACGTCGCCGGCAGGCAGCGAGAACAGTGCGGTGTTGTTCACGGTGACGGTGAAATTCTGCGTCCACGAAAGCGAATGCTCGGAGCGGAATCCGATGAAGCTGTCGTATTGCGCCGGCGTCAGCGGCGTGTACAGGCGCGTCAGATCGGGCGCGAAGATCGGGATCGGCACGCCTTGCGAATTGTCGACGCCGAGCTGCGGACCGAGGTAGTACTGATCGATCAGATGATTGATGAAATTGCCGGTATGCGATTTGTAGTCCGTGTCGACTTGCGAGCGGTTGTAATACGCGTCGTAGTTGAAATTGGAATCGCCCAGGCTGCCTTGCAGGCCGGCGGTGAAATTGAAGGCATGCGTGTAGACGTGCTGGTCCTCGCCGTCGAAGCCGCCGATCTCCTCGGGCGCGAAGATGCGCTGCAGGTATTCGTAGCGGTGCGTGTTCTGATCGTAGAATGGTTCGGCGATCCGGTTGCTAGCCCAGAACGGCAGACCGCCGCTGTATGCGGGCTCGCTGAAGTTGTACAGCAGCTGCGCGTAGGCCGTCGTGTGCTCGTTGAAACGGTACTTCGCGGACAGCAGCGTGTCGGCCTGGCGATCGCGGTTGAGGATGCTGTTGAAGCCGTTCTCGGGGCTGCCGCAGTAGAAGCGCGTGCCGCTCGAACGATGCGAGTACACGAGGGTGCCGTTGTAGAGACCGTGCAGTGCCGCGCAGGTTGCTGCGCCGGGGTC